>JANSXG010000012.1 GCA_024743075.1 bacterium | reverse complement strand
TCCTCACCAAGGCCTCTCGCCTCACCGACGCCGAGTTCGACATCATCAAGACCCACACCACCCTCGGCCACGATCGTCTCGTGCGCATGGGAGAGACCGACGAGCACCTGCTCGGGCTTGTCCGCTCCCACCACGAACGCTGGGACGGCCTCGGCTACCCCGATGGTCTGGCCGGAGAGTCCATCGCGCTCGGCCCCCGCTTCTTCGCGGTCATCGACAGCTTCGACGCAATGACCAGCATCCGCCCGTACCGCGACCGGATCGGCGAAGACGCCGCCGAGCTCGCGCTGAGCGAACTCGAAGCCGGCAAAGGCACCCGCTACTGGCCCGAGGCGGTCGACGCCTTCACCGACCTCTACCGCTCCGAACAGATCACCTGGATCCTGCACTATTTCAACGACGATGTGCCGGTCCCGGATTTCGGCGACCCGTCCTGATCGTTCACAGGCCGGCGAGTTTGCGCAGCGCCGTGTCGAGTTTCTTCGGCACGGGCATCACGCTCAGCCGGCTCTGCTTTACCAGCGCGAAGTCCGCGAAGCGGTCGTCCGCCTTGATCTCCTTCAGCGTGATCGTCTTCGTCGCTTCCTTCACCGGCTTGATGTCGAACACCGGGAACTTCACATCGCCCTTGGCCGTGAGTTCCGGGCGCTTCGGGTCCGGGTACGGATCGCTCGCGGCGACTCCGAGACCCGCGATACGCTTCTCGTTGCCCGTGTGGTAGATCAGGATCTCGTCGCCCTTCCGGACGGCGCGGATGTGGATGCAGGCCTGCGGGTTGGCCACACCGTCCCAGACGGTCTTCTTGTCACGGGCCAAGTCGGCGTACGAGTAGTCGTCTGGTTCGCTCTTGCAGAGGTAGGTGGTCATGGCGAGATCGTAGCCGGACACCGCCAACCGGGCCGCTCGACAAAAACAACGACGCCGCGAGATTGTCGCGGCGTCGTTGCTGTGTAACGGTCAGTCGTTCAGCGGATCAGTTGCTGGCGACTTCCTTGGAAGCTTCGCACTTGTCGGCACAGCTGCCGGAGCATTCGCTCTTCTCCACATTGCTGGCCTCGATGACCTTCGCGTCGGCCTTGCAGCAGGAATCGCCCTTGGCGCACTCGGCCTTCTCAATGTTCGCGGCCTCAACGACTTTCGCGTCGGCCTTCGTCGAGCAGCAGGATTCCGCCTTCTCGACGTTGGCGGCTTCGACGACCTCGGCTTCGCACTTGCCGCAGCATTCGGTCTTGTCGGTGCAGTCGCCGCAGCTTTCGCCGCAGTCGGCCTTCGCGACGTTCGCGGCTTCAACGACCTTTGCGTCGGCGGAGCAGCAGGAATCGCCCTGGGAGCATTCGCTGGCTTCGACGTTCGAGGCGGGGATGGTCGCCACGCCCTCGTCGCAGCACGATTTCTCGGAGCCGTCGGCGGCAACGCCGGAACAGGTCGACAGACCCGAGGCGTTCTCAGCGGCCGAGCGGCAGCAGCCGGCGTCGGTCATGTCGAAGTTCGACATGCTGACGGCCTGGAAGAACATCGCGGGCATCACGACCGGGCTCGAGCTGGCCACGATGCGGACGGGCATGTTCTTGGAACCGCAGGGAAGCGTCGCCACGTTGCTGACCGACTTGGCCGAGCAGCAGGACGAGGCGGCGGCAGCGACCGGCATGGTCGCGGCGGTGGTCTGGGTGGCGCAGGTCGCCTTCGGGGCAACGGCGCTCACGGAAACGGTCTTCGCGGCAGCGGCGCTGCAGCATGAATCGCCCTTGGTGCATTCGGCCTTCTCAACGTTCGAGGCCTGCACGACCTCGGCCTTCGCGGCCTTGTCCGAGCAGCACGACGACTTGGCGACGGTGCTCGCCGCGACAACCTTGGCGGTCGTCTTGTCGGAGCAGCAGCCGGCCTTCTCGACATTCGCGGCCTCAACGACCTTGGCTTCGCTCTTGCAGCAAGAGTCGCTCTTTGCGCACTCGGTCTTCTCGACATTGGCAGCGGCGACCACCTTTGCCTCGCTCTTCGACGAGCAGCACGAATCGCCCTTCACGACGTTCGCGGCCGCCACGACCTTCGCGTCGGCCTTCTTGTCAGCACAACACGACGAGGCTTCGGAACACTCCGAAGCCTTCACCACGTTCGCCGCCTCAACGACCTTGGCATCGGCCTTCTTGCTCGCCAGAGCGCCGAGATCGCAGCAGCCCTTCGCGTCCGACTTCGCCTCGGTGTTCGAAGCCTGGACGACCTTGGCGTCGGCCTTGTCACCGCAGGAACCGGAAAGGGCGCAGTCGCCGCCCGTGAACACGAAGCCCGCGGCCGCGACGGCACCCACGCCGCCCAAGGTCATCAGGGCTGAAAGAAGAGTTGATCCTCGTTTTGCACTCATTGTCCGTCACTCCTGCCGTTCGAAGAAAAATGCGCTCTCGCGCGTCATCGATTGTTGGGCCCGAAAGGGCCGAATCACACTCGAAGGTGCGACTACCCGTCGAACCCTCATCGTACCACGACTGGCGGACGCGCCAGTGCCGGATCCCGGCAAAGACACCTCGCACGCCCGTGTAGGGCGATCGTGTACAGCGGGTAAACCCACTCCTCCGTTGAACTATGCCAGCGATCTGGTCAAAATCGACAAAAATCCGCTCCGTCTTGCGTGCAATCTGTTCCGATAATCGGACGTGTTGGGATCACCCGAATTGAATCCCTTGTGCCAGTGGGAGTTCCGTGGAGTAGTTCACCGTGCAGGTCTGGCGACGCATATACGTCTTCCACGCGTCCGATCCCGATTCCCTGCCTCCGCCGGTGTCCTTCTCGCCTCCGAACGCCCCGCCAATCTCGGCTCCGGAGGTCCCGATGTTGACATTCGCGATGCCGCAGTCCGACCCCGCCGGGCTCAGGAACCGTTCCGCCGAGCGGACCGAATCTGTAAAAATCGCCGAACTCAGGCCCTGATCCACGCCGTTCTGCGCCTCGATCGCCTCCTCCAGAGAATCGAACTCCTGGACGTAGAGAATCGGAGCAAACGTCTCCTCGGTCACCACCGCCGGCGACTTTCCCTTCGGCACGCGGATGATCGTCGGCTCAACGAAGTGCCCGGCTTCCGTCCAGCCGTTCCGGATGCCCATCTGGCCTCCGACCAGCACCTCGCAGCCGGATTTCTCCGCCCGCTCGACCGCCTTCTTCATCGCGAGAACGGACTCCTCGTTGATCAGCGGACCCATCAGAACCCCGCTGCTCATCGGGTTGCCGATCTTGACCGTTTTGTAGGCCTCGACCAGTCCGGGCACGATCTTCTCAGCCGCCCCGCCGACGCACAGCAGCCGACGCGTCGTCGTGCAGCGCTGGCCGGCGGTGCCGACCGAGCCAAACACGATCGCCCGTTTGGCCATGTCCATGTCCGCGTCCTCGGTGAGGATGATCGCGTTGTTCCCGCCGAGCTCCAGCAGGCAGCGACCGAGCCGTGCCGCGACCTTCTGACCGACCTCGCGCCCCATCCGGCACGACCCGGTCGCGCTGATCAGGGGCAGGCGCCGGTCCTCGGTCATCGGGATGCCGATCTCCTCATCGCTCCCGATCACCAGAGGAAGCAGGTCGGCGGCTTTCACCCCGTCCTCCGGCTCCCACACATCCGTCGCACTCTCGATGACCTCGACCGCGACTCTCGTCGCCGCGATCGCGATCAGGGGCGTCTGCGCGCTCGGCTTCCAGATCACCGGGTCGCCGCACACCAACGCGACCATCGCGTTCCACGCCCACACCGCGATTGGGAAATTGAACGCAGTGATGCACCCGATCGGGCCCAGGGGCTGCCACTGCTCGAACATCCGATGCTCGGGGCGCTCGCTGGGCATGGTCAGACCGTAGAGCTGACGCGACAGACCGACGGCGAAGTCGGCGATGTCGATGCACTCCTGAACCTCGCCGTCGCCCTCGGGCTTGATCTTGCCCATCTCGGTCGTCACGAGGCTGCCGAGGTCGTCCTTGTGCTCGCGAAACGCCAGGCCGATCCGACGCACGATCTCGCCGCGCTTCGGCGCCGGGAGCACCCGCCACTGCTTGAATGCCTTGATCGCCCGGTCCGCGGCGTCGTTGTAGTCCGCGTTTGTCTGCGGCATCACGCCCGCGAGCGGCTCGCCCGTCGCCGGGTTGTAGGAAATGATGTGCTTGGACTCGTCGATCGACCCCGGCGCGAGGACGCGCGGGTCCTTCAGCACGCCGAGACGCTCAAGAAGGTCGGTCGAGGAGTTCGTGGAAGGCTTCGTCGATGTCGGTGCGCTGGTCATACCGGCATGGTACGGGATTCAGCCGGTGCCTTCGCCCAGTCGGTTCAGCCGATCCAGCCGATCCGGCTCTCGCTCGACCAGCCACGGATCACGCGAGAGCTCCCGGTGCGCGACCCGGAAATGACCTCTCGCCTCTGTGCCGCGTCCGAGCACGAGCAGGCACTCACCGATTTCCTCGTGAACGTATCCGGACGACTCGTTGGCCTCCGCGTACTCCCGTTCCAGGGCACGCTGAGCCTCGAGAGCCTCGACCACTCGCCCGAGCTCGCGCTGCGCCCGGGCGACGCTCCAGCGGGCGATCCGTACCCCTTCGGGTGACCCGGTCTCGATCCGGACTTCCAGCGCAGCCTGAAAGCAGCGGAGAGCCTCCGTCGCATCTCCCGCTTCGAACCGCGTCCATCCGAGATTGTTCAGCAGTGATCCCCGCCAGCGCCGCGCCTTCGGGTCGCTCGACGCCTCAGCCATCTCGATCGCCCGGCGTGTCCATCGCTCCCCCGCTTCGCCTCGTTCGGCGATGCCGAGCATGTGCGCCGCATCAACCGCCAGCGCGTCGAGCCGCGTCTGCCGAGCGAGATCCATCGCTTGGACGAAACACGAAGTCGCGCCATCGCGGTTCCCGGACGAGTTGTGCACGCGACCGCGTTCCAGTCTCAGACGCACCTCGACCTCCACCGTCGCCCCTTCAGAAGCGTCGCGGACGGCGTCGAGTTCTGCGTGGGCCTCATCGAAGCGGCGTTGCAATCCCAGGGCGCGGGCGAGCTGCGTTCGGAACACCAGAGAGTCGGAGGACGACCCGGCCCGTGCCGAAGCCTCACGAAACCTCGTCTCGCTCGTCACTGGATCGGAAAAGTCCCAGAGCGCATCCAGGTCGACCATGGCGTCCTCAGTTCGGTCGTTCGGGCAGATCGAATCGCAGCAGGATCTCGCTATTGAGCGGCGGGTACTCGATTTCCAGCCGGATGCCACGCATGTCCTCGAACGCCACCCCGATGCGCTCGCACACCTTGCGGGCGAGCATGCCGTGACCGGGAACATGCGGCGTGGACATCACAAGCGGAGCCCCGCCCAGATCGGTCACCGAAGGTCGGAACGGCAGGACGCTGGGGTGGTCCTCATCGCGGAATCCGGCACCCTTGCGATCGACGAGGTCGAAGATCAGCGAGCGAGCGTTGCCGATGAAGTCGAGTTCGTGATGGAACAGCAAATCGAACACCAGCCGCTCCGACGGCACGGTCAGAGAGACGCCGACTTCGCCGGTGTCGTCACCGTCCTCCCGCCAGCGGTTGCCGATCGCCGGGAGCATGTCTGCCCGCGCGATGTCGAACATGCTCTGGTTGCCGACCTGCCCCGGCTGGAGCACGATCTCCATCCCGCCGTCGGTCGGGATCAGGTCCGCCCCCTTGCCGGCGTGCCCCCGCTCGCCGTAATGCTCGAGGATCGAATTGCCCGGGTCACCGTCGATCGAATCGAAGATCGGCTTCCAACCGACTGGTTTGCCGCCGGCGTCGTTCCAGCTGCGCACAGTGAGCAGCATGCAGCGAACCCGCGGACGCAACCGGCGGACACCGATGTAGCCGCTGACCGCCGCGACATCGAGCCGATCGGAGTGCTCCGCGTTGGGCGCGACGAACGCGGTCAGGGTACGCGTCTGCACCTGCACCCCTCGGATACCGCTCGCGCCGCGAAACGCCAGACGCCGACTGGCCTCGAGAGCGCGGTCGGGCGTGGTGGCCATGCCGTCGAGCATCAGGTCCAACGTGGTCCGGTCGTCGACGTGGCGCCGGATGACGGTCTCGTACCGACGCAGCGCGCGTCGGACCCGGTCGGCCTGCTGCTCGGTCGCACCGGCGCGGAGCGTCGCGTTGAGAACCTTCTCCATCGCCAACATGCCGGGGATGTGCGGCATCGCCGGGAGACAGTCTGGCTCGGCGAGCATCCGAGAGAGATGCCAGGTGAGAGTCTTGTTCAGACGGAATCGCCGGGCCATCTCCTGGGGGACGCCCGGATCCATCCCGATCGATTCATAGACCTCCAAAAGCGCATCACGCAGTTCCGCGACGACGCCGGCACAGTCGGACTCGAACGATAACTCCACGGTCTTCGTCATACTCAACAGATACCCGCATTCTCGACAAAGGGATAATCCGGAACCGTATTTCGGTGGGTGGATCCGGCCGTCGGGCGAAAATCAGACACGGGATCGGCCTGCAGAAAGAGGCACCAACCGGCTCAGATGCCCCGAATCAGGCGGTACTTGTACCGGACGCCCGCGGTTCCATGTCGCGACCCGGCACGATCGGCACACATTTACGCGGAAAAGTCACCGTATGGAGACATTTTTCCGGGATTCCGAACGGAACAGCCTCGGCTCGCCGATCATCCTGTTAAATTCCCGCCTCCAAACGCATGAGCCCTCCTCCCAACGGCTCCTGCCCGGCCCCCTCTTTGTTTCCCGTCCAAAGGCGTTCGTCGCCGCAGGCTGTTCTTACGCCTCCTCTCGCCCCTGAAGGTGCTGTCCATGTCCAAGGCTTCCCTTGATCGCGTGAAGTGGCACGAATGCGTCATTGATCTGCTCAGCGTCTCCGACGCCATCGCCGACCGCGACGACGACGGCCGGGCGCTGTACTACCTGTTCGGCTGGACCGGTCATGTTCAGTTCATCGATCACCGGGGCCACTTGGTTGAGGTGCCGGCCAGCCTGGGGAGTGTCCGGATGGACGGCTTCTCGCTGCTGACCAAGGCGGATCTGGAGCCGGAGAGAGTCGTGGTCGCCACGGTCCGGTCTCCGAACAGTGCGGATCGGCGCGTCTACGCGTTGACCCGATCCAGCGATCCGGCGGCCAAGCACGGGCGCTCGATCGATTGCGTGGTCATCGATCAGCCCGAGACCCTCGGCGACTCCGCGATCAGGCTGACCGTCGCTCAACACTTCGACTGACCGCCCCGCTACTGCATCCGCTTGTGGGGCGTGTAGCGGTGGGCTTCGATCGGCCGCGGCTTGAGCACGAGCACGCTGCGGGCGGGGACTTCCAGATCGAGCAGACCCGAGAACGCACGGTGCTCGTCTCCGGTGAGCTGGTCGATCAGCGGGTTGCTGCCCATCTGCTTGGAATCGCGCACCGCGATGACCTCACGCACCGGCTCATCGCTCGCGTTGCAGATCACGATGACCGTCTCTGAGTATCGATCGGTACGGCGCATGAACGCCAGGCAGGACTGCGTCTCGAGCGCGCGGTAGTCGCCGATGCGCAGCGCCCGGCTCGATCGGCGCATGTCGATGAGCGAGCGCGTCCACTCCAGTTCAGCCAGGGCGTCCGGATCTTCCTCTTCGATCAGATCCCAGCGCATCGGTCCGCGCATCTCCGGGTCGTCGCCGCCGGTCATGCCGAGCTCCGAGCCGTAGTACACGACCGGCGCGCCGGGGAGCGTGAACTGCAGCACCTGCGCGATGCGACGGCGGTCGGTGTCCGGGAGCATCGTGGCGAGGCGCTGGGTGTCGTGGTTGTCGAGCATGAGCCAGGACCGGAGGATCGGCTCGACGCCGGCATCCTCGACCATGGTTTCGATCATGTCACCGGCGTGCGCACCTGGGATCTCGCCTCGCGCGAGGGTCAACACGATCGCGCGAAGGTGAAAGTTCATCAGCCCGTCAACGGAGTGCGCCCAGTCCTCGGGGTAGCTCCAGATCTCGCCGATGACCGCGCTGCCGGGCTTGAACTCGTGCGCTTCCTGCGTGAGTTGGCGCAGGTACTCGAAGCCGATGTCGTACGCGACGTCGAGACGCCAGCCGTCCGCGCCGTCGGCGAGAAAGGACTTCATGACGGAGTCCTCGTCCTCCCAGAGGTAGCCACGGACCTCGTGGTTCTCAAGGTTCAGCTCCGGCAGGTTCGCAACGTCGTACCAGGCCTTGTAGCCGTTCGGTTGACGCTCGTCGAACGTGTACCACTCGCGGTACTCGCTCGCTTCGTCCGTGGACGCCTCGGCGAAGCGCGGGCTGCGTCGCCCCGTGTGATTAAACACGCCGTCGAGCATGAGCTTCATGTCTCGGGCGTGCACATCGTCGATCAATGCACGCAGATCGTCCCGGTCGCCATACTCGGGCGCGACGATGCGGTAATCGGTCGCATCGTACTTGTGGTTCGTGAGCGCATCGGGGATGGGATTCAGGTACACAACATCCGCGCCCATCGCGTCGATGTGGTCGAGCCGAGCCCGCAGCGAGTCGAGATCACCGCCCCAGAAATCAACCTCGTGAGACCAGACCCGCGCTTCTTCGAGGTACTCCCCGCGCGTCGGGCGCTCGTCCCACTCGCGCAGCCGTCTGGGCGAGGCGTACAGGTCGCGCTTGGTCTCAAGGTCGGCCGACGGTGCGAAGCGGTCCACCAGCACCTGATAGACAATCGGCCCGAATCGCCAGTCCGCATCGCGCCGCGCGTAGTCCGCGCCTCGCGCGAGATCGTGTGCGTTCGCGTACGGCCCGGCTTGGGGTGCGACCAACGATTGCTGCATACCTGTGTCTCCCGCGCAGCCCGCAAGGCCGAGTGCCACACCACCCAGACCACCGATGAGTGCGTTTCGATTCATGGTCCAAGCCTACCCAAAGCTCAGTCGTCGGAAAGGTCTCGACGCAGCCAAAGCTCCGGATCGTCGACGCCGTCCATACCCTGCGGACTGTTTACCTGCTGTTTACCCCGATCCGACGCATCGTGCTGCGTTGGGACATGGCGCGACCGCTTGGCATCGCTCTCAATCGAGCGGCCGATGCTCAGAGCATCGAATCCAAGACGCCTTCGAATCTCGTCGGCGACCTTGTAGACGCTCGCACGCTGGTCGACCTGCTCTTCTTCACCCAACCGGAGCTGACGCTGGCGCAGCGCCGACAGTCCGCCGAGTTTGACGCCGACCAGGCGCACGCCGTGCCGGAGTTGCTTCTGCGAGGCCCGCCTCGTGAGGGTCTCTTCCAGCAGTCGCTCGACGACCGGCATGATGTCCGCGTCCTGATCCGTCGAACCGATGCCGTCTTCCGCGCCGAGCGAACGGTCATGCTGGATCTGTGAGAAGTCGGCAAAGCGCACTCGCACGCTCACGCTTGACGCAAACAGGCACTCCTTACGGAGCGAGTAGGTTGCCTTGGCGCTCAGGCGACTGAGCGTCGCCAGCATCTCGCGCCGCCCGTCTCCGCTGGAGCATGAGATGTTCTCGGCAAACGTCCGATCGCGTGAGATGCTCTTGCGCTGCTCTCGCTCATCCGGGAGGTCTCCGTCTTTGCCGTGGGAGGCGTCCCAGATGGATCGCCCGAGATCGCCCAGGCGCTCGCACGCGGACTGTCGCGTCAGATCGAGGATGTCCGACGGGGTGCGGAACCCGAGGCGCTCCAGTCGTTCGCGTGTCTTCGGGCCGACGCCGCGCAGGTCGCCGAGTTTGAGTCCTCGCACGAACGCCGAGCAGTCGCGGGGCGCCACCGCCTTCAGCCCACGCGGCTTGTCGTAGTCCGACGCCAGTTTGGCGATGAAGCGATTGGGGCCGACGCCGATGGAGGCCGTGAGCCCGGTGCGCGATTCGATGGCGTCACGCAGGTCCGAGGCGAGCAGACGTGGCCAGTCGTGGGCGAACACCTCCGGGTCGGCATCGGGGTACCGGCCGCGCGTCCATCGCGCGAGGCCGGAGAAATCGAGATAGCACTCGTCGATGCCGACCGGCCGGATCCGAGGCGTGAAGTCTTCGCAGACCGCGAAGACTTCACGCGATAGTTCGCGATAGCGCTCGCCTCGGCACGGGCGGTACACGCCGTCGGGGCAGAGGCGGTGGGCCTGTGTCGCGGGCATGGCGGTGCGGACACCGAAGGCGCGTGCGGCGTAGTTGGACGTGCAGACGATGCCGCGACCGCTTCGCGAGAAGTCGATGCGTCCATTGGGGAAGCGCGTGGGCGCGGGCGGCCCGACGATCACGGGCTTGCCGCGGATGGCCGGATCGTCGAGTTCTTCAACCTGCGCGAAGAAACAATCGAGATCGAGGTGGGCAATAACGCGACCACCCCATGCCGATTCGCCCGTACCCCCAACGGTGCGCACGCCGTCGCCGACGCGTGCTCCGCGATCGGTGGAGCGAGCGTCGGCGCGGTGGCGGCTCCGCGCATCCGCATCGGCCTGCGTCGGCTGCTGGGCGGGCGAAGCGAGGTCGGGTTGGGTATCCGGATCGGGCATGACGACGCACAGTATGCACGCGCTGATCCCGACTCGCGTTGCGGGCGTGCGCCGGAACGGATCACGCGGCTTCGGTGAACACCGAGGGCTGCGTGGGGATCGCGGGTGAAGCAGAGGCGGTCGACCCGGACAGGGCACATGACGCGCGATCGAGCAGCTGGGCCACAGCGCGATCGTGACGAGCGCCCGACTGATCGAGCGATTGCAGGAGCGCATCGGCGATCGAGCGGGCCCGCGTCGAGGACAGCCCGGCGAGCTGCCAGAGCGCGATCGCGAGGTCGAGCGAGTCGGCAGAGCCGACACCCGCGTCGTGCTCCCAGACGAATTCGTCGGCATCGTCCTCGTCGAGCAGCGACCCAACGGACTGCCAGCGGGCTCCGGACGCCGGCGTGAGCTGCTCCGAGAGCCACGCCAGCGCCCGGTCCGCGCTGATTTCGCAACGCTGGGCAAGTTCAGAGATTGCGCCGCCCGGTGCGCGTCCGAACTGCTCGGACGCCTTGAGCAGCGCGGCGGAAGCCACGGCGGTCGCGCAGAGCGAGCCGAACGAACCTTCCTCGCGCTGATGGGCGAGCAGCCGGTCGACCAGCGAAGCGGAATCCGGCGACGGGGTGAAGGTCAGGTCGGTGAACCGGGACAGGCCCAGGGCAATCGAGACCGTCGCCAGGGTCTCCGGGGCCTCCAGGCGCAGCCGGGCTCCGAGCGGGAGTGGGCGCGAGGAGCCCAGAATCTCATCCAGCAGCAGGGCTGCACTGGACGGGTCGAGCGAAGCGTTGGAGGCGAGACGGGCGATGCGATGCAGACTGATCATCGTGATGGTTCCTTATTCACGGCTTGAAGAGGATGATCTGGACCTGTTCGGGTACACCGACTATCGTACATAGGGCTTTGTTCGGGTCAAGAACAAAATCCAAAAATGTTCGGAGTCTGGTCGGAACCCATGAAACCAGCCGGCGGAAACGCCAAATCAGTTCCCCGAGCCCCGTTTCCGCTCCGCCCGCGATACGCTACGGTCGCGATGCCCGGCCCCGGGCGACTCAATCCCCAGTCCGAAAGCACCATTCATGAACAATCCTTATGACAGCACGCCGCAGGGCGGTCAGTTCAATCAGGACCCGCAGTACGCCAACTACGGCGGAAAGCCCGAAAGCAACCCGCTCGGGCTGATCGGGTTCATCCTGTCGCTCACCTGCCTGCTCTCTCCGATCGGCCTGTTGCTCAGCCTGTTCGCTCTCTTCAAGCGCCCGCGCGGTTTCGCGATCGCCGGAACGATCGTCGGCCTGCTGCTTTCCGTGGTCGTGGTCGGTGGCGCGTACGGCTTCTACTGGTTTGCGAACGCCGGACGCGGCGCGATGGCGATCGGGTACATCGCGGTGCAAAGCGAGGTGCTCGATGAGCAGATCCGCGCGTACACGCGCGAAGCCGGGAGCCCGCCCACATCGCTCGACCAGGTCGCCCTCCCGGCAGGCGCCAAGATCGACCCGTGGGGCGTCGAGTATCGACTCGTCCCGGCGTCCAGCCCGAACGGTTTGCTCAAGATCAGTTCCGCCGGCCCGGACGGCCAGTTCGGTACCGCCGACGATATCGACGACATCATTGGTCTTGAGGACAACCTGGATGAAGCCACCGTGGAGCGCTGGATGGAGGACGCGGTCCAGAACAAGGACAACTGGCCCGGTTTCATGGATGTGGCGAATGTTGCCCGCGAGATCGAGGAGTGGCGCAACGGCAGAGCAGGAAACTCGGCGATAGCCGGTTCCGGCGGGGCGCCAGCCATCGATGGCAGCGGCGACGGCGATGACGAGGGTGGCGACGGAGACGGCAACTGAGGCGACCTGCCACATCGGCAGAACGCCCCAGCTGAGTCGGATGTCCCGACAGGCCGGATCGAACGAACGACCCAGAACCCCGCTTTTCTGATCAGGAGCGGGGTTTTTTCGTGCCCGCGATTGGCATCAGCCTTGCATTATCTCTTCCGTCGAGGGCCGAGGACCGGCCTGCGACGGAAACCACACACTCAGGACGGGCCGCGCCCGGACTACCGTTTCACAACGACTCGAGCACCGGCCCGCCGCGACGGCCCCGCCGGGGAAGGAAGAACACCATGTCAAAGATCATCGGAATCGACCTCGGCACGACGAACTCCGTCGTCGCCGTCATGGAGGCGGGCAGCCCCAAAGTGCTGATCAACGCCCAGGGCAACCGCACGACCCCCTCGGTTGTCGGCTTCACCGACAAGGGCGACCGCCTCATCGGTCAGCCCGCCAAGCACCAACAGGTGACCAACCCGAAGAACACCGTGTACTCGGTGAAGCGCTTCATGGGCCGTCGCGCCAGCGAGGTCAAGGAAGAAGAGAAGCGGGTGCCTTACGAGGTCACCGGCTCCGGCTCCGACCTCGTGAAGATCAAGATCCGCGACAAGGAGTACGCTCCGGCGCAGATCAGCGCGATGATCCTGCAGGAACTCAAGAAGGTCGCCGAGGACTACCTCGGCGAGACCGTCACCAGCGCGGTCATCACCGTGCCGGCCTACTTCAACGACAGCCAGCGTCAGGCCACCAAGGAAGCCGGCGAGATCGCGGGCCTCAAGGTCGAGCGCATCATCAACGAGCCGACCGCGGCCGCCTTGGCCTACGGCCTCGACAAAAAGACCAACGAGAAGATCGCGGTCTTCGACCTCGGCGGCGGCACCTTTGACATCTCGATCCTCGACGTCGGCGACGGCGTGTTCGAGGTGATGTCCACCAACGGCGACACCGCGCTCGGCGGCGACGACTTCGACGAAGTGCTCATCAACCACATCGCCGAAGAGTTCCGCAAGGCCGAGGGCATCGACATCCGCAACGACGCGATGGCCCTGCAGCGCCTGAAGGAAGCCGCCGAGAAGGCCAAGTGCGAGCTGTCCTCCAGCCAGGAGACCTCGGTCAACCTGCCGTTCATCACCGCCGATTCCAGCGGCCCGAAGCACCTGCAGGTGACCATCACCCGCAGCAAGTTCGAGCAGTTGATTGAGCCGCTTCTCGAACGCATCAAGGGCCCGTGCCTCGCGGCGATCAAGGACGCGAAGATCGACACGAGCAAGATCAACGAGATCGTGCTGGTCGGTGGTTCCACACGCGTGCCCGCGGTGCAGCGACTCTGCAAGGAGATCTTCGGCAAGGAGCCCGACAAGTCGTCGAACCCCGACGAAGTCGTCGCCGTCGGTGCCGCCATTCAGGGCGGCGTGCTGCAGGGCGATGTGAAGGACATCCTGCTGCTCGATGTGACCCCGCTCTCCCTCGGTGTCGAAACCCTCGGCGGCGTGATGACTAAGCTCATCGAGCGCAACACGACCATCCCGACCAGCAAGAAGGAAACCTTCTCTACGGCTCAGGACAGTCAGCCGTCGGTCGAGATCCGAGTGCTTCAGGGCGAGCGCGAGTTCGCGAACGACAACCGCGAACTCGGCAAGTTCCAGCTCACCGATATCCCCCCCGCCCCTCGCGGCACGCCCCAGATCGAGGTGGAGTTCGCGCTGGACGCCAACGGTATCCTGAACGTGACGGCCACCGACAAGGCGACCGGCAAGAGCCAGAACATCACCATCCAAGGCTCGTCCGGTCTCGACAGCGCCGAGATCGAGCGCATGAAGCAGGAAGCCGAGGCCAACGCTGAGGCCGACAAGCAGAAGCGCGAACTGGTCGACCTGAAGAACCGTGCCGACGGCGTGGTCCACCAGACGCGAAAGACCCTCGACGAGCACGGCGACAAGGTCTCCAGCGAAGTCCGCGGCAAGATCGAGTCGGCTCTGTCGAACCTCGAAGGCAAGATCAAAGGCGACGACAAGTCCGCGATCGAAGCGGCGCTCAAGGAGCTCGAGACCGCGTCGATGGAGCTCGGCAAGATCGTCTACGAGCAGGAAGCCGCCAAACAGAAGGCCGGCGGCGCGACCGGCGACGCCGAGGCCACCGATGAGGGCGGTTCGGACTCCGACGACGTGGTCGACGCGGAGTACGAGGTCAAGGAAGACTGATCCGCTGGTTAGCTGATCGACCGTTGTGAAACAAAAGAACGCGTCGTGCTGAGCACGACGCGTTCTTTGTTTTTGCGTCAACGGGTCCGCCGGCTACGGCGCGCTGGTGCCGGTGTAAAGCCGGCGCCCGAGCCACAGGGAGACGCTGACCAGTCCGACCAGCACCGGCACCTCGACCAACGGCCCCACCACCGTGGCGAACGCGACGCCGGAACCGATCCCGAATACGCTGATCGCGACCGCGATGGCGAGTTCGAAATTGTTGCCCGAGGCGGTGAACGCCAGCGTCGCCGCGCGCTCGTAGTCCGCGCCGACCTTCTTGGCCATGAGGAAGCTGACGAGGAACATCGAGACGAAGTAGATCGTCAGCGGTACCGCGATGCGCACGATGTCGAACGGTCGATCGACGATGGTCTCGCCCTGCAGGCTGAACATCACGACGATCGTGAACAGCAGTGCGACGAGGGTGAGCGGAGCGACGCGCGGAATGAACCGCTGCGTGTACCACTCGTCGCCCTTGATCGGGCGCAGGATGGACCGGGTCATCATGCCGGCGAAGAACGGGATGCCGAGGTAGATCAGCACGCTGAAGAAGACCTCACCGATCGTGATGTCCACCACCGCGCTCTCGAGCCCGAGCACGCTTGGCAGCCACGTGATGAACACCCATGCGTAGGCTCCGAAGAACAGCACTTGGAAGATGCTGTTGAACGCCACGAGGCCCGCGGCGTAGTCGCTGCTGCCACGCGCGAGATCGTTCCAGACCAGCACCATCGCGATGCAGCGGGCGAGACCCACCATGATCAGGCCGATCATGTACTCTGGGTGATCGCGAAGAAACAGCACCGCCAACGAGAACATCAGCACCGGACCGACCAGCCAGTTCTGGACGAGCGAGAGAACGAGGATCTGCCAGTCGCGGAACACCCCGGGCAGCTGCTCGTATCGCACCTTTGCGAGCGGCGGGTACATCATCACGATGAGGCCGATAGCGATCGGCACGCTGGTTGACCCGATCGACGCGGCGTCGAGCGCCTCACCGATGCCTGGCACGATTTTGCCGAACCCCACCCCGATCGCCATCGCGAGAAAGATCCAGAGCGTCAGGTAGCGGTCGAGGAAGCCCAGGCGCTTCGGTGCGTCGGTCGCGCAGGGGGCGCAGGCTTTGATGAGTGACTCAGCCATGGTTCAGCAGCAGCAGGACGTGCCGCAGGGCTTGACCGCCGCGATGTCGAGGCTGGTCACGAAATCGCTCATACGCGTGCCGGAGGGCAGAGAAGACGCGATGCGGGCGTAGAGCGGGTCCTGGAAGCCGCCCATCGCGTCGATGTATTCTGGTTTTTCGTTCAGCGTGATCCGGTCGAAACCGAGATCGACGAGTGCGTCCCGGATCTCGTCGATCAGGACCGCTCCGGCGACGCAGCCGACGAGGGCCTCGACATCAGCCTTCACGGCATCGGGCAACTCACGCCGGAGGGCGAGGTCGGAAACCGCCACGCGCCCGCCGGGCTTCAGCACGCGCGCGATTTCCGCCCACACGCGAGGTTTGTCGGGAGACAGGTTCAGCACGCAGTTGGAGATGACCACATCAACGCTCGCGTCAGCGACCGGAAGGTTCTCGATCTCACCGAGGCGGAACTCGACGTTGTCGAGCCCGGTGCGCTCGCGGTACATCGCGGTGTTCTTGCGCGCGAGCGAGAGCATGTCGGGAGTCATATCGACACCGATCACCCTGCCGTTGGGGCCGACCTTCGGACCCGCAAGGAAGCAATCGAATCCGCCGCCCGATCCGAGGTCGATGACGACTTCACCGGTCTTGAGCGACGCGAGCGCGGTCGGGTTGCCGCAGGACAGGCCGAGGTTGGCTTCCTCGACCGAGCCGGCGAGTTCATCGGCGTCGTAGCCGATGGCCTTGGCGAGCTGGTCGGGGCTGAAGGTCACCGGGCCGCAGCAGCCGCCGGCGGGCGAGCAGCATGACGAACCGGCAGGATCTGTGGAGGTAACCGATTCCTGCATCGCCGACCAGCCGCCGCCGGTGGCGATCGCGCTGTAGCCGGCGCGGACGTGGTCACGGACCGTGTCGGCGTTCACCTGGGGCTTCGATTCGGAAGTCGGAGGACAGCAGTCGGGACCGCAGCAGGGTGATTTGGTCTGGTCGTTCATGATTGCGCCTTTCGCGTGAAGTCGATCTGTTCAGAGTGACTCAGGGAGTGTTTCGATGTACGCGCGGATTTCGTCACGCACGCGACGGTAATGGTGCATGGCCTCTTCCTCGGTTGCGGCATGGGCGGCGAGTCTGGGCGGGTCTTCGAAGCCTGCATGCACGATGCAAGTTCGTGCTGGGAAGACCGGGCAGGACTCGTTCGCCGCATCGCAGACGGTGACGACGAAATCGAAGTCGATGCCGAGGTCTTCCGGGCGATTGGAGGTGTGAGAAGAGATGTCCACGCCGGCTTCGGCCATTGCTTTGACGGCGAGTGCGTTCAGGCCGTGCGGGTCGGTACCGGCGGAGTACGCGTCGATGGCGTCAGACTTGAGGTGCTTCGCCCAGCCCTCGGCCATCTGGCTCCGGCAGGAGTTGCCGGTGCAGAGGAACAGCAGGGTCGGGCGGGCGTGTTCAGCAACAGCCATCGGAGCCTTCACCGTCGCAGCAGGCGTTCGAGTCGCAGATTCCGCCCAGGCAGCAGGTATCGATGGCGTCGGCGAGCGAGCGCAGCGCCGACGACAGTTCGCCAAAGCGGACCCGATACAGCACACTGCGTCCGTGCTTCTCGGAATCGAGGATGCCCGCCTGCTCAAGCTGCTTGAGGTGGCGCGAGACGACCGACAGGTCGACCGAGCAGCACTCGGCGACCTCGCCGACCGAACAGAACCGCCCGCACTTGGCCAGGCAGGCCAGCAGGCCGACCCGGGTCGGGTCGCCGAGGGCCTTGAACAGGTCCGGATCGAGCAGGGAATCGATGGCGTGACGCCGACGGGCTGCCTGCTTCGGGCTCGTCGAGGGCTCGCCACTTTGCTTGCTTACTTGCACCATAATGCAACTATATCAATGCACTGCCTCCCGTCAAGAGCGGCGCGTCGAATACTGACTTCACCGTTCAGATGATGATGGCGGACCGGGGTTCGCCGCTGGACAGCCCGCTCCGGACCAGCAGGTCGTGCAAGGCGTCCGCGTCGTCCCAGGAGAAGTCGTTCGGGGCGTAGCCATCGACATCGAGCACGGCGTAGACCTCGCCGTGCTCGTCGAAGCACGGCACGACGACCTCCGACCGATCGCGCGGGTCGCAGGCGATGTAGCCGTCCTCAAGCGTTGCGACATCGCGCACCACGATCGGAACGGCTTCGCGGAAACTCCGCCCGCACATGCCGCCGAGTCCAATGGGCGAGCACGCGGGCTTGGGCTGGCGCCGGTCGAGGAGCAATTCGTGCGCGCTGGGCGTGAGATGCTGACCAAAGGCGCTGACGAACGGATGCCCCGGCCCGAAATAGAAGCCAACCCAGGAATAACCGGCCAACTTCGACGCCTCATCGGCGCTGAGGCCCGAAGCGGTCGTCTTCGGGTTGCCAAAGACCCGCCACAGTTGATCGACGAGAAGACCCATGCGCTCCTCACGGGAGAGCGAGCGATCGGGGATTTCGATGGAAGAGTAGTCGCGCACAGCTCGGGCATTTGCGTTCATGCCCGGATGCTAGTGGCGTGCAAAGGAAAAAGCGTGGATGGGCCGGGTCGGGGGCCCATCCGCGCGCGAGCGGAGCGAACGCCTCGACCGCGACCGTCTTGAATCGGGGTCGGCCGGCGCGCAGGCTCTTCCCCTTCAGATGCCCTGACGGCTCACATGTTCGCCGGATTTCGATCGAAACTCGGAAATTCCCACCATCGCGCAACAAAAAGACGCCCGTTTCGGGCGTCTCGTCAACGAAAACCGGTCGGGCGCTCGGCTCAGAGCGTCGCCGAGGTGAACGGGAGCAGGCCCATGTGACGCGCGCGCTTGATCGCCTGGGCGACCTTGCGCTGCTCGGCGGCGGTGGTGCTAAGGCGCTTGCGGCTGTAGATCTTGCCGTTGGGGCTCAGCATCCGGCGGAGGGACTCGACGTCTTTCCAATCGACGTAGGTCTCGCCGCTGGCGGTTTCCTTGAGGACGTTGGTGCGAGGGCCGCCGAAACGGTTGAACTGGCTCATGCGTGGGCTCCGTCGTGGTCGTCGATGGCCCGGAGATAATCTCCGGGCGACGGGTAGGGTTTGTATCCCGCTCCACTCAAGCGGGTCGAGGATGGTACCGGAACGCCACGCACGCGCCAAGCGACGACGGGCCTCCAAAGGGCCTCTCGCCCTCTGGGTGGTGCTCAGAACGCTCGTTCGATGACCGCAGAGGCGAGATCGAGCAGGTAGGTTCGGGCCGGACTGTCCGGCAGTGCCTCGATGGCGAGGCGAGCATCGGCAACGAGATCGGATGCCATGGTCCGCGCGTAATCCAGTGAACCACAGTCCTCAAGGCGTTGGACAAGCCGGCGACGCGCGGGGGCGTCCAGTTCCGCCCCACTGCGGACCTGAGCGAGCACGGCCTGGGCTTCGGAGCCGCCGGTCTCGAGGAAGTGGATGAGCGGGAGCGTGAGCTTGCCAAGTTCGAGGTCTCGCCCGAGTGGCTTGCCGACCAGTCGCTCCTCGCCGACGAGGTCGAGCAGGTCATCCTGAATCTGGAAGGCTGTGCCAAGGTTCATGCCGTAGCGATACAGGGCATCGGCGACGCTCTGCGGAGCGCCTGAGAGCACCGCTCCCAGTTCGCACCCAACCGCAATCAACGCCGCGGTCTTGCGCTCGATGATGTTGAAATATGTATCGCGTGTAAGTTCGGCGTCGCCCCGATGTGAGAGCTGGAGGATCTCACCCTCGCAGACCGTCGAGGTGATCTCGCCGACGCGGATGGCGCAGCGGGTTCCGGCCTCGGCGTCGAGTCTGGCGCAGAGGTGGAAGGCCTTGGACAGCAGGTAATCGCCGAGGATGACCGACTGCTCGTTGCCCTTTAGAGCGTTGACCGACGGCCCGCCGCGACGCTCTTCGGCGTGGTCGAGCACATCGTCGTGGACAAGGGTCGCGAGGTGGATCAGTTCAATGACGGCGCCGATGGTCGCGACGCGATGGAAGCGCGGGTCACTCTCATCGATCGGCCCGACCTCGCCGGAGAGCGGCCCCGACGCGATCGCGCTGACCATCGAGATCGCCGGGCGGAGCATCTTGCCGTGGTATCGCTCAGCGAGGCGGACGAGTTGCTCGACCTCGCCGACAGAGGTGCGAAGCTGGGCGTGCATGACTTCAACTGCGCGAACCAAGCCCGCGGCGACGAGGTCGGCCACTTGAGCGGGTGCTGGCGCGATGTCCACGAGAGTCGGCATAGCGTCGATATCGTACGCCGGAGCGGTCCGGTTTGCATTGGTTTCAGAAATAATTGAAAGAAAATATCCGGGCCTCGACCCGGATTTTCGGAGCAGAAACGCGGCTTCGACGCGATCTTTACTTCTGGGCCACGATGTAGGCGACCCAGGCGGGGTCGGCTTCGCCTTCGAGGGTGGGGTAGTACTCGCCGCTGCCCTCGCCGGTGTCTTCGTCGGTGCCTTCCCAGTAGACATCGACCTGGCTGAAGCCGGCCTCTGTCAGCAGTTCGCGGAGTTCGGGGAGGGTCCACATGCGCCAGACGTAGGTGAAGGCGTTCTTGATCTTCGACTTGTCGGGGAAATGGAAGTGGATCTTGCACACGGCTTCGCCGGTGATGGGGTTGAACTTGTGCTGGTCCCAGACGTAGACGAAGCCCTCTTTGGAGTACTGGTTGATGCCGATGAGCACGGGCTTGCCGTCGTCGTCCTCGATCTCGCGCTCGTCTTCGGTTTCGGCGTAGCTCTCATGGCCGCCGAAGCAGTCGAGAAAGAGGACGCCGTCGTCCTTCAGCGCAGCGCGGCACTTTTCAAAGTAGGAGCGGAGCAGGTCGCGCTGCTGGAAGATGAAGTAGCTGAAGTTCATCGCCAGGATCGCGTCGGTGGGTTCGGTCTCGACGGTCAGCACGTTCTCGTTGCGGAGCTCGACCCGTGCCTGCCCCGACTCGGAGAGCTTGCTGATCTTGTGATCGCGCCCCCACTGCAGCGTGGGCTCATCGAGGTCGACGCCGATGGCGCGGTTGTCGTCGTGACGCGAGACGAACTCGCAGGACGTGTTCGCGGTGCCGCAGAAGTCCTCGCGGAGCAGACGCAGCGGGCGCTTGCGGACCTTCTCGAAGGTCTCGGTGACGAAGTCGATCTCGGCTTCGACGCACTGAACCGACGCCTCGTAGCAGACATGGCGGTCGGCGACCTCGGCGAGAGACTTGCCCGTGCGGTTGCGTCGAGAGCCCTTCTTGCCGGAGAGCTTTGCGGGTTTGATTTCGGGTCCGGGGAGCATGGCTGCGGGTGAGTCGGCGAGGGTGGTCTGGGTCAAGGCTGTCTCCGCGTGGCGTGCGCTGTGTCGCCATCGGACGGCGACGATTCGAGAGTGTAACGCTGAGCGGACGCGGCGGACGGCGCACCGGCAAAAAAGAACAGGCCGGCTCCGAGGAGCCGGCCTGCGATTCGATCAGATGATCGTGATCAGTTCAGCTTCGATTAGAAGAGGAGCTGGAACTGAGCGCGGATGCCGATCTCGCCGTCGTCGGAGTCGGTCAGGAGACCGATGCCGTCGTTGGCGGAGACGATGTCGTTGTCCGCGGAGTCGTCGAGGAAGTACTGCAGGTCAACCGTGAACTTCGCGGCGTGGCCGTGCATGTAGTAGTTGGCACCGAAAGTGAGGGTGTTGAAGTCGTCGTTGTTGGTGTAGCTGCTGTCCGCGTAGACGCCGTCCCAGCGACCGAAGATTTCCCACTTCGACTCGGGGATGCGGAAGGCGGCCTGGAGGACGTGACCGAAGTCGTCGGCGTCGATGCCGCCGTCGACGTCCTGCGAGCGACCGATGAAGGCGCCGAAGAGGCTCCAGCCGTCACCCTCGAGGGTCGCGTCAACGGTGTACGCGAGGCTGTCGTAGTCGGTCGAACCGGCACCGCCGACTTCACCGGTTTCCCAGTGAGCGGCCGCACCGATCATCCAAGCGGTTTCGGAACCGGCTTCGGAGGTGAAGTCACGGAACTGGTTCCAGTTGCCGGCACCCTTGTACTCGAAGCGACCGGTGAAGGCCCAGTCGGCCTCACCAGCGCCGAGGAGACCGGTGCCGTTGGAAGTGTTGTAGTCGGTGTTGGCGGTGTTGAAGCCGTCGGAGAACGCCGCGGCGAAGCGCCAGTCGTCGCTGCTGTAGCGGTACATGACACCCTGCGAGCGACCCTGGTTGAAGATCTCGTTGGCGACCGAGCGGTCAGCGGCGAGCTGACGGCTGGAGCTGACGAGCTCTTCCTGGGCGAACGGGAGCTTGAACTGACCGACCTGGAAGGCCGAGTTCTCGTTCATGTTGAAGACGGTGTAGGCGTCTTCGAGGGTGAAGGCACCGCCGTCGCGATCGAACGCACCGTTGATCTTGAAGTCGATATCGTCGTAGACGGTACCGGTGAAGTTGAGCTTGGTGCGACGGGTCTGGAAGCCGCGCTCGTCGTCGTTGTCGGTGGTGCCACCGAGGTCGTCACCCAGGTTCAGCATGTAGCGGAACTGGATCTGACCGCCAACGTTGAGGCGGAAGCTGCCGCCGGCGCTGGACATGAAGAACTTGCCGTCATGGCCGGCGGTACCGCCGGAGGACTGCAGGCTCGAACGGGTTTCGGCGTCAGCAAGCATTTCGGCAACGATGGCCCGCGCCTCGTCCGCGGTGATAGCGGAATCAGCGACGGCGGTGCCGGCGAGCGTGGCGCCCGCGATCAGGGACAGGCACTGGGTCAGACTCATGATGAGACTCTCCTAAAAATTCTTCGCGGTGCTGGTCTGTGGCCGTCAGGCCGGAACTTCTGGCTTTCACGATTCAGGACCAACTCAGCCCTGATTTGAAGTCCCGCTCCAGCGACCACCAGAACACCGCTATCAGATGGAACGATCGCCAAGTGAGTGACTGCTATCTTAGACGTCCAGGATAGCAAACGCAAACAACAACGCTATGTGTTTTCGACCCCTCCCGCTAGGCGTGTCCACAAATCACCCGTATTTTCGAGTGCAAATGCTCGCGGGCTGGCCGACGCCCCTCGGCCGAGCTTTCAGGTCGGGCCGAACCGGTCGTTCGAGTGGTGAAAAACGCCGATATCTCGGCAGATTTCGGGCACATGGTCCGAGAACCTGCATCCAAGTTTTCGGACGCAAACGCACCCCCCGAAACAAAAAAACCGGGTCGTTTGACGAAAACGACCCGGTCGAGGGGCAAAAAAACAGGCAAAAACTTTGAAATGGCGCGTTCGCGACGGTGGATAACTCCGCACCGCGGGTCAGGCGGTCGTGACTTCCAGCACTTCGAGGCAACGGCCCACAACGTCCTTGACACTCAGGCCGCAGTACTCGAGGACCGCTTCGGGCGTGCGGCCCGACTTGGGAATGCGAGTGACGTGCATCTGGGCGAGTTCGAAGCCGTCGCCGGAGGCCGAAAGCGCGTCTGCGACGGCGGAACCGAAGCCGGCACCGTAATTGTCTTCGAGCGTCAGGATGCGACCGCCCGAGGCGTTCGCGACGTCGAGGAGTTTCTCCTCGTCGAACGGCAGAGAGTAGAGGTCGACCAGACCGGCGGAGACGCCCGCCTTGTCGAGTTCTTCCAGGGCCTTGTTGGCCTCGTGCACCATGTAGCCCGAGGCAACCAGCAGGATGTCGCGGCCTTCGGCGAGTTGGTGGAAGCCACCGAGATTGAACACATCGTCGTCGGAGTAAAGGAACTCGGTGTCCGGACGCAGGGTCCGCATGTAGCAGGCCCCCTCGTACTCGGCCATGATCTCCGTCAGGGCGTAGGCGGCGTAGGCATCGGCGGGCTGGAGCACATAGCACGCGGGGTTGCCGCGATGGTCGCGGGCGGTCGCGAAGCTGCGGAACCAGGCGACATCGGGGAGCGACATCTGGCTCGGGCCGTCGGAAGCCAGCGAGATCCCCGCGTGGGAACCGACGAACTTGATGTTCGCGCCGGAGTTGATGGCCATCTCGATCTGGTCGTAGGCCCGGGTGAGGAACTTCGCGAAGGTCGAGACGAACGGGATCTTGCCGGCGGCGGACAGGCCCGCGGCGACCGAGACCATGTTCTGCTCAGCGATCTTGCACTCGATGAACCGGCCGGAGAGGTCGGCGTCGGAGGCGAAGTCGATCGCGAAGGTGGAATTGGACACGTCGGCGTCGAGGCAGACGACGTCCTTATTGGCTTTGCCGAGCGCCTGCAGGGCGACGCCGTAGGCACGCCGGGTCGCGAAACGACCGGTGTGAACCACGCTGGTCATGTCGCGGGCGGCCATGGCTTCGGTGAAGCTCGGCAGGTCGGCTGTCGCGGTGTAGCCGTCCGACTCGAACGCGTCGGGCGGCTGGATCGTGAACGAGTCGGTGCTGCTGAGGGCGCTGGTGAGCTCGGCGCGGCGCTCGGCGAGCTCGGCGAGGGCGTTCTCGAGGTGCTGGCCGGAGGCCGGCTTGCCGTGCCAGCCACCGCCCTGAAGGCTGGGGGTGCCCCAGCCCTTGACCGTCTTGGCAACGATCGCGACGGGCGTCGCGCTCGGATCGCCGGAGATCTCGATGTATCGGTCGAGAGCCTTTTTGATCTCCGCGGGCTCGTGGCCGTTGATCGTGATCGTCTCGTAGCCGTAGGCGGCGAGCTTGGCGGCGATGCGTTCGGCGGACTGCTGCGCACTGACCTTGGCCGCCTGTCCGTACTGATTGCAGTTAAAGATGGGGCAGACGTTGGTGAGGCCCCGATCGACGATGTGGTCGAGCGCCTCGGAGATCTGTCCTTCGCGCGATTCGCCGTCGCCGATGATGCAGAAGATCCGGCGATCGAGCCCGTCGAGGCGGGCGGCCTCGGCGAGGCCGGCAGCAACGGAAAGGCCCTGGCCGAGTGAACCGGTGGCGGCATCGAACATCGGCATGCCTTCCATCGGGTTGGGATGGCCGTCGAGGGCCGAATCGATCTCGCGGAGCGTGGCGAGATCCTCGACGGTCATCGGACGACGGTTGTTCGGATCGGCCCCGAAGTGGATGCCCAAAGTGGCGGCGGCGGCGTAGACGATCGGGACGGCGTGGCCTTCGGAGAGCACGAGCCGATCCGCGGTGGGGTAGTCCGGCAGTTCCGGCGAGTGACGCATGGTGTGGAAGTACAGAACCGTGGTGATGTGTCCGAGGCTGCTGGCGGTCGTCGGGTGGCCGCTCCCGGCGCTGGCGCACATCTCAAGAGCCAAACGGTCGAGTTCGATGGCCTGAGCGTGAACCGCTGCTTCGAATGACATGGGCTGGTCCTTACCTTCTATAAGGCGCTGCGTCTTGGCTCGGAGAGCGATGCGCGGCGCGTGTACCCGAATGAAACTCAAACAAACCGCGCACCACGCTCGGCGTGGATCTGCGGGAGCGGCCAGTATCGCGCATAGCCGGTTTCGCCACAACCGATTTTGCCCACCGAACAACCGAGAAATTCGTCTCGCGGGGCGCAAGACGTGCGGGCGCTTGGTGTGGATTCCCCGTGGGCGGGCTGTCCGTCGAGCGGTGCGGTGGTTCGTCGGGATCTACTCTGACGCGACCGCTGGAGGGGCGGTGTTTGCCCCCAGCCGTAGTGGGCCCGTCGCTTCGGTCCTCGCGGTGTTGTGGATGTGGAGTACAATCCCGCGCGAAGAACCGGTGCGCACCGCCGATCGTCGCGGTGGGCCCAGGCAAGACGATCGGAGTGGAAATCGATGAAGGTGATTTGTGACCGAGCCGCACTCATGGACGCGGTGAACCTAGTCTCCGGGGTGGTGGCATCGCGATCGCCGCGCCCACAGTTGACCTGCATCAAGTTCGATGCGCGCAAGGACGGTGATGGCGGCGCGGGGACAATCACGCTTTCAGCGACGGACGCCGAGATTTCGATCCGCATGTCGAGCGCACAGGCGGAAGTGCAGAAGGAAGGCGAGGCCCTGATCCCGGCGGACAAACTGCGCCAGATCGTGAGCGCCGAAGACAAGGATCCCACGCTGACGCTCGACTCGGACGGCGAAATGACCAGCATCCGTGGTGCTGATGCGCACTTCAAGGTGTACGGCTACCCGCCCGGCGACTTCCCCGAGGTCCCGGACTTTCCGGAGGATTCCGGCGACGACTCGTTCGCCATCGACGCGTCCACGCTCTCGACGCTGATCTCGCGCACGACGTTCTCGACGGCCCGCGAGAACTCGCGCTACGCGATCAACGGTGTCCTGATGCGACGCGAGGGGAAAAAGATCGAGATGGTGGCGACCGACGGCCGACGCCTCGCGCTGGCGAAGGCGAGCGCGAACGAGTTCACGGGCGACGGTCCGTCGACCTGCATTGTGCCAACCAAAGCGCTGACGATGGCCAATAAACTGCTCAGCGGCTGCGATCAGGTGCGCGTAGCGGTGACCGACAACCAGATCATCTTCAAGTTCGATGATTCGGATGTGGCCGGTGCCGGCGGAACGGTGCTGGCGTCGAACCTCGTCGACGGAACGTTCCCGCCCTATCAGGACGTGATCCCGAAGGACCAGGACAAGCGGGCCACCTTCGCCGTGGAGTCGCTCGGTTCGGCGGTTCGGCGTGCCGCGTTGCTGACGAACGAGGAGTCGCGTGGCGTTCGGATGGCCTTCGGCAAGGACACCCAGGCCCTGAAGATCTCCAGTCGCGCCCCGGAGATGGGCGAGGCCGAGATCAATGTCGAAATGAAGTCATTCGACGGCGACGACATCGAGATCGGATTCAACCCCGCGTTCATCACCGACGCGTTGAAGGTTCTGCCCGGCGAAGAGGTCATGATCGAGATGAAGGCCCCGAACAAGCCCGGCATGATCAAGAGCGGAAACGATTTCGTCTATGTGGTGATGCCGGTCAATCTGCAATGAAACCTGTCTGAGCCCGCTGATCTGGCGCACGGCTAAATTTTTGGCCCAATCCGCGTAATCCGAAATCCGAGGGTGCCCGGGACACGAAAGATGCGCAGAAGGGCCGATAAACCGGTCCTCTGGGCAGCGGTTCCTATTGACTCGCTGCCGTCCGGTCGCAGACTACAATGACACCTCAAGCGGGTCGCCATCCGGCCCGCCGCCCGTTGACACCAAAGAGAGAATGGGACTTCCGATGACATCGATCCGACTTACGCTTGCCGCCGCATTTGTCGCCGGGGCAGCGGGTACCGCCTCCGCGGGCCTCCAAGGCATTGTGTTCACGAGCCAGCAACAGAACGCCGTTCGGTTCCTGGACTCGACCGGAAGCGTCAGCACGCTGTACGCCTCCGTGAACCCTGACACCCGATTCGCGAATGTGACCGCCGGACCGACCGGCGAGCTCTACGTCGCCGATGGAAGACTTCCGTTCCCGAACACGACCGACGCAGGCATTCTCCGGGTCGATATGCCGTTCAGCGGCTCGGCCAGCGCGAGCTACCTGACGCAGGGCAACCCTCTGCAGAACCCCGTCGGCCTGACGTATGACTCGGTGTCGGGAAATCTCCTGACGGTTTCCAACCCGGGCTCACCCGTCACCGGCGACACGATCGACGGCATTTTCAGCGTCTCGCTGAGCGGGGCGACGGGCCCGATCTTCGTCGAGGATAACAACGCGACCGGCGTCCGCTTTGACGACGGCTTCGGCCTCGCACGAGCCAACGGCTCCAATGACTTCTTTGTCACTGCGGTGAATGGCGGCTCCTTCGACGCCGGTGGTGTGGACGGTCGGTCGTCCACGATCTGGCGGATGGAGTACCACGCGGGCTCGGGCGACTACGCGCTCGCGAACGACCCCGTCGTGGATTTCGCCGACGCTTTTACCGGGTTCGGTTCCGACCTCACGAACATCCGCGGCATCGCGACAGTTCCCGGCTCTGACAGCATCTGGGTCACCGATTTCGACAACGGCTCGATCCTGCGTGTCGATCTCGCTTCCGACGGCTCGTTCAGCTCGGTGTCGCTGGTCGCGAGCAATCTCGCTCAGCCCGAAACCATTATCTACAACCCGCTGACGGGCAAATTGGTCTTTTCCGAGCGTGGCGACCTCACGGACAGCCGTATCTCGAGCATCGCGATCGATGGATCGGGGTACGAAGTGCTTCTCGAAGGTGAGCACGCTCGTGGTTTCTACATCGTCCCGGCTCCCGGTTCGGCGGCGCTGATGGCGCTGGCGGGATTCGCCGCGACTCGCCGTCGTCGCTGAGCAAGACGTCCGGTTCAACCGACTCTCCAGCGGGCCCTCGGGACATTCCCGAGGGCCCGTTCATTTTTGAGCCATCCGCACCGGAATCTCTCTCGATCTGTTCGGTGCCAGAGTCTCTGGGCGGCTTTCCGTCGAGCGCCCGGCCGCGTACCATGCCCACCCTATGGAGAGCATTCTCGACGCCATTTTCCCGATCGGGCCCCAGTTTTTCGTTGGGGTCATCGTCGCGGTCATCGTGATCCACCTGGTCCTCGCGACGGTGGGCATTCTGGTGTACTTCGAACGCAAGATTTCCGCGTACATTCAGGACCGGATCGGCCCGAACCGCGTCGGCTTCGACCTCGGGCTGCCTCTGCTGCAGAAGTTGTTTCGCGGCTTCGGGTTCTGGGGTCTGGGCCAGTCGCTGGCCGACGGGCTGAAGTTCATTCTCAAAGAAGACTACCGTCCGCCGCAGACCGACAAGATCCTCTTCAGCCTCGCGCCGATGCTTTCGGTCATCCCGGCGCTTATCGGCTGGGCCGTGATCCCCTGGGGCGGCGTGATCGCGATCGACCCGATCGTGATCGGCGGGCGCGAGTTCGTCAGCGGTGGCGACGCGGTCGTCGGAGCCGCGGCGGTGGACATCGGCTTCATCTTCCTCCTCGCCGTGGCGGCGCTGAGCGTGTACGGCATGACGCTCGGCGGCTGGGCCTCCAACAACAAGTACTCGTTCCTCGGCGGCCTGCGCGCATCCGCGGGCATGATCTCCTACGAGATCCCGATGGGCCTGTGCATCCTCGTGGTTGTCCTGACCGCCGGCACCGTCGGCCCGAACGCGATCGTCGAGGCGCAGGTGGCCGGGAGCGGCGTGTGGTTCATCGTTGCGCACCCGCTCGCGGCGCTGCTGTTCTACGCCTGCACACTCGCGGAGGGGAACCGGGCACCGTTCGACAACGCCGAATGCGAGCAGGAACTCGTCGGCGGCTGGCACACCGAGTACTCCTCGATGCGCTTCGCCCTCTTCTTCCTGGCCGAGTACGCCCACCTGATCACGGGCTCTGCGTTCTTCGTGCTGCTGTTCCTCGGCGGGTACCACCTGCCGTTCGTCCCCGGCCTTCAGCCGGAAGACACCGGCCTGCTGGCGGCGCTGTTGAAATTCACCGTCTTCTTCGGCAAGGTCATCTTCATGATCGTGCTCGCGATGTTCATCCGCTGGACCATCCCGCGGCTGCGCTACGACCAGATGATGAAGCTCTGCTGGAACGCCATGATCCCGCTTTCGATCGCACTGCTCGTGGCCGTCGCGACGGTCAAGTTCCTGCGGATCGATTCGGTCGTCGTCTTCATCCTCGTCAACCTCGTGCTGACCGGTGCGGGCATGGTTCTCTTCCCCAAGCTCCCGGTGGCGAACGTCAACAAGCGCATCCCGCTCGCGGGCTCTCGCTTCAGCCCGATCCCCGGTCACGCGGTGCAGACCGCGCCGAGCGGCTCGATCGCGCGATCCGAGTCGCCGGTGCCCGAGCACAGCAGCGGGATCATCAGCGCCCACTGATCGCCGGACCATGCGCTACCTCGCGATCGATCTCGGCGACCGTCGCACGGGCCTTGCGACCGGCGATGACGAGTCCGGGATCGTGAGCGCCGCCGGTGTGATCGAACTGCCGTTGAATCGCGGCGATTCGCTGCTCGACGGGCTCTGTCAGGCGATCCGAGACCATGAGCCGGAGGAGCTCGTCGTTGGCATGCCGTTCAACATGGACGGCTCGGAGGGGCCCCGGGCAAAGCTCGTCCGCGCCTTCATCGAGCGACTCACCCAGCGCATCGATCTGCCGGTGCGCTACCAGGACGAACGCCTGACCTCGGTGCAGGCAGACTGGGAGATGGCGCGGTCGGGGATGACGCACAAGCAGAAGAAGCAGCGCCGCGATGCCCTCGCCGCCGCGGCGATTCTGCGTGATTACCTCGCGTCGCTCGACGAGTCGTCGGACCCGGATTCGTTCGACTCCGCGTCTGACCCGGATTCCGACTGATCGGCATGCTGCTCGCCGGGCCCGACGGTCGAGAGGTAGATCACCTGATCGACCTCGATCTCGCGAGCGACCTGGCGCCCGACGATCGCGTTCTGGATGCCGAAGTCGGCGAGGGCAAGCGTGTACCGACAGCGCAGCGCCATGAGGTCACCGGGAGAGACGCGACGCGTCGCCTCGGACTCAGGGAGCAGGGCGACGCGGGCGTTCTCGACGCGCAGCGGGCGGGTGACTCCTTTGATCGTCATATCGCCGACAAGTGCGCCCGAGAAGGTCCGTGCGCCTTGCGGTGAGCCGTCGGGTGTGGCGTCGACCGGCTCGGCAAAGAACGCGAGCCGAAACCGGATGTAGGGGTGGCGTGCCTCGTCGAGCCACTGCTCGGTCTGGAGGTGACGGTCGCGCATGTCGATGCCGGTCCGGATCGAATCGACCGGGACGGCGAATTCCGCCGCGAGCAGTGCGCCGCGTTCGACCGACCCAGAGTCGCTTTCGCCGGACAGGGTCCGAGCCAGTTCTTCCGGTCGCTCGACGACCGCGAAGCCGATGACACCATCGGTTTCGCCCTTAAACGTCTCGATCGGCATGGTGCTGGTGAAGGTCGCCTGAATAGCGCGCCCGGGGAGGGCGTGGTAGATCACTCCCTGCCCTGCGGCGTCCTCCGGCACGACCAGTTCGAGAGCGTTCTCCGCGATCGGCGCGAAAACGGCGATCGGCTCGGCCTCATCCTGCGCCTGGGAGTTCTGGCCGGCCGTTCCGACCGCTCCGGCGGCCAGGGCGAGCAGGATGCCGATGGAATGCAGAGAGCGGGCACGTGCGTTCATACCCCTAGGGTACCACCGACGCGGCGAGACGCTGAATCACCACGCGTGCCTCCACGCACCCATCCACGAACGGACGGGTATTGTTGAGAGCGAGCGACCACCACGGAAGGACTGACATGCTCCCCCTGCTCTTCACACGCCTCCTGCTCCTCGCGATCGCCGGCCTGCTCGGCAATCCCGAGACCCCGACGACCCCTGCGGAACTGCCGGACGCTCCGATGACCGAACCGACGCACCCGGATCCGGAGGTCGATCGGATCCTGACCGAGTTGGAGACCGCCGATCGCGGCATGCGCGATCTCCGAGCACAGATCGTCTACGACCGGATCGACCGCACCCTTGGTGATCGTCAGTACAGGTCCGGTGAATTGCTCTTCCGTGATCGGACGCCAGAAGGACAGACACAGCGAGCCGGGATGAGATCGTTTGTCGTGCGCTTCGACCGCTACGCCGACCTCGATGTTCAGCGCGAACTGAACGAGTCGTGGGCCTTTGACGGGCGATGGCTTATCGAGCGGAACGACGACGACAAGACCTTCCGCAAGCGCGAGATAACACGCGTCGGCGAAGAGGTCGATCCGCTGCGGCTCGGAGAGGGCCCGCTACCCATCCCGATCGGACAGCGCAAGAGTGACATCCTTGAGCGGTACGAGGTCGAACTTGTCGAACTGACGGACTCGCTCGACGCGCCCGCCGGCGAGAACGAACGCGATGAGTTCGGGGGCTATCGCGCGACGGTCGAGGCGGCCGACGAGCGGACCGAAGCGGTCCAGCTCAAACTGACACCGCTAGCCAAGGACGAGGACGGGTTCGACTCTGTCCGCCTCTGGTACTTCCGATCGCCGGACGAGTCGAACCGCTGGCTCCCCCTCATGGCGCGGGCCGGCCGGCAGAATTCTCGCGGCAGAGAAGTCGATGTTGCCATTGTGCTCATGGCGGGTGTCAGAGTGAACGAGGGTGTTACCGATCAGCAGATGACGGTCGCAGAGCCGGACGATGGCTACACGGTTCAGATCGATCGCCTGCCGATTGAGGGGGCTGGCCAATGATCCGAGCCACGCCAGTTCGGCGCCTGCTTGCTTCGGTCGGCCTGGCGTTTACGGTCAGCGTGACCGCATCGGCGCAGCCGTCGCTGAACCCGGATATGGCGCCGCCCGCTGGTGCGCCCGACCCGCTGCCCGCTGTGCTTCGCGTGATCGACCTGCCCTATCTCTCGGGAGAGGAACGGATCGAGCGCCGGGTGTTCCACGGCCTGTGGACCGAGGCCGATCTCGCATCGACCGAGACGCTCGCACGAGCGGCGTTGATCACCGGCGCGTACGCCCACCCGGTGTTCGATCGCGAGGGCGTCCCCGCGCTCCTGCGGGCGCAATCACTGGTTCGCGGCGGTGAACTGATCAACGCCATCGAGCTGCTCGAAGGTATCGACTCGAACGAAGCTCGCGTGCTCCTCGCCGAGTCGCTTGAGAGATTGGGCGAGTTCGATCGGGCGCGCGAAGCGCTTCAGCCGGTGCTGGCGGACCTCGCCCGCGCCGACCGCGTTTCCGATGCGCAGGGCATCGTCGCCGGCGTGCGGGCGCTGCGCCTGCAGGCCAAGCTCGACGGCAGGCCGGCCACGGAGTTCAACCGGATGATCGGGCTGCTCAGCAAGGTTCACCAGCAGATCGACCGTCTGTACTGGCCCGCGCTGCTGCTCGAAGCTGAACTCCTGCTCGAAAGAGGCAACCGCGAGAGCGGGATCGAAGTCCTGCAGCAGGTGCTTGCGATCAATCCGATGGTCGCCGAGGCGTGGCGTCTGCTCGGCGATACGCAGGTCGACGGCCTGAATGTGGACGGGGCCGCGTCGGTGGCCCGTCGACTCGACCTCAACGTCGAGCGGATCGCGCCCGATCGGGCGATGCCCTCGCTGGATGCCGAACTGATCCGAGCCCGGCGCTGGATGCGCGAGAACGATCCGGGCCGCGCAGCATCCTTCCTCGCCCGAGCCCGGGCCTGGTACCCGCGCAGCCGCGATGTTGCGGCGTTGCACGCGGGCGTCGAGGCCATGAGTTACGACACGGCGCGCACCGAGCGAGCAATCGAAGCCTTCGCACAATTGTCACCGGGCTCGCCGCTTGCCCTGCTGCGCGTCGGTGAGTCGCTGTCCGAGCGTCGCCAGTACGCCGAATCGGCGGAGTATCTGCGCCGCGCGATCGCGATGCAGCCCAACGATCCACGCGGGCATGCCGAACTCGGCCTGCTGCTCGTGCAGGCGGCCCGAGACGCCGAGGCCTACGAGGCGCTCAGCCGCGCGCAGCAGCTCGACCCGTTCAACGTGCGTGTCGCGAACAGCATCAAGCTGCTGGAAGACCTGCGGACATGGGAGACCATCGAGAGCGACAACTTCCTCGTGCGGTTCCGCCCCGGCATGGACGCGGTGCTCGCACGCGAGATGATCGAGCCAATCGAGTCCGTTCACGCCGACCTTGTGGACATTTACGACCACCAGCCGGAGTTCAAAGCGGTCCTCGAGCTCGCGCCGGATAATCAGTGGTTCGCGGTGCGGATCGTCGGCATGCCCGGGATCCATACCGTCGCCGCGGCGACGGGCCCTCTGATCGCGATGGAAGTGCCGCGCGTCGGCAAGCGGAACATGGGCGAGTACGACTGGCTGCGCGTATTCCGGCACGAGTATGCCCACACGATCACGCTCAGCAAGACGCGCAACCGCATCCCCCACTGGTTCACGGAAGCCGCGGCGGTCTACAGCGAGGAAGCCCCGCATGACTTCTCGCGAGCGCAGCTGCTCACGCAGGCCCTGCTCAACGGCACGCTGTTCGACATGCGTGAGATCAACCTCGCGTTCACGCGCACCGACTCTCGCCCTCAGGCCTACGCGCAGGGCCACTGGATGTACGAGTTCATCGCCTCCGAGTGGGGCGAGAGCGCACCGCTGCAGCTCATGGAGGCGTACGCGAGCGGCGAGCGTGAAGACGCCGCGATGACCGAGGTCCTCGGCATAAGCCAGCAGGAATTCTTCGAGCGGTTCCAGGAGTGGGCGTACCGCGATGCCGCGTCTTGGGGCATGGTCAGCGAGCCGAGCCTCCGCCAGCTGCGGATCGCCGAATCGATGCAGGACATCGAACTGGAAGAGGCTGTTTCCGAGTCGCTCGCGGAGTTCGCGTCGAAGGCGGCGCTGAAGGTCACCGGCGGCGCGGCGAGCCCGGACTTTCAGCCTCGGCTTATCCGCATCACGCCGGACCTCGTCGAATACTGGTTGCTCGACCACCCGGACCACCCGGACCTGCTGGAGCTCTACCTGCAGGAGCAGATCACGATCAATGGCGGCGTGATCGACGAGCGGCTCATCGAACTGCTTGAGCGATACGCCGCGGCCCGCCCTGTGGACCCCATGCCCCACCAGAACCTTGCTCGCCTCTACCTCGACTCCGACGAGCCATGGCGGGCCATTCCGCATCTCGAGTTTCTTGACGCACGCGAGAACTACTCTGCGGCGTACGCCTCTCGTCTCGCGCGCCTGCACACCGCGCGGGGCAATCGCGAGAAAGCCTTTGAGTACGCCACACGGGCCACGCGCGTCGCGCCATTCGACGCCACCAACCGCGAGATAGCCGCGGCTGCATCGATCCAGGCCGGTGAACTCAGAGAGGCCGAACGCCACATCCTCGCGCTGACCGAGATCGAGCCGGACCGCGAGCAACACCGCCTCCGCCTCGACGCCGTGCGTCGCCTGATCGAAGAGCGAGCAGGCCGGACTTCGGCGAACTGATCGCGGCGCACGAAAAGGGCGACGCACCGCTGAGGTGCGCCGCCCGAGAGTGCGGCCAGAGAGTGAGAGGTTCGATCAGTCGATAATCACGGTGTCGCGGGAAGCCACCGGACCGCGGCTGTCGCTGTCGTGCTCGACCTCGCCGTCGTCACCGATTTCGATGGTCTCGCGGGGCAGCTCGAAGGGAAGCTTCATCGTGCTTTCGAAGATCTCCCGAGCGGACTGCTCGCGACTGAGCTCCTGCTCGGCCATGTCTTCGTAGCTGCGACGCTCGGCGCCGGAGAGCAGACTGGTCAAACGGGCTTCCTGCTCGGCCTGGATCTTGGCCATGCGACCGGTGACCTGGTCGAGGCTGACGCTCTCGAAGCGGTCGAGGTTGCGGATCGCCTTCTCGCGCTCTTCGACCATGTCGATGAGTTTCTCGTTGCGAGCGATGACCTCAATCTGGCCGTCGAGCTGGGCGAGCTGCGTCTGGAACGCAGTGTGCTCCGACTCGAGCTCGTTGAGCAGATCGGTGAGGCGACCGGACTGCTGATTGAGAACCTGCAGGCTCCGCTCGGCTTCCGAGGCGCGGACCGTGTAGGCCTGCACCGTGTTGCGGATCTCGGTCGCACGGTTGTAACTCTCTTCGAGCGACATGGTGCGGTCTTCGAAGCGAACGTTGATCACCGCGTGCGGTGAGTCCTGTCGGACATTCCGGGCCTGATCGAGGCGGGCGGTGAGGACATCGAGATCATTCGACGCCATCTCCACGACCTTCAGAGCCACCGCCCGGTCGCGCTCCAGGCGATCCGACTGCTGGTTCAGTTCGGCGAGTTCGCCGCGAACCTTGGCGATGCGCTCGGGGTACTGGCGTTCCAGATTCCGGAGCTGAGCCCGCAGGGCGATGGGATCGTCGATCGCCGAGTCGATGGTGTTGGTGATCTTGCTCTTCACCTGAGAAATCATTGCGCCGCCCCGCGGGGTCTGCGAGATAAGGAAGACGCCTCCCGCGGCAAGACCGCCGATCACAGCGAGGCGAAACAGGGGTTTGGTGCAGCAGGCCATTACGGATCCTTTCTCTCTGCTCGCGGCGGGCTCACATTCGCTCGTCGCGTTCGTTCCGGTGTGCGGGTCCCGATTGACCCGGTCCGCCACCTTGTTCCGGATCTCGCGGAGCCGATTTCGCTCTTTTGCAAAAAACTTTCGCAAGCCGTGCCTGGCGCTCCCCAACGAGGCTCCCCCGGCCATTGCGTGTCGCTCAAGGCCAGGAATGAGACAGGACACCCGCAAGAAATGGCGTATTCTGGATGCTGAGCCGCGAACGCGGAACAAATTGCCTATTTACGAGCAGGGAACCCATGCTGAACAATCTCACCACCGGCTTCGTCGCGCGCCTTCGGGCCCGGGATACCGCCGCCTGGTACGAGCTCTGGGAGACGTTCGGCCCGGTTCTGGAGGCCCAACTCGCCAAGTGGGGGCGCGGACGGATCGGCAACGAGACGGTGCGCGACCTCTCTCAGGAGACGCTGGCGGCGCTTTCGGACTCCATCGACCGCTACGACCCCGCCAAAGGCGCCCGCTTCAGCACATGGCTCCTGGCCATCGCGAAGCACACGCTGGGCGACGAGATGGACCGGCGCATGGCTCTCAAACGGGGCAAGGGCAACCGAGGGATCTCGCTGGAAGAGGCCTGGATGAGCGAGGCCGCGGGCACGAGCCCAGACGGCGAGTACGAGGCTCGGGTCTTCCGCGCCAAAGTGACCAAGGCCATCCGCCTGGTGGAGCGAGAGGCCGAGTTTTCAGACTTCGCGGTGTTCCAGATGCGATGTCTCGACGGACAGCCCGGGAAAGAGGTCGCTGAATCGCTGGGCGTCAGCGAACCGACCGTCAGCCGGCGTCTGGCGAAGGTCCGGGGCCTGCTCCGTGCCCGGTTGGGCGAAGTGATCTACACCTATTCCTTTACGCAGGACGAAATCGGCGAGGCGGAGCGAAACGGACTGACCCTGAATCCCACCAATGCGGAGGACGCGCTGTTCGACGAAGCGATCGCCGAGATCTACCGCCAGGAGATGGAAGATCGCCGAGGAGAGCAAGACCCCGCGTTCCGTTGATCGGCTCACCTGAGCCGGAACGGAGGAGTATTCGATGGGCGTTTCATTAGCTGGCATCCTGGTCCTGATCGTCGGCGGCATCATGGCCGCCGTCCTGGGCGTGTTCCTGATCCTCTTCGCGATCAAGTTCTTCAAGGTGTTCTTTCGCGGGGTCGGTCTGGTCATCCGACACTTTTACCGTTTCATCTCCGGCGAAATCGGTGATGTCTTTCGAATCATCGGGGCGATCTTCGCGGCGATCGCGCTCTCGCTGCTCATTGTGCTCAACGTCGTCATCGCACGCTGGTCCAACGCCAATCACTACGGACGCGCATTCCGTGCCGAACTCTCGACCGCTGCCCGCGCGATGTACCGCGTCTGCATCGGTCACCCGGCTCGCTTCCTGCTGCTCTCGGGCCTGACCGAGGGCGTCGAGGTGCGCGTGGCGAACGCCATGGCCGCGGCTCCGGGTTCCGACAAGCCGTCGAAGCGCACCGGCGAGTTTGACGGGTACACGATCATCGGCTCGCTCAAGGGCGGCGGCTCGGGCGGGAAACTGTTCGTCGCCGAGCCCGACGCGCGAAGGCTGGCGATCTTCGAGCGGCGCGGCATCACCGATGTCGATCAGGTTGTCATCAAGAGCTTCTCGCTCAAGGACGGCTCGAGCATGCCCCAGATCGTGCGAGAGAGCCGCGCGCTGGAGGCCGCGAAGAAACTCGGCCTGGTGCTGGAGCACGAGCTCACCGACGAACGATTCTTCTACGTGATGCCGTACGTGCCCGGCGAGGCGATGGGCGCCCTCACGCAGCGTCTGCACGCCGAAAGCGGCGCCGGCGGGCTCGACCCGCGCCGGATGCGCTACACCCTGACGCTGATCGCCGAACTGCTCGAAACGCTGAGCGTCTACCATCGCGGCGGGCTGTGGCACAAGGACATCAAGCCCGACAACATCATCG
>JANSXG010000154.1 GCA_024743075.1 bacterium | reverse complement strand
AGCAGGGGTGTCCGGATCCTCTGGGTCCGGTAACTGCAGCAGAGCCTCACCGGAGGCCCGCCAGGCATACAAGGCTTTACGAACATCGATGTCGACTTGTTCGTGCCCGCTCGACTTGATTACCACAACTCGTATGGGTTTTCCGTTTCTCCGAAAGTCGATCCGGACCACGGGATTGCGTGGTCGAGCGGTCGCCAACGTTACATTCGAAAAATCGGGCCGGACGGTTCTGATCGTCAGACCCTCGGCGGCCAGCGGTTTTCCGAGATCAGCGTTTTTGACCGGCTGAACGGCGGCGGCGTCGGATTCGCGATCTGCGTTTTGGCCAGACTGTCCCGAAACCGGGGGGTTTTTGGGTGAACTCGCGTCCGCCACCTCGGTCGTCGGCGCGTCCGGTCGGCTCGGTTCGGAAGCCTCCGGAGCCTCGGTCTTGTCGGCGGCCCGCGATGTCCGCAGGCTGCGCAACGCCTCGATCGGGTTGAACCGTGGGATATCCGAAGCGAAATCCTCGATCGCGTCCACCAGTTCGAAGAGCTCGTTGTAGTCCGGCGGGCCGACCTCGCCGGTGGTCACGGGGATCGGCGCAACCTCGGGCGTGAGAAGTTCCAACGCGTCGTCGGGCTCGGGGAGCGGCTCCTGAGCGGGGGGCAGCGGCTCGGGCTCGGTTGCGTTGTGAGCATCGGACTCATCCGGCACCGGCCGCTCCAGAACCGCCGGATCGCCGGGTTCATTCGGGTCCTGCTCCGCCTGATCGATCTCGGACGGCGGTGCCAACATCTCCTCGAACTCTTCGTAGCCGATCCATGTCAACGAGGCGACGCGCGAGTCGGGGTTCCCGAGCGCGACGAATCGCGGGTCGGCTCGGTCCGGATCTGTGCTGAAGTCTTCGAAAATCGAGCCGTCGGACGCCCGCGGATGGTCGCCGAACCCGCCAACGCCCAGCGCGACGCCCAGCCCGGCGTGGAGCGCGAGCGACACGCCGAGCGCGATCGGGAACGCGATCGAACGCCCGCCGGGGGTCGCACTGGAATCCGAAACGGTCATGGGGAATGCTAGGAGCGCCGGTCGTCCGAGGGTTTACCCGGCCGGCCCGTCCCGGTTCGGGCTGCGCAGGTAGCGGAAATCAGAAACACCGGTTTCGCGCAGCGCGTCGAGAAGTTCGAGGATGCGGCCGTGGCGTGCTTCTTCGTCAATCGCCAGCATGAGCGTGGGCAGGTCGGCCTCGCCGGAGCGAACGCTTGATTCGACAAGCCCCGCGGACTCGATCAGCGCCCGAAAAATCGCTCCGGACGTCTCCGGTCCGATCGCGTCGCTCGCCCCCGCGAGGACGGTGTCTCCGATGGATATCTCGCCGTCCGCGTTCATGCCGACGACCACGGGCCGGGTCGTGGTCGGGCTCTCGGCACCGCTTCGGACCTCGGGCAGGCGGATATCGGTCGCGTCCATTCGAACAGTGAGGATGAGCGCAAACACGAAGAACGTCAGCAGCAGAAACACCACATCGATCAACGGCGTGATCTCGACCGAGGGGCGGATAGCTGACCGGCGAGCGCGGAGCATGCCAAGAGCGTAGCCGCTGCACCGTCGATCGGCGAAGTCCGCCGACGCGTGCGCGGGGCGTGGCATCGCTATCCTTGCGACCCATGCGAGGTCTTTCGATCAGCCGAGAGCGATTCTGTGAACTGGCGTCGGGCGCCGACGCGGGGCGAAGGGCGATGATCCCGGTCGGCATCCGGCTGCTCGGCGATCGGCTCACTCCGGTTAGCGCGTACCGGCGCCTGGTCAAAGCCGATGAACGGACCGCGCCGTCGTTTCTTTTCGAGTCGGTCGAGAACGGCGATCGCCAGGGACGGTATTCGATCCTCGGGCATGAGCCGGAGATCGAGGTGGTGGCGTACGGAACCGATGTCCGCCTGACCGATCGACGGGATCGGCCCTGCGATGCGGCGGCAACGACGGACCCGCTCGACACGCTTCGCGCGATCGGCGACGGACTGCGCCTGATCCGGCCGGACCGTGATGAGGACGCCGGGCGTGTGCTTCCGGGCTCGTTCCTCGGGGGCTGGGTCGGTTACGCGGGCTACGACTCGGCCCGCTACGTCGAGCCAGAGAAACTGCCGTTCGACCACGCCCCGGAGGATGATCGCGGGCTGCCGGACCTGCACTTCGGCTTCTACCCGCAGATGGTGGTCTTCGATCATGTCGCGAAACTCGTGCACAGCGTCCGCCTCGTCGAAGTCGACGACCCGGACCGCGCCGGCGAGCGCTACGACCACGCGATCGAAGAGATCCGGCGAACGATGGACCGGCTCACCGATGAGAACGTGGCCCTTCGCCCCGGCGTGTTCCCGGCTCCGTCAGAGGTCAGTCGGGGCGAGGCGACCTCCAACATGACGCGCAAGCAGCACGCCGCGATGGTCGAACAGGCGCGGGAGTACATCCGCGCCGGCGATATTTTTCAGGCGGTGGTCGGCCAGCGGTTCGAGCGGGAGAGTGCGGCCGATCCGTTCGACGTCTACCGCTCGCTCCGCGTGGTGAACCCCAGCCCCTACATGGGCTATCTGCAGGCGGAAGGGTGCATTCTGGTGGCGTCGAGCCCGGAGATCCTGTGCCGCGTGCGTCGCGAACAGGACGGTTTCGTGTTGACCAATCGCCCGCTCGCCGGCACGCGCAAGCGTGGTGAGACCGAACAGCGCGATCGCGAACTCGAACACGAGCTGCTCGCCGATGAGAAGGAACGTGCCGAGCACATCATGCTCGTGGATCTCGGTCGGAACGATGTTGGGCGAGTCGCCCAGCGCGCGAGTGTGAGTCTCGACGAGCTCATGGTCATCGAGCGTTACAGCCATGTGATGCACATCAGCAGCACGGTCACCGGGCGGCTGAAGCCCGAACTGGACTGTTGGGATGCCCTGCGATCAACCCTGCCGGTCGGCACGATCAGCGGCGCACCGAAGATCCGCGCGATGCAGATCATCGACGAACTCGAGCCGGTGAAGCGGGGGCCCTACGGCGGCGGGTTCGGCTGCGTTGGTCTCGACGGGGAGATGGACATCGCGCTGACGCTGCGCACGATCGTCGTGCCGCTGCAACGCTGCGATCCCGTGGGGAATCGGTGGGTGTATCACCTGCAGGCGGCCGGGGGAATCGTGTTCGATTCACAGGCCGATTCAGAGTACGCCGAGACGGTGAACAAGAGCGCCGCGCTCGGAGCGGCGATCGACAGCGCAGAGGCCGCGCTCGGCGACTGATGGTCGCCCAGCGCGGTTCGGGTTGTGGGTGCGGTCCCGGCGAATGCCGGGTGAGACTCAGCTGGAGAGCGAGTCCTTGAAGTTCTGGCTCGGGGTGAAGCCAACCGATGTGGAGGCCGGGATATCGATCGGCTCGCGGGTGGCGGGGTTGATGCCCTTGCGCGCCTTGCGGTGCTTCTTCTTAAACGTCCCAAAGCCGGTGATGGCGACCTTGTCGTCTTTTTGAACGCCGTTGGCGATGGTGTCGAGAACGATGTCCACGACCTTGGTTGCGGTGGCTTTGGACTCGCCCATTTGAGACGCGACGGCTTCGATCAGATCGCCTTTGTTCATGGATGACCTCGAACAGGATGGGCCGCCGGAACCGGCGGCAGATGAATAAAAAGGGAATGATGACGGGCCGTGAGCGCTGCCTTGCGCTCCCGGCGGGGGGCCGAATGTACGCGAACTGTCGCCCCGGTGAAAGCGCGGATTCGCCGGATAGCCCGTAAACAGTGAGAATCGCGCAAATCGCTTGGGATGGCGAAGGGACGCTGGTAGAATGGTCCCGATGAGCGAAATGGACGATTTCGATGGTGGCACCCTGACGGTGACCGTTCCGGTCCCGACGACGCGTCCGAGGGCCGAACAGGACCCGGACCGCCCGTGGCTCTGGAACGTGGTCCTCCTGGACAGCGACGACCACAGTTATGAATACGTGATGGAACTGGCGATGCGCCTGTTCGGTTTTCCGCTCGAACGGGCGTTCAAGGCCGCCCAGAAGGTGGACAAGGACGGTCGGGCGGTCCTCCTGACCACGCACAAGGAACTGGCGGAGCTCAAGATCGAGCAGATCCGCAGTTTCGGCAAGGATCCGCGGGTCGACCAGTGCGCCGGGGCGATGAGCGCGCTGATCGAGCCGGCGATCGGGAGCGCCGACGAGAGCGACTGCCCGGCGGAGTGAACCGACGACGGGTACGCTTCGGGACCGATGTCTGAACGCCCGCTCGTGATCCAAACCGAAGAGCTCTCTGATGAATCCGCTTCCTGGCTCGGCCAGCGGTGCGACCTGCGCGTCTGCCGGTTTGACGATTCCGGGTTTGGGGACCTGCTGACAAGGGCCGAGGGGCTCGTCGTCCGAACTTACACCCGCGTCGACGAGGCCCTGCTCGATCGGGCTCCCGGACTGAAGGTCGTGGGACGGGCGGGCGTGGCGGTGGACAACATCGATGTCCGAGCGTGCCGGGCCCGCGGCGTCGAGGTCGTGCACACGCCCGATGCGAACACCCGCGCGGTAGTCGAGCTGGTTACTGCGTTCCTGCTGGACGCGATACGCCCTCGCGTGTTCCTTGATCGTGCCCTCTCGAAGGACGAGTGGAAACGGGCGCGGGCCGACCTCGTCGGCGATCGCCAGGCCTGCCAGATGACGCTCGGCGTGCTTGGTTTCGGTCGCATCGGTTCGAAGATCGCACGCGTGGGACAGGCCTTGGGCATGCGCGTGGTCTTCTGCGATCTCCGCAGAATCCCCGAATCAGAGCGCGGCTACGAGGCGGGTGGCATCGGCGAGCACGGCAGGGCGCAGCCGGTCTCATTCGAGAAGCTGTTCGAATTGAGCGATGTGGTTTCGGTGCACGTGGACAACCGCCCGGAGAACCGTCGGATCATCGATCTCGACGCGTTGCGCCGGTTGCCGCGCAGCGCGATCCTGATCAACACCTCAAGAGGGTTCGTGGTCGATCCGCTCGGCGTCGCGTCGTGGCTCCGCGATGATCCGAGCGCTCAGGCCATTCTCGATGTGCACGACCCAGAGCCGATCGAGGCTGGCGATCCGCTGCTCGGGCTTGCGAACGCCCACCTCTCGCCGCACATCGGGGCGGCGACTCGGCTCGCGCACGCGAACATGAGCTGGGTCGTGCGCGATGTGTTCCGGGTGCTTCAGGGCGAGAAGCCGGAGTTCCCGGTGCGGCTGGATTGATTCAGCTGCGTCGGAGTTCCTCGGCCTCGAGCTTCCGTTTCTCGACCTTGCGGAGCGTGAACTCGAGAAACGGTGCGATCCACGCGATCTGAATGGTAAGGATTGCGCCGAGCAGGACGAGCGGGTACCACACGCCGTACGGCTGGTCCTTGCGCCACCCGATGAACCCGACGATCAGCGCGGCGAGCCCGATCAGCGCAATGGGGTAGACAAGAATGCGGATCGCGAGTTTACCCTTTCCCTTCGGGACGAGGATGCCGGCGGTGACGCCGAGGGTGGCACCCCACAGGCCCGCGGCTCCGCCGCCGAGACCACCGATCATGCCGGAGAGCGATGCCGGCCACCACGGGTCCGGAGTTGAGTTCTGCGCTGCGGATGCGATGGACATCAGGTCAATGAACGGGATCATGTATCGCTCCCTTCGGGGGTGCTGTTCGACGACGAAGGACTCGCGTCGGCGGCGTGTTTACGGATGGCGTCGCGGATGGAGCGCGCTCCGTCCAGCGACAGTTGCTGGCGTTCGACGAGCGACGCGAGCAGGTCGTTGATGGGGTCTGGCCGCTTGCCGGCGACGGCGTCTTCAAGGCGTTCGATGACGCGATCGAGTCGGCCCCGGATGGTCGGGTAGGACACGCGATAGGACTCGGCCAGGGCCTTGAGCGAACCGGAGCGGAGGACGAGCTCAACGATCAGGTTGAGGTCTTCCTCTGGGAGCCGGGCCAACGGATGGCGACGGATATCGAATTCGCCGGAGGGGCCGGAGCCGGGCGTCGCAGTCGGAGATTTGAAGATATTGAAAGTCACTTTAAACAATATACAGGAAATTTGAAGAATATCAAAGCAAACTTTTGAAAAATTGAAAGATGGCGTTCCCGACCCGTCGCGTCGGCCCGGGCGTACACTCCGCCCATGATTCAATTGGGCGTGAACATCGATCACACGGCAACCGTCCGCCAGGCCCGTCGCGGCGTTGAGCCGGACCCCGTCCGGGCGGCCCACGAGGCGATTCTCGGTGGAGCCGACGGCATCACGGTGCACCTGCGCGAGGACCGGCGTCACATTCAGGATCGCGACGTCTTCCGGCTTCGTGAGGCGTTGGCTGGGACGGGCGTGAAACTAAACCTCGAGATGGCGGCGACCGAGGAGATGGTCCGGATCGCACGCGAGGTCAAGGCCGAGATCGCCATGCTGGTGCCCGAGGGACGCCAGGAGGTGACGACCGAGGGGGGGCTCGACATTGTCGGGCATCGCGATCACCTCGCGGACATCGTGGCGGAACTGCGCGACGCTGGGCTGATCGTGTCGGCGTTCATCGATGCGGAACCGGACCAGATCGACGCGGCGTCGTCGATCGGCTTCGATGTGTGCGAGGTGCACACCGGGCCCTACGCGCACGCTTTTGCGGATGTCGGGGGCGACTTCCTGCACGAGCGCCTGAAGCGCGAGCTGCACGCGGTCAGCGATGCCGGTGAGCGCATCCGCTCCGCCGGCATGCGCTTCAACGCGGGTCACGCCTTGAACTACCACAATGTTGGCCCCATCGCGGCGCTCGATGGCATCGCGGAACTGCACATCGGACACGCGATCGTCAGCCGCGCGATCTTCGAGGGGCTAAGAGGCGCGGTCGCGGAGATGAAGCGGCTGATGGTGGGAGCGGCTTGCTCGGTCGGCCGGGCGCGGTAGATCGCCGCGGTTTTCCCGCGAGGTCGTCAACGCCCTTGGACGCTTTTATCTCGGATCTTCGCCGGTGTCACTCTGCTGCCGGCTGAGGAGCGAGCGGCTTCGCTTTCGCGAGTCGGCCCAAACGCAGCCAGTACGAGAGCAGGTACAGCGCCAGGAACCAGGCGACGCCGAGTTCGCGGAACTCGGAGGTGCCGATGCGATCGAGCCATGCGTTGTCCGCGACTTTGGCGATGCGCTGGACGAAGAAAACGCCGGCGGCGGCCCAGCACATGGCCGGTGCGAGCGTCCACGGCAGGTGCTTCCCGACGAAGCCATCGCTTTGGTCTTCGCCCGAATCCCGCTTGAAGTGCAGCACGAGCGGCATGAGGAAACCGGCGACGATCACGAACACTTCGACCAGCATGCGCGGTTTCTGGTCCAGCCACGAGCTCATGTTGTGCAGGTTGAACTCGCCCTGATCGTTGAGCCCGGTCAGTTCTTCGGGGGTCTCGAACTCGAGGTACCACTGGCCCCAACTGCATTCTTCGCCGGCGAAGTAGATGCAGGCGAGCGTCCAGAGCAGGAGCCAGAGTTGCGCCCAGCCTGTTGGGAGCAGGCGTCGGAAGCGGATGAGCGTATAGATCGCCGCGATGATCCCCGGGATGAGCACCGCGACGGTGAGGTGCTCGATCAGGCCGGTGTT
>JANSXG010000059.1 GCA_024743075.1 bacterium | reverse complement strand
CCGGCGCCGCCGGGCTGCCCTTGGTCGCGTCGAGCAGCGACTGCAGGTCCTCGCGCGTCGGCGTCTTGGGGATCCGGTAGCCGGCGACCTTTACGAATTCGCGCAGGTTCTCCTGCTGGCCCGGCACCGGCTCGGGGTGCACGCGGCGGAGGATCGGGATGTTCAGGTCCTCGAACAGCCGCGCCAGCGCCTCGTTCGCTTCGACCATGAACATCTCGATGATCGTGTGCGTGTAGGCGTCGTCCTCGGGCTCCGCGTCGATCATGTGCCCTTCGTCGTCGTAGAGCAGTTCGACTTCGGGCAGATCGAGGTGGATCATGCCCGCCTCGTGACGACGGCGCCAGATCCGACGGGCCAGCGTGTTCATCTCCTTGACCGTGCGGACGAGTTTGTCGCTGTACTCGGTGTCGGTTTTGGCGTGCTTGCGGGCCTCTTCCGGATTGCCGTCGATGAGTGCCTGCGCCTCGAGGTAGGTCATGCGCTTTGCCGAGTCGATCACCGTCGCCGCGAACGACTGCCCGCGCACCCGCCCCTCGTCGTCGTAGTCGATGAACACGCTCTTGCAGTACCGGGGCACGCCCTCGCTCAGCGAGCAGATGCCGTTGGACAGGATCTCCGGGAGCATCGGGATGACCAGCCGGGGCAGGTAACAACTGTTGCCGCGTTCGGCGGCTTCTTCGTCGATCGCGCTGCCCTGCGTCACAAAGTTCGCCACATCGGCGATGTGCACACCCAATCGCCAGCCCGGGCCACCGCCGGTGATCTTGTCCATCCGTTCGATGCTGATCGCGTCGTCGTAGTCCTTGGCGTCGGGCGGGTCGATGGTGCAGATGAACGCGTCGCGCAGGTCATAGCGTTCGGTGCGGTCGAAGGTTTTCTCGCCGTCGAGGTAGGGCTCCAGTTCGCGATCGAAGGCACGGGTGATCTCGCGAGCCTCCGCCATGACCTCGTCTGTGAAATCGCCGGGCAGGTTGTGAGCCGCGATGACCGCCTCGGTCTCCACGTTGGGCTTGCCCGCCTCGCCGAGCACCTTGGTGACCACGCCCTCTCCGAACATGTCGCCTTCGGGGTAATGCAGGATCTCGAAGACGACCTTGTCGCCTTCCTTCACGTTCTTGCTCTCGGCGTCACGCAGCACGACCGGCTCGGGCAGGACCTTGCCGTCGGTGTTGGCCCACCACAGGCCTTTGTCCTTGTAGACGTTGCCGGTGAAGTTTGACTGCTTGCGCTCCAGAATCTCGGTGACCCGCGCGACGTACGCCGACTTGCCCGGTTCGGGCCGGCGTCCGCTCTTGTACACCTCGGCCCGTACCCGGTCGCCGCTGAGCGCCTCCATCGTCTGCCCCGGTGGCACGAACAGATCGCCCTCGCGTGACACATCGTCGGGCAGGATGAACCCGAAGCCCTTGGGGTGCGAACGGAACGAGCCGACGATCTCCGATGCCACCGGCGGAAGCGTCACCGCGTTCTCGCGTCCCACGAACACCAGTTCGCCGTTGTCCTTGAGCGTGTGCACGGCCTCGATAAACGCCGCGCGCTCCTCGGGGTCGATGCCGAGGTCGTCGGCGAGTTGCTCGGTCGTGGACGGTTCGTAGCGGTCGTGCTGGAGGTGCTTGATCAGCCGGTCGCGGTATCTGCTGGGCATTTCGTGGCTTTCGCTGTGGCGAGCATGAAGAGAGTCGGAGGTGGAGAAGAAGGCGGCCCGTCCGAGGGTCGTCCGGGTTTGCCCATGACAGTGTATGGCACCTTCATGAACAGGGATTCAGATCGGGCCGGCACCCGGGCAACGAAAAGCCGCCCCGGGAGACCGGGGCGGCGGTGTCGTTTCGGGATCGCTTGTCGATCACTCGGCCTCGGTGGTCAGCATCTCGAGATGCCCCGAGAGCTTGCGCGAGCGCACCGGGTGCTGCAGCTTGCGGATGGCCTTGGCCTCGACCTGGCGGACGCGCTCACGCGTCACCTTGAAGATCCGGCCGACCTCCTCGAGTGTGTAGGTGTAGCCGTCGCCGATGCCGTAACGCAGTTTGATGATCTCCCGCTCGCGGTAGGTGAGCGTGAGCAGCGCCTTCTCGATGTCGGTCTTGAGCAGATCGCTCGCGGCCTGGCTCGACGGAGCCTCCTGACGCTCGTCCTCGATGAAGTCGCCGAAGAACGAATCCTCGCTCTCGCCCACCGGGCGGTCCAGTGAGATCGGGTGGCGGCTGATCTTCATCACCCGACGCACCTCGGTCACGCTCATGCCCGCCGATTCAGCGAGTTCCTCGATGGTCGGCTCATGACCGAGTTTCTGCAGGAGCTGCTTCTGGATGTTCCGCAGCTTGCTCATGGTCTCGATCATGTGGACCGGGATGCGGATGGTCCGGGCGTGGTCCGCGATGGCGCGGGTGATGGCCTGACGGATCCACCAGGTGGCGTAGGTCGAGAACTTGTAGCCGCGCTTGTACTCGTACTTGTCCACAGCGCGCATCAGGCCGGTGTTGCCCTCCTGGATGATGTCCAGGAACGAAAGCCCGCGGTTGCGGTACTTCTTAGCGATCGAGACGACCAGACGGAGGTTGCCGGCCGACAGGTCGCGCTTGGCCTGTTCGTACTCCCAGAACACCGTGTCGAGCGTCTCGACGCGGGCCTTGAGATCCGCAGGCTCCTCGAGCACGAGGCTGCGAAGACCCGCGAGCTCCTCTTCCATGACGATCACGTCTTCCGGGTCGTACCGATTGGGGTAGCGATCGGCCTTCTTGAGTTCCTTCTCGATCTCGATCATCTTCGCGTTGATCGACCGGAGTTTCTTGTGCAGCGGCGCGATGCGGCTGGTCCGCAGCGAGCACTCCTCGATAAGCGTGGCGAGCTTCCGGCGGCGCTCGGCCATGCGGATCTCGACCTCGTCGAGTTTGGACTCGAGTTTCTCCGTATCGCAGCCCTCGGTTTCGAGTTCGTCGAGCAGGGCATCGCGGGTGTCCCAGTCGTCGCGGTTGAGCTCGAGGAGCTTCTTGACCGTCTCGACGTTGTAGGGGATCCGGGCCGCGATCTTCTCCTTGGCGTTCTCTTCGGCCGTCGACACCTTCATCGTGCGATCGAACGGCAGGTCGCCGGCGTGCACCTGTTCGAGGATCTTCACCGCCTCGGCGACCGCGCAGTCGGACTCCAGGCACCGGCGACGGAAGATCATCCTGGTTGTCTCGATCTTTTTGGCCAGCCGGATCTCCTCGTCGCGGGTGAGCAGGGGGATGGTGCCCATCTGCGTGAGGTACATGCGGACCGGGTCGTCGATCTTTTTGATGCTCGGGTCGGTCTGGGCCGCCGAGGTATCAATCTCTTCGCCGGTAATCGCGGCTTCTTCGAGCTTGGCCGGGTCGATCAGGAGCTCGATCGCCTGGATCTGCTTGCGGACCGCCGGCAGCTTGTCGGCCTTGGCCTCGGGCATGATGTCGCTCTTGGACTTGCCGCGCTTGCGGCTTTCGCGCCAACGACGCGCGCGAAACTCGCGCTCGTCAACGAGTTCGACGGCGTGGTCGTCCAGAACGATCAGGACATCATCGATGCGATCGGGATCGATGATCTCGTCCGGCAGCGTGTTGTTCAGCTCGTCGTACGCGAGCCACTTGCGCTTTTTGCCGAGTTCGATCAGTTCTTCGAGAGCGGGGTGGAGTTCGAAAGCCATTCCAAAGTTCTCCGAGTTTCGCCGGGCGTCCGCAGGGGAGGAGGAGAGGGGTACGCGCCGGTGGGCGGGGAGGGCAGCAGGGTCAGGATGTTCCGGGGTCTTGCCCGGTCAATTGGTACCGATGAGCCTGAGCAGAGGATGCTCAGGCGGGGGGGCGAGGCACGGCCAGCGGGTTGCCGCCGAACTCGCGATGAAGCTTGCGATACGCCTCGAGCGCATCGCGCGACGAATTCGAGTTGTCGTCACCCGCGCGTCCCGAAGACACGCCGGAATCCGACCGGCCCGCGGATCCGGGATCCTTAGCCGACGAGTTCGAGATGACACGGTTCCGACGAAGAGCCTCCACACAACGACACCACTGAGCGATAAGACGGTCGGGATCGCCGCCTAGTTCACGACTCAGTGCCGCAGTCAGTGCACTGACAATCCGTCGATCATCCGGGTCGTCACAGGAGAGCGAGAGTTGGTCCGGTACCTGATCTGGGGGTACGGCGGACCCGGTGGTGTGAGCGTCCGGAATGATGTCTGCGAGCAGGCGGCGTGCGATCCGCTTGACTCGATCTGAACAGTATGCCTCTGATTCCGCCAGAAGCAGCAAATCATTGGCAAAATTGGAAAAAAATCCTTGTATTGGATCCTGGGAATTGCTAGATCCCGGCGCGGATAATGCGCGGACCTTCAGCAGCGATCCGAGCTTCGGCTCCAGCAGCAAACACGCCAGCGCGTAGTCCGCCTGCGTCCTGGGGATGGTCGGAGTTTTCGCATCCGCCTCGGATGATCCGCCGGGCCGCGCGTTCTCGGACGCAATCGCCCGAGCCGCTCCCGGACGACGCCTTCTTGAAAGCCGATCCGCTTGCTCGAGCATCGCCCGCTCGTCCACTTTCGCGATGCGAGCCAGTTTCCGAAGGATCGTCTGGCGCCGAACAGGGGTCAGGTCGTTGAGCCCGAGGTCCACGATCCGCGCCAGCTCCTCTTCGACGACCCGCGATCGGGCCTCGCTCCCCGGCTGGGCGCCGGACTTGACGAGTTTGCCTTCCAATCGCTCGAACCGGAAGGCCATGGCGTCTTCCGCGTCAGCGATGGTCTCGGCGAACAACTCTGCGCCGCCCTGGTTCTTCAGCAGGTCATCGGGATCCTTGCCGCCGGGGAGCACCGCGATCTTCACATCCACCGGTTCCCTGAAGAACACCTCGATCGCTCGGTCCGCGGCCCGCTGGCCGGCTTCGTCACCGTCGAACAGCAGCACCACCGTGTCGGCGATGCGTCGCAGCAGCGAGGCGTGCTTCGGCGTCAGCGCGGTGCCGAGCGTCGCCACCACGTTCTCGAAGCCGGCTTTGTGGCAGGCGATGACGTCGGTGTAGCCCTCGGTGATGATGGCGGTGCGGCTGTTCTTGATGGCCTGAAACGCCGCGTGCATGCCGTACAGCGTCGAGGACTTGTGAAACAGCCGGGTCTCCGGGCTGTTGAGGTACTTGGGGGTGTCGTCGGGGTTGATGATCCGCCCGCCGAACGCGATGGGGCGGTTCATCTGGTCGAGGATCGGGAAGATCAGCCGGTTGCGCAGCGCGTCGTAGTAGCCGCCGGACTCCTTCTCCTTGAGCAGGCCGAGCTCAACGAACGGCTGGGGCTTGAGTGATTTCGCCTGGATCGCCGACAGCAGACCGTCGAAGCGGTCCGGCGACGCGCCGATCTGGAACCGATCGAGCGTGTCGGCATCAAGCCCGCGCTTCTCCGCGATTTCCCGGGCCACCGTGCCGTGCTGCTGGTGCCGGAAGATCGTCCGGAAAAACGACAGCGCAAACGCGTTGGCCTTCAGCAGTTCTTCCTTTGTGATGCCCGACCGATTCTCCTCGCTGGGTTGTTGACCGCCGCCCTTCCACGGCGTCAGTTCCACCCCCGCCCTCTCGGCCAGGTGCTTGAGCGCCTCGACGAAGCCCATCGCGTGGTAGTTCATCACGAAGTCGAGCGCGTTCCCGCCCGCACCGCACGCGAAGCAGTGGTAAATCTGCTTGTGCGGCACCACATACATCGACGGCTTCGAGTCGTCGTGGAACGGGCACAGGCACACGAACTCGCGCCCCTTCGGCACAAGGCGCAGCTGCTCGCCGACCAGGTCGACGATGTTCGTCGCGTCCAGCACCCGATCGCGGTCGTTGTTGATACCAGTCGCAGCCAAGCGTCCGTGCTCCGTGAAGCGGTCGTCAGACCAACCGGACCGAACCCGAGGTCCGGTCGTCCGAAAGGAGAGTCCTGCAAACCAACCGTCCCGCCGCCCGCGGCGAGTCGTTCGGTGATGGGTTGTGGGGTCTTGCTCACGCGGGTCGGAGAGGTTGGCCGGTGGGAGGTCGGTCCCAGCGTGCGGCCCGGGGTTCCCGCATGAGGCGATCTTCATGCAATGGTGGCAGCGCGAGAGGCCCGGTCAATGCACCAGGCCCGAAAATGTTCGATTTCTGTTGCGTTTCCGACAGCTTTTTGCGGTTTCGGGATACACGGTGCGTAACCCGCTACCATCGCGACTCGCTGCAAAAAGGGCATACCCATGCTGATTCTCTTCGACGTCGACGCCACCCTCATCACCACCAGCCGCACGGGCATTCAGGCCATGGGCCTCGCCGGTCGCGCCGCCTTCGGCGACACCTTCGACGAGCATCGCGTGGAGTACGCCGGTCGCCTCGACCCGCTCATCATCGCGGACCTGCTCAGCGCCCACGCCCAGCCGGTCTCTCCCGAGACCGTCGAAGCGTTCCGGGCCGGCTACCGGGACCACCTCTCCCGGCTCGTCGTCGAGCCGGGCATGGCCCGCCCCTGCCCGGGCATCGTCGAACTGCTCGACGCGATCGAGACCGACGGCGGGTTTACGCTCGGCCTCCTGACCGGCAACTATCCCGATACCGGGGCGATCAAACTCCGCGCCGCCGGAATCGATCCGGACCGCTTCCCAATCACCGTCTGGGGGTGCGACTCCCCGCACGACCCTCCCGCGCGCGAGCACCTCCCGGCCGTCGGGTTCACCCGCTTCCGCGAGCGGTTCGGGCGCGAGGTCTCGCCCGAGCAGGTGCTCATCGTCGGTGACACGCCCCACGATGTATCCTGCGCCCGGGCCCACGGCTGCCGCGTGCTGGCGGTCGGGACCGGCTCGTTCGGCACCGAGCACATGCCCGACGCCGACGGCTTCTTTGACGATCTGTCACGCACGGAGGAGGTGCTCGATTGGATCCGAACCACACTGGCCCAGCCACTCCGCTGACCCCCGTCGGTGAGAGCGAGCGAATCGACTCGCTCGATGTCCTCCGGGGCCTCGCGCTGCTGGGCATCTTCGTGATGAACATCCCGTCGTTCGCGCTGTCCAGTTACGCGTTCTTCAAACCGCCGCTCCAGGGCGGCTTCGACGGCGCGGACTACTGGTCCTGGTTGCTCGGCCACCTCTTCTTTGATCAGAAGATGATGTCGATCTTCTCGATGCTCTTCGGTGCGGGCATCGTGCTCTTCTCCAGTCGCATCGAGCAGAAGCGCGGGCGATCCGCCGGTGTGCACTACCGGCGCATGGGCTGGCTGCTGGTCATCGGCATGCTCCACGCCTATCTGATCTGGTTCGGCGACATTCTCGTCTCGTACGCGCTCGTCGGCATGGTCGTGTTCCTCTTCCGGCGCTTGCCGCCGGTCATGCTCGTGGTCCTCGCCGCGATCCTGCTGCCGATCGCCCCGATCCTCGCGGTCGCCCAGCAGCTCGGCTTCGAGTACGTGCGCAACGCAGCTGAATCCGGTGACGCTGGTTTCGCGGACATGTGGTCGGAGATGCAGGTCAGCTTCTACCCGACCGAGACCGAACTCGAGGCCGAGCGACAAACCGTGATGAGCGGCTTCTTCGGGCGCGCCGCGGGGTCGGCCGAGAACGTATTCTTCATGCAGACGTACGTCTTGCTGACCTGGGCCATGTGGCGTGTCAGCGCGATGATGCTCCTCGGTATGGCACTGTTCAAGTGGGGGGTCTTCAGCGCCCAGCGCTCCTACCGTTTCTACACCATCCTTACGGGCGTCGGCCTGCTCGTCGGCATGCCGCTGATCCTGCTCGGAGTCTCCGGCATGCACGCCAGCGATTTCGACTCGCTCAAGTACTTCGGCGTCAACGGCGCGTTCAACGCCTTCGGCTCCGTGGGCATCGCCCTCGCGTGGGTGGGGCTCATCATGATCGTCTGCAAAGCCGCCATCGCGCCGCAGGTCCGCAACGGCCTCGCCGCCGTCGGGCGCATCGCTTTCACCAACTACCTCATGCAGTCGCTGATCGGCGCCACCCTGTTCTACGGCTGGGGCTTCGGCCTCTTCGGCCAACTCTCCCGCTCCGAACTGCTCTTGGTCGTCGTCGCCGTCTGGGCCTTCCAGATCGCCTTCAGCCTGATCTGGCTCAAGCGTTTCCGCTTCGGCCCGATGGAATGGCTGTGGCGCTCGCTGACCTACTGGCGTATCGAACCCATCGCCCGGTCGCCGCGGATCAGTCCAGAGGGCGGTACAGGTCGATGATCTCCCGAACCCGATTGGGGTTTGGGAGATCCTCCATGACGATCTCCGTCTGGTCAGAGCCGGAACTGGCGATACCGATCTGGCCGATCCGCACCACGCGGTGATAAAAGGTCTGATCGACCTTCACATTGCGCACGTGATCGTGCAGCACCTCGTCCGTCGACTTGCTCAGCAGCCCGCGCCGCTCGATCGTCCGCTTGTTGGTGATTTCCAGCCCGCGCCCGCGCGTCGCGACGAACCACCACACCGTCAGCGGCACCCAACACACCACCGCGCTGATCAAGAGCGTCCACGCGCCGTAGCGCACCTTCCCGGTCTCGGGAAAGTACATCGCCGCCGCGGTCGCGACGACCGGAAGCAAGACCAGGAGGATCGAACGCACCGGCTTGGCCCGATAGAACGCGGGACGGATCGTCAGCACCGACTGCTCCGCGCCGAAATCCGGGGGCAGGCCATGTTTCGAAGGCCGATCGTTCTTCAGCCGCTCTTCGTTCGGATACGGCGCGGCTTCCGCGTCCGGCTCGTCCTCGATGCGCACCGGTTCTTCGTACCCGTCGTCGATGTTGTCTCCCAGTTCATCCTGAGCCATGCCGAGCGCCTCCATCATCCGAGCAGTAGGGCATTCAGAGTAGCCGACCCAGCGGAACCGGCCCAGAACTGATTGGGAATTCATCGGGGTACACTTTCGTCGCCCATGCCCGATGCCCCGCTCACCCTCGCGATCGAAACCTCGAACCCATCCTCCGCCGCCGAGCGCTGGACGGCCGTCGCTGTCGGTCGCGCTCGTCAGGAGGGCGACGGTTCCGCGGAGGTTCTCGCCCGGGCATACCTCGAACCGGTCTCCCGCCACGACGACGCCCTGCTGCCCGCGATCGACCGCGCCTGTCGCGCTGCCGGCGTTGCTCCGGCGGACCTCTCAAAGGTCGCCGTCTCCATCGGCCCCGGCGGCTTCACCGCCCTGCGCATCGCGGCCACCGTCGCCAAGATGCTCGCGCTCGCCCACAGCACCGAATGCGTCGGTGTGCCGACAGCGCAGGCGCTTGTCCGACGAGCGGAGACACTGAACCACGATTCGGCGATCGCTGTCGCCCTCGGCTGGAAGCGAGACTCCGTCTGGATCGAGCGGTTCGATCCCGCAGGCCGCCGTCTCTCCGCCAAGGTGCAACAACTGAACACCCTCGACCTCTCGACTTGCTCCCTGCTCATCGCCGACGACCGCTTCGTCGCGACGCTCAGATCAGCGCGTTTGCTCCCGGAACAGGTCCGGGTCCACCCGCCGCTCTTCGACGCCGTCGCGGTCCTCGAAGCGTCCGCCACCATCCATTCCACTCCCCCGGTCGAGTTCGGCCCGCTCTACCCGCGCGAGCCGGAAGCGGTCACCAAGTGGCGCGAACTGCACGGCGGTTGATCGATCGATAGGCTGCATCAGCGCTCGACCGGTGGAACATCGCCGGGTTCCAAACGCTCCGGTAGAGTCGGAGTCGCGGGCCGAACGCGAACCGCAGTGATCACCGGCGGCTCCAGCGGACGCTCGCGTGCCGAATCCTCGTCGTCCGGGTCGATCGGCCCGACCGGAAGCGCTGCGATCGTCTGAATCGTCGACGCCCCACGCACCACCTCGGCGAACGCCGTGTACCGCCCGTCGAGGTTCGCACACCCCGCGCGGCTCAGGCAGATGAAGAACTGCGAACCACCCGAGTTCGGGTCGTCCGGCAGCCGCGCGAGCGACACGATGCCGAAATCGTGCTGCAGCGATGAGGGCTCGAAGTCGATCGAGAAACCCGGTCCGCCCACGCCCGTCCCCGTCGGGTCGCCGCCCTGGATCAGGAACGGGTTGCCCTGCGCATCCTCGGCGATCACGCGATGAAACGTGGTCCCGACGTAGAAACCACCCTTGCTCAGCGACAGGAAGTGAAACGCCGTCCGCGGCGCAGCGTCCGGACGCAGCGAGATTTCCAGATCGCCGGCGGTCGTCTCGAAAGTGATCCGTTCCAGCACCCAGGTCCGAACACCAGAGAGCACGACCTCCGCGGGCTCGCGCACGACGACCTCACCGCGAAGACGCTCGCGCGCAGGGATCGGAAGCGACAGGATCGATCGCACGTTCTCGATCGCGTTCTCGAGCAGGGCCGCCGCCCTGAGGATCGAGGTGAGTCGGTCCTCCGCTCGGGTCGGTGACACCATCGGTTCGATGACCACCGGCGCACCGATAGGGCGCTCGTCCACCACCAGTTGGGCGAGCCGGACCGTTGGTCGACGCTCCGTCCAGATGAGCGGGAACAGTTCGCTCAGGTCGATCGAGCCGCCGTCGACGGCCGAACGCGTCAGGATGCGTCCGGTGTCCGGCGCGAGCAGGTGAATCTCCGCGCGGAGCGCCTCGCGCGGCAACTCGACCCGCATCGGGATCTCGAGGTTCACCCCCGAGTACAGCCGATCAGGCGTGAGCTGCGCCGAGACAGCCTGCACAAAGCACAGCGCAGCGACAATCGCGATGAATGGGGTGACAGATCGGATCATATTTTTCCCGGCCCCCTCGGAATCAGACGCGCGCCAACCGTCGCGGTTCCGGGCCGATCACCTTAACACGATCGGCGCGCAGACGAGCCGCCGCACGAAGGCCAAGTTGGGTGTTGGAGATCCGGCCGGGATCGGGTTCAGTTGCCGCCGCCGGCGATCGGTCCGCCGGGGACGCCGCCGCCGCCGTTGCCGCCACCGGGTGCTGCGGGCTCGCTGTCACCCTTGGTGTCGAGCACTTCCCACGCCATCTCGAGCGCCTGGACGGCGTCACCGGCGTTCGTCAGATCGCTCGGGAGACTCGCGAACAGCCGCCCGTCCGTGTCGGCGTACCACGTCACGCTCAGGTCGGCCTTGAACATGTAGTTGCCGACGAGATGGTTGTAGTCGAGCCGGGTCCGCATGGCGTCGGCGAGCAGCGTCGTCGAGCTGCGGTAGTCGCTGAAGTACCGAACATTCTGCGGCAGGCGGTACTGATAGTTCGTCGCGATATCACCGTCGCGCTCGTCGTACAACTCGCGGTAATGCTCGAACGCGTGGTCGCCGGCGTGGCTCGGGCAGTAAAAGGCCTGCGACGCATCGAGGTACTCACGGTCGAACAGGAACCCGAGACCGTCCCAGCGGTCCTCGTAGTCGAACACAACCCGGTTACCCGTGGTTTCCTCGGACAGGTAGATAAAGATCGTGTCCTGCGGGCTGTATGTCCGATCGTCCACATCGAGGAACTGACTCTGCGGCAGGCGGTCGCCGTAGTCGTACGCGTACATCTGCAGCGCCATGCCGATCTGACGCATGTTCGACGCGCAGCCCACGCGACGGGCCGCTTCCTGCGCCTGCGACAGCGCCGGAAGCATGATCGCCGTCAGGGTCGTGATCACGGCGAGCGAAACCAGAAGATCGATCAGCGAAAAACCGCGAACCGATCGCCGGACCGGCCGCTGGCCGGGGGAGCGAGGCGTCGCTCGAATCAGTCTGTCGCGTGATGCCATGGTGAGTTCCCACGATCTGGCAGGCGTATACCTGACCTTAATATAGTCGGTTCAACGAGCAATGCCATACATTTCTTCACACTCGCAGTCGTAATTCTCGGTCCAGAACCAGAGAATCAAATCCAGAAACCCCCGGTCGGCACGGGGTTTCTGGTCCAAGTACCTGATTCCAACGGGTAGATCCCGGTTTCTGGCATCCGCTTTGTGATTCGCCTCGTATAAGAAATCGACGATCGCGGCTTCCGTATACGGTATGTGTACGGAACGCCCCCGAATTCGGAATCGAAACCCCCATGGTCACCGCTCCCGCACAATCCGGTTCCGCCGATTCCGGCTCGCCGGATCCCTCACCGGAGCAGGACCTGATCCTGATGCAGCGGGTTGCTGCGGATGATGAGCAGGCCATCGGGGATCTGTACGACCGGTTCGCTCCGCTCGTGTATCGCATGGCCTACCAAACCATGCCTTCGCGGACGGATGCCGAGGACGTCGTGCAGGAAGTTTTCCTGCGTCTGTGGCGCACGGCGGACCGTTTCGACCCGAAAAGGGCGGCCCTCGTGACATGGGTCATGCTGATCGCGCGTCGTCACATGGTGGACCGGCTTCGCCGGTTCCGTTCACGACTGAGCCCGTCCCGCCTCGAAGAGGGCTGGACGTCACAATCCGATGAAGAAGCCCCAATAGTGGGCATGGAGCAAGACGAACGCTACGCCGCCGTTTTGCGAAGAGTAGAAATGTTGCCCGAACTGCAGGCCACGGTCGTGAAGAGAGCGTATCTCGGCGGCCAGACCCTTAAACAGATCGGGATGGAGCTCGGCGTGCCACTCGGCACGATCAAGTCAGCACTCAGCAGGGCGCTGGTTCGGCTCCGAGAAAATAGTGTGGGGGAGGAGTTTTCGTCATGACGACCCAGGAAATGATTGAGATGGCATCGCTCGACGCGCTCGGCATGCTCGATGCTGACGAACGAGCCGAGTTCGAAGCCGCCTTCCGGGCCGCCTCACCGTCGGTGCAGGCTCAGGTCCGGCGCGAGCAGAAGAGGTTCGCCGATGCCGAACACCTCCTCCCCGAGGTCGATCCTCCGGCGGGCATGAAGTTCCGAGTGATGTCCGCCATCCGCGACGCCATCATCGGCATCACCGCCGGCGACGCCGAGGCCGCTACCCGCGCCGTCTCGCGAGGCAGCAACGCCGGGGCATGGTTCAACTCCACAACCATCTGGCGCGCAGCATGCATCGGTTTCGCGACCACGACGATCCTGCTGACCGGCGTCGCGGCGTACGTCTTCGATCGCAACCAGGCCTACCGCGACCAGACCGAGATCGCCCTCGGGCGCGCACTGCTTACCGAACTCGGCAGCGACTTCCAGGAAGTCGCTCTCGCCGAGGGTGTTCAGATCTTCGACTTCGCTCGGGCCTCCAGCCTGCCGACGCAGGCCAAACTCTGGGTCCACCCCGAGACCAAGGTCGCGTTCCTGTTCTGCAAGGACCTGCCCGTGACCAACGGACGCTACTCGCTCGTCCTCGAGCGCGCCGATGCCGAGCCGGAACTCGTCCGCCAGTTCCGCGCCAGCGACGGCATGATCACCTTCCGGGTCGACTTCATCGACCTCGAAACCGTCGGCGACCTCGCGATCCACGGCCCGCGCTACACGGACCGCCCCGACGAACGCATCCTCGGCATGAGCTGATCCAGCAACGCCCGACGACATACCTCCTCCGCATCGCACCCGCTCCAACAGGCGGGTGCGATCGCTTTTGGAACCGTCGCTCCCGGCCTCCGCTTCAGAACATCAGCCGCTTGCCCTCGGTCGAGGCGCCACCCTCGGTGGGGCCGATCTCCGCCGCCGACAGCTCCAGACCGTCCGCAAGCCGGTCCTCGAACTGGGTCAGATCGCGGGCCATCCGGCGCCACATGACCACCGAGCCGAACAGCGCGAACGCGCAGGCCCCGCCGAAAACCATCGCGAACATGTTGAGTCTCGGGTCCTCGATCGGCGTCGGGTCTGACGCGACCGGGGTGATGATCGCCGTCGCGGCCCCGTCGAAGCGGTGATCGCGCGTCTCGTTGGCGAAGCCCGACAGCGACCCGCTGAAGGTGTCGAGCACCCGCTCGGTGCGTTCCGCGCCGGGCGCGGTGTAGAGCAGCGTCAGCCGTCCGTCCGATCCGGATTCCATCGTGATCAGCCCGTCAGTCACCATTGCGCGGACATCGCTCGGCGAGCCGAACTGGGAGTAGCCGCGCTGTTTCAGACGCCGGGCCGCCAGTTCGTGGAACTGCGGGTCGTCGAGCAGTGCCTCGTGGTAGTCCTGCCAAGCCTCGCGCTGGCGCTCGCTCAGGCCGGTCGCCTGCGGATCGATGCCCAGTTCCACGCTCGCCACATGCACCGGCTGAACGACCTGACCGACGACGTACCACGACAGCGCCGCGAGAATGGCCATCGTGACGACCGCCGACATCATCAGGTTTACCGCCTTGCCCTTTGATGCTCGCGCGGCAACCTTCGCGGCCTTGCGATCAAGGGCCGCCTTGGTTTCGGCGAGCTGCTCGCGCTGGGCGTACAGCTTCTCCGATTCCTTCCGCAGCGCCTCGCGCTCCTCCTCGGTCCCACCGCCGCCCATCGGCGACATCGGCTTCGTGCCGCCCTTGCCCTCAAGAGCTTTTTCGCGGGCCGCGAGCTTGTGCGCCGCCACATCCAGTTCCTGCTGCTTGGCCAGCAGTTTCTGCTGCAGAGCGTCCAAAGACGCCTTCTGCTGCGCATCGCCGGGACCAGCCCCGCTCGCGCCGGCTTGCTCCTGAAGCTGTCTGCACTGTGCGCTCGCGGCATCCAGTTTGTTCTTGAGCAGTTCGATCACGCGATCGCGCTTGGTGATCTCCGCGGGATCGATCCCCGGAGCGGGCTCGGGCGATTCGCTCGCCTTCGCTCTGACCCGCTCCAGTTCCGCGCTGAGCGTCTCGACCCGCTCACCCTGCTCGCGAGATCGCTCCTGCGCCTCGCTCAGATGACGCCCCGCCTCGGCGAGCTGCTCCCGCGTCTTCGACAGTTCCGCCTCGAGCTGCTTCGCACGCTCATCCGACTCCGCCGCCGCGGACGCGACATCACCGCTCTCCGACGACGCCTCTTCGGCTCGGCGCTTCGCCTCTTCTGCCTCGTGACGCATCGCCTCGAGCTGCTGGTTCAGTTCGCCGACCTTCGACTCGAGCTCCTGGCGCTCCCGGTCACCCTGCTCGCGTTGGCCGGATGCTTCCTGGAGTGCGTTGCGGGCTTCGTCAAGTTCGCGCTCCAGCGCCCGCACCCTTTCGTCGCCGGATTGCTTGGCGCCCTCGACGCGTTGCTCGAACTCGTTTCGAAGTTCCTCCTCGCGTGCCCGGACACGCTCGTCCGCCTCCGCACGCACCCGCTCGAGTTCCGCGTTCCGCTGGTCGAGCTGCTGGCGCAGCGACTCTACTTCGCCTCGCAGGCTCTCCAGCGTCTGGTTCAGCTCGTTGACCCGCGCCTCGAACTCGCTCGTGATCCGCTCGCGCAGTTCGTTCTCGCGCTGTTCCGACTCGCGCTCGCGAGATTCCAGGTCTTCCAATCGGCGCCGCAGCTCCGCATCGCGCGATTCCAGATCCACGCTCCGCTCGTCCAGCGACCGCTCCATCGCCTCGACCCGCTCACGCTCCGCGTCGAACGAAGCCCGCGCCTCGGCGAGATGCTTCTCCTTCTCCTGCGCTTCGGCGAGCATTCCCTCGGTGATGCGCTGGTTCTCCTTCGCTTCCTCCTCGAGCGCCTGCACCGCCTGCTCGCGCTCGTCCAGAAGCGCCTTCTGCGACTCCACTTCCTGCTGCGCGTGCTCCAGGTCGTCGATCAGTGACTCGCGATCCGCCTTCAGGCGCTGCAGTTCGCCCAGCTGCGACTCGATCGTCGACAGCAGCCCCAGCATCTGATCGCCGTCCTTGCTGATGCCGCGCATCGCCTTCGCGCGCTCCACCGCGCCCGGCGTTGCCGTCTCGGTCACCGGCTGAGTCGGGGCTTCGTTTGCTGAGTCGTTCGTCGGTTCGTCGATCGCAACGGACGCCTCAAGTTGCGCCTCGACCGCTTCGGGGTCGGGCATGTCGTCCGCGTTATCCGCGCGGGCCAAGTCCGCCTCCAGATTCTCGCTGAACTGGCCGTCCTCGGTTGGCTGGGCAGAACCCGCCGCCTCGGCTTCCCCTCCGTAGAGTGGGCGCGATGTCGTCTGCCCCGGGGCCGGTTCGCTCATCGACCCGCCGAAGATCCCGCCCGACGTTGGCTTAGGAGATTCTGGACCGGACGACGCCGGCGTGTCAGAGTCCGGGCCGTCGAACTGCTCTAGCCCGTCTTCGCCGTCCTTCTTGCGTCGCTTGCCGAACATCCGTGCCCTCCCGGGTATGAACCGTCGTCCGTCACCCCGCGTCCGGGCGTGCTGAGACGTGTCACAGCCATCGATCCGAAGCCGCTCCCCCTGAATCGGCCCGACGCGACAGCAACCCCCGAGGCGGCGACGAATCCACCCATCCGGCATCATCAGCCCGGTCTGCCCATCACGGGTCCCGATAACCCTGCGCACCACCGGCAAGATTCCTGTCCGAACCGGTCGAAATCGCGTGCAATTTTCAATACAATTTGAAACTTCGCGCTACGGAGAACCCAGCCATGTCCACCGCCGCCACGGCGATCAACAGTACCCACGCCCTATCGCCCGCCACCCACGCCGACCCGCGTCTGGACGCCATCCGCGCGAAGGTCGAGGCCGGCGAACGCCTTACCCTCGACGACGGCGAGGTTCTTTTCTCTACGCCCGACATCTGGTCCGTCCTCGAGATGGCCGATTCGGTCCGCAGACGCCTCACCCCCGGCATCGCCTACTACAACATCAACCGCCACCTGAACTACTCGAACGTCTGCGCGCTCTCTTGCAAGTTCTGCGAGTTTTATCGCAAGAAGGATCAGGACGGCGCGTACACCCGCGACCTCGACTACATCCGCGGCCAGGCCCGCGAGGCGATCGAGAACGGCGCGACCGAGATGCACATCGTCGGCGGCCTGCACCCCTACCTGCCGTGGGACTACTACCCCGACATGCTCCGGGCCATCAAGGAGGTTGCACCCGATCTGCACCTCAAGGCCTTCACCGCCGTCGAAGTCGTCCACCTCGCCAAGATCGCGAAGAAGTACAAGGCCAAGGACCGAGTCGAGGGCATCCGCTGGGTGCTCAGCGAACTCAAGGACGCCGGGCTCGGCTCGCTGCCCGGCGGCGGCGCGGAAGTCTTTGACGACCGCGTCCACGACGAAACCCACAAGGGCAAGATCCGCTCCGATGTCTGGCTCGATGTGCATCGCGTCGCCCACGAGCTCGGCCTCAACAGCAACTGCACCATCCTCTACGGCCACGTCGAGCAGCGCCGCGAACGCCTCGTCCACATGGACATGCTCCGGCGTGCACAGGATCGCGCGCTGCACCGCCTCGGCTACGAGGGCGAGCCGATGCGCCCCGAATGGCTCCGCTCGCAGGAGGACGGTTTTGCCGGCGGCGATCAGGAAGCCGAAGCGAGCGGAGAAGCGGGGGGGGACAACCAGATCCCGGTCGTCTCGCTGCTCCGACCCGGCGTCGAGTCCCCCGAACGCCTGCGCGAACAGGGCAAGATCACTGCCGACGACGGCGGCTACTTCCAGACGCTCATCCCGCTCCCGTTCTTCCCCGACGGCAGCGAGCTCGAGCACCTGCCCGGCCCTTCGGGTCTGGAAAACTACCGCACCCTCGCCGTCGCGCGACTCATGCTCGACAACTTCCCGCACATCAAGGCCTTCTGGATCATGCAGACGCTCAAGATGGCCCAGGTCATGCTCCAGAGCGGCGCCGACGACATCGACGGCACCGTCGTCTGGTACGACATCACCAAGGTCGGCGGCGCGAGCACCCACCAGGAAGTCACCGTCTGGGACCTCCAGAAAGCCATCCGCGAGGCCGGCTTCGAACCCGTCGAACGCGACACGCTTTACCGGCGCGTGAAGCGCGACGGCAAGAAGTGGCGGGTCGAAACCTGAGTACGGGCGCCATGGTCGCCCCTTGAGGCGACTATGCCAGACCTTCAGGGTGTGCCATGGCCGTCCTCTTCACGCGGCTATGCGAGTCCCCGTGTGCGCACACGATTCCAGACTTGGCAGCGCGACACGGGTGCCGTGGTCTGAGCGAAGCGAAGGCCACGACGAACGCGCAAGTCCGCCCCGGCGCGCGCCGCGTGGGCTCGGGCGCATCGCCACTTT
>JANSXG010000170.1 GCA_024743075.1 bacterium | reverse complement strand
GGCCTCGACCCGCAGCGACTCCTTCGGCGTCATCGAACCGTCGCCGAGCATGGTCTGCCCGTTGTCGCCGGTCTTGGTGTAGATCTTCGAGAGTCGGACCACGATCGCTCCTCCGGTGGGGTTTGAAGAGTCTAGGCGATGGACGCTTGCGGAGTGGCGCGCCACCGCGCGCTGCACTCCGGACAACGGACGAATCCGTCGGAAGCCGGCGGGAGCGCGGTAAGGTCAAACGCGCAGCTCGCGCACCGGCCCGCTCGGAGAAGTTCGGCTCGCAACTTGTCTCGCCTGACTCCGGGACAAGTGAAGCAATACACCGCAAAGACTGCCATCGCGATCGCACACGCGAGTCGCAAAAACGCCTCAACCTTCATCCCGAGAGCCGCGAGCTGCGTGACCGCCTCCGTCCCGATCCGAATCGCGAAGAGCGCTGCGAGCACGCCAACAGCCTTCGTGACGAAGCTCTCAATGTGGCGACTCCGCAGTCCACGAACGAACGAGCGATACTCCGACCGAGTCATCGCGCCTGTGCCAGCGTTCTTGCCCATACCGAACACGGACGGCGAGAAACATTGACAGACCTCGCCAGCGTGGTCACTGATCTCCCGATCCTGGCCATACCAGAACATCGACAGCACATACCTCACCGGATCTCGACGGAAGTTGCGCGACGCTTGGCCCATACCAACAAAATAGGGGCTCCCCAAGCAATCGGGAAGCCCCTTCAATGCGGTTTCAGGATTCAGCCGACCCGATCAGCGGGCGTCGACGACTTCCTTGACCAGGTTCGGCGGCATCGGGCGGTACTCCAGCGGCTCCATGCTGGACGTCGCGCGACCCTGGCTCATCGAACGCAGCGTCGTCGTGTAGCCGAACATCTCCGACAGCGGAACCTCGGCGGTGATGATCTGGGCGTTGCCGCGCTTCTCAGTGTTCACGATCATGCCGCGACGACCCGACAGGTCGCCGGTGACGTTACCGAAGTACTCGTCCGGAGTGGTGATCGCCACCTTCATGATCGGCTCGAGCAGCGTGACCTTGGCCTTGGAGCAGGCGTCGGTCAGGGCCAGACGGGCGGCCTGCTCGAACGCGACCTGCGACGAGTCGACCGGGTGGTACGAACCGTCCACCAGCGTTGCCTTGATGTTGATCAGCGGGAAGCCGATGAGCACGCCCGACTTCGCCGTGGCGCGGATACCGGCCTCGACGGAGGGGATAAACTCCTTGGGGATCGAACCGCCAACGATCTTGTTCTCGAACGCAACGCTGTCGTTGAAGTTCAGTTCGGCCTCGGCAGCCTGCTCGGCGGTAAACGGCTCCAGATGGATCGTCACGTCACCGAACTGACCGCGACCACCGGTCTGCTTCACGAACTTGCCGCGGACGTCCTTGGCGCTGCCCGTGATCGACTCGCGGTACGCGACCTGCGGCTTGCCGACCTCGACGTTGATCTTCTCGTCACGCGTGAGCTTGTTCTTGATGATCTCAAGGTGAAGCTCGCCCATGCCCGCGATGATGGTCTGGCCGGTTTCCTCGTTGTACTCCGAGCGGAAGGACGGATCCTCACGACGGATCTTGACCAGAGCATCACCGAGCTTGCGCTTGTCATCGGCGGTCGCCGGCTCGATGGACATCGAGATAACCGGGTCGGGGAAGGTCATACGCTCGAGGATGATGGGGTCATCAGGGCTGCAAAGCGTGTCACCGGTGATCGAGTCCTTGAGGCCGACCACCGCAACGATCGACCCGGCGGTCGCCGCGTCAAGCTGCTTGCGGTCCTTGGCATGCATCTCGAACATGCGCGACGCGATCTCGCGCTTGCCGTTGCCGGGGTTGAGCACGCGCGTGCCTTTCTCGAGCTTGCCCGAGTAGATGCGCACGTAGGTCAGGTCACCGTGCTGGTCGGGGACGACCTTGAACACCAGGGCAGACAGCGGCGCATCCACGGTGTGGGGGCGGCTGAGCTTCTCCTCAGGGTCGCGCGGGTTGGTGCCGGTGACCTCGGGGACCTCGATCGGCGCGGGGAGGTAATCCACCACACCATCGATGAGGCGCTGCACACCAATGTTCTTCAGAGCCGAACCGGTGAAGACCGGGTTGCACTCGCGGGCAATACAGCCCTTGCGGATCGCGGCGCGGATCTCTTCGTTGGTCGGCGTCTCGTCGTTGAGCACCTTCTCCATCAGGTCGTCATCGAAGTTGCACGCCTGGTCGATCATTTCCTGACGGTGCTTCAGGGCGAGCTCCTTCACGGAATCCGGGATCTCCCTCTCTTCGACCTTCGCGCCCATCGATTCCACATCGAAGTAGTACGCCTTCATGAGAAGCAGGTCGACGATGCCTTCGAGTTCGTGGCCCGATCCGATCGGGATCTGCATGGCGACGGGGTTCGCGCCAAGACGCTCGCGGATCGAGTTGAAGCTGAACTCCCAGTCCGCGCCGATCTTGTCCATCTTGTTGATGAAGCACAGACGCGGGACGCGGTAGCGGTCGGCCTGGCGCCAGACGGTTTCGGACTGGGCTTCGACGCCCTCCTTGCCGTCAAACACCGCGACCGCGCCATCGAGCACACGCATCGAACGCTCGACCTCGATGGTGAAGTCCACGTGGCCGGGGGTGTCGATCAGGTTGATCTGGTACTCGACATCGAATCGAGTCCACGGGCAGGTGGTCGCCGCCGACTGGATCGTGATGCCGCGCTCCTGTTCTTCCTGGAGGAAGTCCATCGTCGCCGTACCTTCGTGGACCTCACCGAGCTTGTGGCTCTTACCGGTGTAGTACAGGATGCGCTCGGTGACGGTCGTCTTGCCGGCGTCGATGTGAGCGCAGATACCGATATTGCGTACTTTGGAAAGGTCCATGATTCTCAGCTTCCGTGATGGCCCGTCGAGGGCTGTTGCAAGGACGAATGCAGGTGCAAACGGTTTGGGAAAACAGGTGCCACACCTCTTCTGCGGTGCGGTCGATCCGGCGGGCGGCCGCCGGGAAACTTTTTCAATCCAAGGATCCCGTCGCGAGCGACTCCGGATCCGTTTCTTTGTGGTGGTGCCGACTCGAGCGTCAGGCAAAGCATGCCGGAAGAGCCAAAGGGCTCTCCACGACCGCCCGGTGATCACTACGGATCAGCGAATCGAGCGGTGAGGGAGTGCAGGACGAACGCAGCCGTCCTCGTCGTCAGAATCCATGGCAATGCTCCGTTGAGGACACCTCGGCAGGCGAACCCCGTGAGCGGAGGGCGAACCGATAGCCCACAAATCTCCGCAGACGCGTAGTGTAACAGCGCGGACCACGCGGTCAAATGCCCCAGCGCCCGCCGAGTATGGGTCGGTCAATCTCCGCCGCCCGCTCCATCGGCGGATCCGGCACGGTCCGAGAACACCCCGGGAAACCCCCTACGCAGGCGCAGGAGTTGCTCGTCGAGCAGACCCGCCAGCGGATCCAATCGCTGCTGACGCTGGTTCACAAAAGCCCGTTCCGCCCAGTCGAGCGCCTCGTCGTCACGCCCGACCGCCTGGAGCAGGATCGCCGCTCGGTAGGCTGGCTGAGCATCGTGCGGGGCGAGTTTCGCCGCCCGCACGGATGCGTCGACCGCCTTCGCCCGGAACGCCGGGCCGTATGCTGGATCGGCTCCAAACGACCACAGCGTCGCCCCGATCGCACTCTGCACCTCGACGGACCGTGTCCAGCGCTCCCCAATTCGGTCCGAATCCCAGACGAGATCGGCAAGTCCACCCCGCGTCGCCGCCACCCTCGATTCGAATCGGAAACGAGCCAGGTCGAGCTTCAGCCAACCCGGACTCGCGTCCGACGCGTCATCCAGCAGACCGACGACGACCGACGATGGGGATCTGCCCGACGAGTCGCCCGGAAACGTGAACTCACCCGAATTGGCGTTGGCCATCCGGGCGGCCTTCGCCAGTGCCGGTTCGACGATCGCGACCTGTCTTACCCCAGCAACGGCCAACGCGCCCGCGACAAGCATCGCGATGAGAACGCCGGGCGCGAACCACCGTCGCACGCGGGCCGGACTGCCCCGGAGCGGGCCGACGCCAACTCCAACCAGCAACCAGAACAGCATCGCCGAGTTGGCGCGCGCTGGGGCGACATCAAACATGCCATGGCCGATCAGCACCGACGCTGCCGCGACCGCGCTCCAGCCGAGCCACGCCGGATGGCGTCGCCACAAGCCGAGCAGCACGCCAAGCGTCGCCGCCGCAATCCCGAACCCGATCGCCAGCACCAGCAGCAGATCGGCCACGCCGCCCACGACACGCCACTGCACGCTGAGCGATGTGACCAGCACGGTTGTCCCGACGAGCAGGCACCACGCGAGTTCACCCCGCCCCGGCGCGGCATCCGGCTCCAAACCGCGATTGAGTGATTCGGCGCTCCAGAGCCAGAACGTCAGCCCCGCGACGACAACAAAGCCAAGCAGCCCGAACGCGCCCACCCAGTCCGCGAGCAGCACGTGCGGCGACTGGACACTCTCCGGCGATATCGCGGGCTTCAGACGTGTGTAAGCGTCCTGAAATCCACCGGGCCCGGCCCCAACCAGCACGTTCTCCATCCAGACCCGAAACGTTCCGACCAAGTAGTGCCATCGGAACAACACGCTCCGCTCCAGCGATTCCGGGAGCAGCAGCCCGCGTCCGACGACGCCGGCGAGTACCACCACCCCGGTCGACGCGATCGCCACTCCGGGTCGGGCCCGCACCGCCATCCTCAATTGCCCCGATACACCGACCGCCAGCCCCCCGCCCAGCACCAGCAGGAGCACCGCCATCGCCCCTTTCGAACCGGTCAGCCACAGCGAAACCGCCGTCGCCAACCCGACCAGCCCGACGAGGCCGGCCCCACCGCTCGAACAGCGTCCCGCGCGGACATCAGCGAACGCCCGCACCGCCGAAGCCAGCAGCAGGACCGTCATCGCCGCGAGGAAGCTCGCCAGCACATTCGCCAGCCCGAACCACGCCGTCGGCTCTTGGCTCCGCAGTCGACGCTCGTAGATCTCAGCCGGCGCACTGCCCGGTTCCAGACCGTTCGCCAGAAGAACGCGCTCTCGTTCGAGTTCGAAGAGTTCGATCGTCCGGGGCAGCTCCACAAAACGCTCGAACAACGCCTTCGCGACCATCAGCACACCGAGCACCACGAAGACACCCAGCACCAGACGGAGCACCCGACCTCGAGGTTTGAGCGTCGCCAACGCAAACCCGCCGAACACGCCGGTGACCCAGGTCGCGCCCGGCACCAGCCCTTCCAGATCGCCCCGCACTGCGTCGACCGAAGCCAGCGGAGGCAGCACCAGACCGTGCAGAATCACCCCGAGCCCGCCGGTGGCCACGGCACCGACCACCACAAGCGCTAAGCGGCTCACCTCACCGCGCCGGATGCCCCCGACCAGCAGCCCGGTGCTCGCCAGCAACCCGATCGTGCAAATCAGCAGCGCCTGACCCGGCGTCAGCGAGGTCTCCGGCAGATCGCTCAGAAGCGGATCGGCGTCCCACCACGGCACCTCGGCGATCGAGTTCATCGCCATAACGCCCGCACACCACAGCAGCGTGCCGAGCAACCACCGGCGCATCCCGCTCACGGTGCGCCCGCTTCCGAACGCGAGCGCAGCGCTCCACGCTCGTAGACCGCGAGGATCACCAGCACCAGCACCACCTGCATCCCGGCGACCGGCGCGAGCGCCGGCGCCAGCGACAGCATCAGCAGCCCGGACATCCCGCTGATCACCGTGCAGCCGAGCACGACGAACAGGGTTCGCCGATCCGACAGCCCGCGCTGGCGGATCCGGTGCGTGAAGTGCTGCTGATCACCGACGAACGGGCTTTTTCCCTGCGACAGCCGGATCACGATGACCGAAACCATGTCATAAACCGGCACCGCGAAGACCGCCAGCGGCACGAACACCGCCGTCCACGGACTCTCGTCCGCGCTCGCGTCGAAGTAGGTCAGCCGCACCGAGATCACCGCGAGCAGAAATCCCAGCACCAGCGACCCGCCATCACCCATGAAGATCCGGGCCCGAGGCCGGTTCCAGAGCAGAAAACCGATCGACCCCCCGGCCGCGCAGCCCAGTATCAGCGCCGAAGCCATATCGCCGCTTCTCAGCGCGATCACCAGCAGCACCGACGCGATGATCGCCGACAGACCGGCGCACACCCCGTCCATGTTGTCGAGGAAGTTGATCGCGTTGGTGATCGCGAGGATCCACACGATCGACAGCAGCGTCGAGAGCAGAACGCCCCCGGGCTGCGTATCGAGGACCGTCAGCAGCCGGATGTCCAGCAGCGCCACGGGAACCGTCGCCACCAGCGCCATCGCCGCGAGTTTCGGCAACGCCGGCAGAGGACG
>JANSXG010000239.1 GCA_024743075.1 bacterium | reverse complement strand
TCTCCACCGCCGCGCCGTCGCGCGGCGGCCAGATCCGACCCGTCGCGAGCAACCGAGCCCCCGTTGCGCTCTCGCCGGTGATGTCCACGAGCCGGACCTCGCGCTCATCGAACTGCACCCGCCCTTCGATGTTCTCGATCGGGTACGGATACTCGGCAAACCTGCCCGAACCGTTGGAGATGTTCAGGATTCCCTCGGTCACGGTTCGCCCAGGGGACCCGTCGGAGCCCCGACCGCGCGACACCCGCACGAAGCCGGCCAGTTCCGCCTGCGGCTCGAGAAACCGGTCCATCACACGCACCATCAGCGGCGGCGCAAACCGGTTCAACCCGCCCTCATCCGCGAACGTGAACCGATCGGTTTCGATCTGCGCCCGGTACGACGAGTCGAAGCTGTACGAGTCGTACTGCATCGTCACCCGACACGCGAGTTCTTCGATCGCGCCGGCCAGATCAGCGGTAAACCCGCTCTGCGCGAACACGATCGAACCGCGCACGTCCCGCATCTGCAGCATCTCGCGTCGGCTGCCACCGGGCGCGCCGTCGTCGGCCACCGTCATCGGAATCAGCAGGTCCACATCGCGCGGCGTCAGACGAACCGCGAGACCCTCGGCCGGCCCGTAGGTGAACGTCGCGTCGTCGATCGCCCCGCGCACATCGAGCGCCTGCCAGAATTCCCTGATCCGCGTCGGCGCCGTGCGCGAAGACCACTCGGCGAGGTCGAGCCCGGTCAGCGTCAGCACCACCTCCCCGCTCGACTGATCAATGGACCCGACCAGCCGCGCGCCGGCACCGTCGACAGCGGAAGGCATCTCCGCGAGCTCGATCGAGTACCGGCGCGGAGCGTCGGCGCGCTCCACCATCTGCCCCTCAAGATTCAGCGTGGTCAACCGCGTGTACGAAGCCGCCGTCCCCGGCCCCGTCGGCCTGTGCTCGCCGAGTTCGATCGTCGCCCCGCGCAGTTCGATCCTCGGGTAGCCGCCGCTCATCCCGCTCCCGGTCCGCGGCCGCAACCGCGAAAGATTCACCTCGCTCGTGTCCTCGTCCAGCGACACCCGCACCGTCGCGTCGTTCAACTCCATTGCGGTAATCGGGCTCTGACCGGAAAGCAGCAGCCCCCAGTCGATCTGCGCACGCAGTTGATCCGCACGCAGATACTCGGCGGCCTCGCCCTCCAGCCCGTTCAGACGCAACGACAGGTCGCGGACCACGAGTTCGCCGTCCATGGACACGCGGCACGAACCCGCGCTCGCCGTCCCGCCCAGACGCCCCTCGATCTGCCCCATCACGATCCAGCCCAGCATCGGCGTCTGCGTCACCGTGAGGACGCCGAGGACGACGACGATCGCACCGATAACGGTCCATCGCACAAGGCGTTTGCGCCAGGTCCGGCGCACGCGCGGCGGACGGCGTCGGGATGACTCGCTGGCTGAGGAAACCATCGTTTGGATCGTAAGGCCCGCCGTTCTCGGACGCACCGCCGTTCACACGCGACGGCCGCTCGCTCTGCGTCGGTATACTCCGATCCAGCGTCGCCAGATGCGACTCCGACACCCCCTGCAGCGGGCCCGGCCCCCGGCGCAGGCGTCTGATCCGCCCAAAGCAGCCGAACCACATCAAGCGCTCGTAGCTCAGCAGGATAGAGCAGCGGTTTCCTTCTTTATGACACGAAGAGGGGCCCCCGAAGGAAACAACGGGAGGCGAACCGGGTGAACTCGGGGAAGCCCACACGGATCCCAGCGATCCACGGGTAATCCCGAGCCGAGCCGCCGACGGGGCGGGTGAGCCAATTCACCCAGTCGGCGGAAGGTGTAGAGACCAGCGGGTGAGCCGCTCCGGCGATACCCCCGCACCGCATGGGCGTTGAGCCCATCGGAAGCGCCCGGCACCCCACCGGCCAACGGGCCGCGGGTGAAGAGATGGTCCGGTCCCGCGGGAAACCGCGGGGTGAGCTGAAACCGCAGGTCGGAGGTTCGAGTCCTCCCGGGCGCGCTTCAACCCGTCGGCCCCGCGTGTAACCCCGTCCCGGACCCACAAATAGTGCGTTCAATCCCATGACACGGGAATACACCGAAGTGAACCCGGCGTTGTGGCGACGGTATAAGATGTGAAGCGAGGTCCGGTGGGCCTCATTTCAGGGAAAAGACGCACACAGTTTGCGGGCAAACTACCCGAGCGTACGCTTGGAAGACTCGACGCAGCGTCCGCATCGCGACGCCGCGGCTGAATCGCAGCAGCGAAAGAGGAGCAGAGATGGCAGACACAAACGAGACAGCAGCCGGCGCAGTCCCGGTCGGACGCATCGCCGGCGTCGTCGTCCTTACCGGGGCGGTCGTCGCATTGGCGGTCGTCGCCATGACGAACAAGGCACCGGACGTCGATCCGAACGCGGGCCAGACCCAGCAGGTCTCCAACCAGTCCGCTCCAGTCGAGCCCGATGAGCGCGCCGACGCGCTCGCCAAGGCCGACCTCAGCGACAGTCGCATCACCCCTGAACTCACCCAGGCCCTCACGCAGGGCAACCAGGAAGAGTTCAACGCCGCCATGGATCAGCTCAAGCAGATCCTCGCCGAACGCGAAACGGATCGCGATGCGAACACCGCCGATCAGGACTCTCGCGCCGCCCAGAAGGCCGCCGCCCTCGCACGCGCCGACCAGAAAGTGCGGAACGCCAACACCACGCCGCAGGGCCCGGCCACCTCGCCCGCCAACCCGAACGCCAAGATCAACTTCAAATCGATGGAGGTCGATTTCGGCGACGTCTACAGCACCAACCCGGTCCCCGGCACCTTCGAGTTCACCAGCGCCGGCACCGAGGACCTCATCATCGAGCAGGTCCGCACGACCTGCGGCTGCACCTCTGCCAACGCAGCCGAACTTCGCAACTCGCGATGGGAGCCCGGCACGGGCGCGTCGATCGACTTCACCTTCACCCCGGCCCAGAAAGCCGGCCTGCAGTCGAAGAACATCATCGTCATCACCAACTCCGAAGAGAACCGCACGATCAGCCTGACGCTCAAGGCCAACTACATCCCGGCGGTCAAGACATCCTCCCAGACCGCGACCTTCGGACGGGTGGAGGCCGGCAACATCGGTCAGGC
>JANSXG010000111.1 GCA_024743075.1 bacterium | reverse complement strand
CTACGAGGACGCTATGTGGGCGGGTGAGCCGTTCCTGTACCACGCCGTCCTGAGCGCTCCGCTGAATCTGAAGCTGTTGAACCCCCGCGAGTGCGTGGAAGCCGCGATCGAAGCCTACCGGGACGGTACGGCACGCCTGAACTCGGTCGAGGGCTTTGTTCGCCAACTCATCGGTTGGCGCGAGTTTATCCGCGGCGTCTATTGGACGCAGGGCCGGGACTACCGCGACCGCAACGGCCTGAAGCAGTACGGCGACCTGCCCGAGTTCTACTACACCGGCGACACCGACATGCGCTGCATGTCCGAGTGCCTCAAGCCGGTCATCGATCACGCATGGTCGCACCATATCCCGCGCCTGATGGTGCTGTCCAACTTCGCTCTGATCTCCGGTGTCCAACCGCGAGCCATAGGCGACTGGTTCTTCGAGATGTACGCCGACGCCGTCGATTGGGTCACGACCCCGAACACGATCGGCATGGGCATGCACGCCGACCACGCCGTCGTCGGCACGAAGCCATACTCCGGCTCGGGCAAGTACATCGACCGAATGAGCAATTTTTGCAAGGACTGCGCCTACGACAAGAACAAACGCGTCCCCGACGACAAGGGCAAGCCGCCCTGCCCGTTCAACACGTTCTACTGGGACTTCCTGATCCGCAACCGCGAGCGATTCCGCGGCAACAACCGCATGGCGATGATCCTCAAAAACGTTGATCGCATGTCGGACAATGATCGTACGGAGATCACGGTTCACGGGCGTAAACTGCGCAAGCAGTTTGGCATCGGCGCGATCAGCTCCTGAGAAAGGCCCCGTTTTGCGTCCATTGGTCTGGTTCCGAAGCGATCTCCGCGTGCGCGACAACACGGCGCTCCACGCCGCGTGCCTCCAGTCCGACGACGGCGTGGTCGCGTTGCTTACTGTCACACCGGAGCAGTGGCGCGAGAAGTTCGGATGGGGTGATGCCAAGGCGGACTTCGTGCTTCGGAACATGCGGTCGCTCGCCGAATCGCTCGAGTCGCTGAACATCCCGGTCCGGGTGATCGAGCAGCCGACCTTCGATGGCCTCGATGAGGCGATCGTCGAACTGATGCGCGATGCGAAGTGCGATGCCCTGTTCTTCAACCGAGAATACGAGCACTACGAGCAGCAACGCGACGAGTCGGTCAGCGCAACGGTCTCAGAAGCTGGCTACTCGATCCAGGCCAAGACTGATCAGACCATATACGCACCCGCATCCGTACGAACCAAGCAGGACAAGGTCTACACCGTCTTTACGCCGTTCAAAAAACGGTTCTGGGAGCGATGGAAGGAGGGTGACCGGCCGGAATGCCACCCGTCGCCCAAGCGTCAGCCCAAACTCGACCTCGAATCCGATCGCCTGCCGACTTCGATCGACGGGTTCGACGACCCGGACCTCGACGGCACATGGCCCGCCGGCGAGGACCACGCCCTCTCCCGTCTCGACTCGTTCATCACCGATCGGCTCGCCGACTACGACGAGCAACGCGACATCCCGTCGGTCAACGGCACCTCGACCCTCTCCCCGTACCTCGCGTGCGGTGTCGTGTCGGCGCGTCAGTGCATGCACGCCGCGCTCGACGCCAACCAGAACAAAATCAATTCCGGAAAGACCGGCGCGGTCACCTGGATGGAGGAGATTATCTGGCGCGAGTTTTACAAGTCGATCCTTGTCGGCTTCCCGCGCGTCAGTCGCGGGCGGGCCTTCAAGGCAGAGACCGAGGCGATCCGGTGGAAAGACGATGACGACGCGTTCGAGGCGTGGTGCGAGGGCCGAACCGGCTATCCGATAGTGGACGCCGCGATGCGTCAGCTCAACTCCATCGGCTGGATGCACAACCGTCTGCGCATGGTCAGCGCGATGTTCCTGACCAAGGACCTGTTCCTCGACTGGCGCCGCGGCGAGGCGTACTTCGCTCGCAAACTCGTCGACTTCGACCTCGGCTCGAACAACGGCGGCTGGCAGTGGTCGGCCTCCACCGGAACCGATGCCCAGCCGTACTTCCGCGTCTTCAACCCGACCAGCCAGTCCGAACGGTTCGATCCGGAGGGCGACTTCATCCGCGAGTGGGTTCCCGAACTGCAGGGGCTGTCGAAGAAGCAGATCCATGCCCCGTTCGAGAAACTCGATGCAGACCGTTTCAGCGAGCTCGACTACCCGGAGCCGATCGTGGACCACTCAGAGGCACGAGAGCACGCCATTCAGGCATTCAAAGACCTCAAGTAGTCCGACGCCGACCCCGATTCCGCTATCATGACCCGGCCGGGAGTCCGGCGGATCAGGGTGTAGCTCAGCTTGGTAGAGCGCGGTCTTTGGGTGGCCGAAGTCGCAGGTTCAAATCCTGTCACCCTGACTTTCCGGCCCGCCGGCGTCGGTCGCGAAGGCGATCCAGCGGCGGGCCTTCTCATTCACGCAGCAGATCAGCAGGTTTCAGCGCATGGGCAAGCCCAAGGGCAACAAGCGGACCCTCCCCGACCGGATCAAGGCCCTCGTCATCGGCGGAGGCGGACGCGAGCACGCGTTGGTCTGGCGTCTCAAGAGGTCGAAATCGGTCGAAGCGATCTACTCCACGCACGCGGGCAAGCCGGGCGAGCCGGGAGGCAACGCCGGAATCCGATCGATTGCCCAGCCACTGGACTTCGATTTCGACATCAAGCAGGCGTACCGAGTCACCCAGTTCATCCGGGCCAATGACATCAATCTGGTCGTCATCGGGCCCGAGGAGCCGCTCGCACAGGGTCTCGTCGATACGCTCGAGAAACTGCTCAAGAAGGACCCTGGCCCGGAGGTCGCGATCTTCGGACCGTGCGCTGAAGCCGCCCAGCTCGAATCCGACAAGGCTTGGGCCAAGCAGCTGATGCGCTCGGCGGCTATCCCGACCGGAGAAGCCCGAGTGTTCACCGACGAACGCGGCGCAATCGAGTTTGTCCGCACTCGCGAAGAATTGCCAGTGGTGAAGGCCGCGGGCCTCGCGGCGGGCAAGGGTGTCGTCGTGCCTTCGTCACGATCAGAGGCCGAGACCGCCATCCGCGAGATGCTCTCTGAGCAGAAATTCGGCGAAGCCGGGCGGCGGGTGCTGCTCGAAGAGCGCCTTGCCGGACCGGAGGTTTCGGTCTTCGCCCTGATCGACGGCCAGAACGCGATCTTGCTCGAACCCTGCCAGGACCACAAGCGCCTCGGCGAGGGCGACACCGGCCCGAACACCGGCGGCATGGGCGCGTACTGCCCGACGCCGGTGATCTCCGAGTCGCAACTCGACATCGTCGCGCGGGACATCGTCATCGCGACGCTTGATGCTCTGAAGCGTGAGGACATCAGTTATCGCGGCTGCCTGTACGTCGGGCTCATGCTGACGCCCGCCGGTCCCAAGGTCATCGAGTTCAATGTGCGCTTCGGCGATCCGGAGTGCCAGTGCCTGGTCCGTCGCATCGGCGGCGACTTCGGGCGTCTGCTCTTCGCGACAGCCACCGGTCGCCTTGACCTGCTCACGCCTTCGGACTTCACGCTGAATGAGAAGCCGGAGGAGAAGTTTGTCTGCTGCGTGGTTCTCGCCTCGGGCGGTTACCCGTTGAACTACCAGAAGGGCGTGCCGATCGAAGGCGTCGAGGACGCCGAAAAGGTGCAGGGTGTGACCGTGTTCCACGCAGGGACGACGCGTGCGGACGGCGAACTCAAGACCAACGGTGGTCGAGTGCTCACTGTCGTCGCGACCGGTTCCACCATCGCTGAGGCCCGCGACCGGGCCAACGAGGCGGCCGAGCGGATCTCATTCGTCGGCAAGACGTACCGGCGCGACATCGCCTGGCAGGCCGCTCCGGTTCCGGGCCTCGCGGCGCGCGGCTAATGCTCATGCCTCGGGTGCATCGGTGACCCACTCGAAGGTTTCGAGATGGTCGCGGAGGGCGCGGGCATCCGGGAATGCTTTCTTGAGCAGATCCTTTCGCAGGCCTTTGCAGATCGTCTTGGCCTCCACGGGAAATGAAGCATACTCGCGCGTCCCGCCGAGCATTTCATGGAAGACCATGATTGCCTGCCGGACATCCTCGGCGACCTGAACCTTTGACCAACGCCCCCAGTCCCACAGGTCGAGAAGACGGACATTGAAATCGATTCCGCACCGCCGGACGAGCACGTTCTCGGCGTGAATGTCGCCGTGGTATGCCCTGGCCTTGTGGATCGGCTCCAGCGCCACCGCGAGCGCGTGGAGCACATGCATGGCTTCGAACAGCGGGAGCCGCCGATCCACCCGCCGGCGGCGCATCCGGTCCAGCGGTTCGCCTTCGACGAGCTCGCTGACGAGGCACATGACGGTCTGTCCCTTAACGACGGCCTTTGTACTGTGGATGTACTGGACGATCGCCGGGCAGTGTCGGAGTTGGTGCAGGCGACGAGCGTGCGCACGAAGTTCCTTCTCGGTCGAGGCGCGTTTCGGGTAGAAGACCTTGATGGCCCGGTGGATGTCCGTGCCGCGCTCCACGACGCGGTAGACTTCGCCCTCCGTGCCCCCGCCGAGTTTGCTCTCCACGGTGTACTTCGCGCCGATGACCTTGCCGGGCTCGAAGTCGAAGCGGTTCTTGCTGCTGAACACTCTGGTCACCGCGACATCCTAGCGAAGTTCTCTCTCGCGCCCGAGCGCCGATGCGGACCCCGATGGATACCCTGCAGACGTGAACGAAACGCCCATCCATTTCAGCGAACCGGCTCCACGCCGGGAGCGTGTCCTCATGGCTTTTTTGGTCATGCTCGGACGCGCCCTTCACGCGGCTGGAACGACTGCCGGGCGTCTCGAAACCGTGCTGAGCGCGGTGGCCAGGGCGCACGGTCACGAAGCTCACGTGTTCAGCACCCCGACCTCATTCACCATCGCTCTCGGAGAACCCGGTCAGCAGCGCCTCGCGCTCTGCCGGGTCTCGCCCGGCGAAGCCGATCTCGCGCGACTCGTCGAGGTCGATGAAGTCGCTTCGGAGGTCGCTCGAGGCGACATGTCGCTCTCGGCCGGGCGGCGAGAACTGGCTCGGATCTCCGCCGAGCGGGCGCCGTATCGCGCTTCGATCATGCTGGCCAGTTTCGGCGTCGCCGCAGCATGTGCCGCCCGATTCTTCGCCGGGACCTGGATCGAAAGCGTCATCGCCGGGTTTCTGGGCATCGGGGTGGGTTTCATCGTGTCTCGCTTCCAGCGGTCCGAGCGGAGTGCTCGCGTCGCCGACTTCCTCGCCGGGTGTGTCGCCGCTGGGGCCTCCGTGCTCGTCAACCGATACCTGTTCCCGATCGACACGACGACGGTGACGCTCAGCGCCATCATCGTGCTGATCCCGGGGCTCACACTGACCGTCGCCGTCAGTGAGATCAGCACACTGAACCTCGTGTCCGGGGCCGCACGCCTGATCGGGGCCATCGCGGTGCTCGTCTCGCTGGCGATCGGCATCGGCATCGGCATCCGGCTGGAGGGCCATCTCGGGATGCCCAGCGGGTCGCCCGATGACTTCTATCGGCCCGCGGATTGGACGAAGGCGCTCGCGGTGCCCATCGCCGCTGCGGCTTTCACCATCCTGTTCCGCGCCCGACCCCGTGACTACATCCCGATCGCGGTCGCAGGCGCAGTCGGGTTCTACGGCGGACGCCTCGGCCTGGTCATGTTCGGCGCCGAACTCGGAGCCGCAGTGGGGGCCTTCGCCCTCGGTGTGGTGAGCAACCTGTGGTCGCGCCTGCGTGATCAGCCGGCTGCGGTCACGATGCTTCCCGGGTTGATCCTGCTTGTACCCGGTGCGCTCGGCCTGCGGAGTGTGTACTCGTTCATTAGCCCGGACAACGCAGACACGCTGGCTGGCGTCGACTCCGCGGCGAGCATGCTCCTCGTCGCCGTGTCGTTGGTGTTCGGGCTCCTGCTGGCGAGCGGGCTGTTCCCATCACGCAAACCGCTGTGAATCGGGCGCTTGCGGGTAGGATGAAACCATGACACACGCACATACACGTCGGGGCGGCGCGGGCATCGGGCTTCTGGTAGTGCTTATCGCGGTGGCCATCGGCCTTTGGCTGATGTTCGGAAAGACCGGTCCGGGCGGCTCGAGCTACATGGACAAGGTCCGGGACACCCGCGAAGACGGCGAGAATCTGGCCCTGACCATGCAGGCCCGCCAGGTTGCCATGCTCGTCGCACAGCAGGAGATGGCGAGCGGTCGGTACCCGGAGAGTATGGACGAGATCGAGGACTTCGATCCGTCGACCTATGTCGACGATTGGGATCAGCCGTTCCAGATGACGCTGATCCGCGACGGCCGGTCTGTCGACGCGATCGAGCTTCGGAGCCCGGGATCCGACGGCGTTTTAGGAAACGACGACGACATCGTGCACGTCGAACGGCTGCCGCTCTGAGTTGTACGCGGACTGTCTCAGGCCCAAAAACACCGGCGACCGGTCGGTCCGTGAGGTGGCTTGAACAGACGCCTGGCAACGGAGGAGGTGTTGCCCGGACCGACCGGTTGCGTCGCCGGTAGGAGGAAAGAGACTGGTTTTCAGTGCGTCCGGGCACGGTGGGCAAGCGATTAAACCGCTTTACCTGTGCGGCCGCAAACAGCGGCTCCAGAGTCTATTCGTCTCGAGGCCCCTTCGAGTTCGCTTTACGTCACTTGACGGTGACAATCTCGCAGATTGTGCGAGTTTTGTGCTAGAGAAGCACCCTGAATCGGGCAATAAATCGCCTATTCGGGTAGCGAGGTGCACATTCGTTCGATCGTTCGCTCGAAGACCTGCCAGTGCGAATCGTCGTTGAGGTCGCGCCGATCGAACAGAAGATCATGCCGGTTCCTGACGATCAGCAGCACGACCCCGGCGATCAGCAGGTAGTACGCCTCCCGGTACGGATCGCCGCTCGGCCCCTCGTCTGGGATCTTGATGTCGGGGAAGAAGCGCTGGAAGGTCTCGGCGGTCACGCGCTTTCGTGCGGCGTTCAGGTGTCGCGAGAACTCGCTCGGAGCCGCGAGTTCCCAGGCGATGATTTCCTGCGTCAGCGGGCGCCGCAGGAGCGCCCGGCCGAGGTTCTTGACGATCAGAGCGAGTCGTTCGCTCGGCGGCATCTCCATCGCTGCGGTCTCGTCATAACTGATCAACTCATCGGCCGTCGGCCAGAAATCGACCTCCTGGCAGTACCGGTCGATCAGTGTGTCGAGGGATCCGAAGTAGCGGTAGATCAGAACTTTGTCGACGCCCGCTTCGCGTGCAAGAGCGTTCACGCCCATGCCCTGGAAGCCGTCGCGTGCCAGTAGGGTGCCGACGGCCCGGATCATCTTGTGCTCGGTTCGACCGCGATCGCGGGCCCGCTCGGATTTCTTCTCCGGACGCGGCTTCGGTTTCGAGGTGGACTCGGAGGACATTGGCATGGGTCTGGGTAGAGTCTGGTCACTGAACGGTGACTGGTCAAGTGAATTGCTACGACGGGGTATCCCCCAGCATTGGCCAGAAGATCCAGATGACGCATCCGAGCAGACACACATTGCCCGCGATGGAGAGTTTGAGCAGACGCCGATACGGCTGCTTCCGGGTCTTGTGGCGGAATATCCTCGCACCGGCGAGTGCGCCCGGCCAGCCGCCCAGCAGTGCGGTCAGAAGCAGAGCTTTCTCGGGGATCCGCCGTTTGGCGGTGCCCGACCGTGCCTTGTCGACGCCGTACTGCGCGAAGGAAACCAGCGAGCACGAAGCGATCCAAATGACGAGCGCGATGAGCATCCGCACGTTGGTGGCCTTTCCCGAAGCGGCCCCGGTGCCGGGAACCTTCATCGTCGGTATGGTGACGACATGATCAGATTCCGCCTGCTCGCCATCGCGCTCCTGCTCGGCTGCTCGGTCTACGGTTTGGGCTGCGCGACCCGAATCACTCCTGCCGCAGCCGTTGAGCACCCGGTCGCGGTGTATGTCGTCGACTACGGTCGCCACAGTAGCCTTCTGCTCCCCGTCCACGACGACGAGCAAGCCAACCTCGCTTCTCGGACGACGCTCCGGGAATACTCCTTTGGCGACTGGATCTACTACGCCCAGGACCGGGACTCGATCCGGGACGGGGCGCGTGCGATGCTCTGGCGGTCCAGCGGCACGCTCGGGCGTCGCGAACTGCCCGGCCTCGGGCCGGCATCCGATGAGGCACCGATCGAACCAGCGGCGAGGATCGAGCGAGTGCTCGGCGTGCAACGTGTGATCCCGCTCGTCGTATCGCGAGAGGCCGCTTCTGAGTTGCTGGCTACGCTGGACCAACGGTTCGAGGCGGGCCGGGAGCGGGGCGAGCCGCTTGCGAACCCGGTCGTCGGTCTCGATTTCGTCATCGACGACCGGCATTACTCGCTCGGTCGCCACTGCAACCACGAGGTCCGTGACTGGCTGAACGCCCTTGGTGCAGACGCGAAGGGCACGCCGCTGGTCTCCGAGTTCAAGGTGGTCGAAGGCGACTGAGCAGTCAGAACGGCGGCTCGTCGATCGCGTCGGTGTCTACTGGAGATAGCCGCGCGTATTGCAGGACGAGGGTCTTGGATCCGACGTCCATGAAGTCGATGCTGGCGCGCCGGTTCATGCCCAGGCCCATCACGCGCGTGACGCGCCCGAGGCCGAACTGCGGGTGACGGACCAGCGAGCCGACTTTCACCTCCGTCTTGCCGGATGACCGGGGCATCGATCGCTGCGGGGTCTTCTTTCGGGCCCGTTCCATGGCGATCTCGGCCGGGTCGCGCTGGTCGAACTCGAAATCGTCGAAGGCGTGCGGCGCATCGTCGTCGCCGAGGAAGTCGGCGTCACCTCCCCAGTCGTCGGCCTGGTCCGAGGTGAGGATGTGCTCAGCGGGCAGTTCGCCGAGAAAGCGGCTGGGGATCGATCGCTCGCGCATGCCCCGGTGGGTGCGGTAGCGGGCGCTGGTGATCAGCAGGGTGTGCATGGCACGGGTGATGCCGACGAACGCCAGCCGGCGCTCCTCCTCGATGCTCTCGTCCGAGTCCATCGCGCGCATGCCCGGGAGCAGGCCCTCCTCAAGGCCGATCATCGCGACCGCCGGGAACTCCAGGCCCTTCGCGGCGTGGAGCGTCATCAGGGTCACCGCGCCGTTCTCGGGATCGACCTTGTCGGCATCGGCGACGAGCGCGACCGATTCGAGGTACGCCCGAAGCATCGCGAGTAGCGGCGGGGCGGGGGCCTCCTCGATGACCGCCTCGTTCTCCTGATCGGGCAGTTCGACCATGGCCGGATCGTCCGCCGGGTCGAACTCCTGCTCGAACTCGGCGGCGGCAGAAACGAGTTCGGCGATGTTGTCGAGCTTTTCGGGGTCGACCTCGCCGGTCGAGCGGTTCTTGTAGGTCGAGTAGAACTTCTCGAGCCCGGATTCCTTGATCACCCGCTCGACAAGTTCTGACAGCGAGCTGCTGACATCCGCCCCCATGAAGGTGCCCGAGCCGTTCCAGCCGTCGATCATCGCGACGAACTTGCCGAGGGCGTTGGTCGCCATCGAGGAGACGCCCTCGATCTGCTCGGCGCGCCTCGCGGCCTCGAACAGCGTGATCCGGTTCACGCCCGCGTAAACGGCCAGTTGGTCGATCGACTTGGTGCCGATCTTCCGGGCGGGCTTGTTGATGATGCGGGTCAGGGAGACCTCGTCGGCCGGGTTGGCGACCACGCGCAAGTAGGCGAGGACATCCTTGATCTCCTCGCGCTGGTAGAACGCGGTGCCGCGTGCGATGACGTAGGGGATGTTCGCCTTGCGCAGCGCGTCTTCCATCACACGCGAGAGGGCGTTGTTGCGATAGAAGACCGCGCAGTCTTTCCACTGCAGCGGGCAGACGCCTTCGAGGATCGGGCCGACATCCTCGCCGCTCGCGAGCCGCTGGAACCAGTCCACGACCAGGTCGGCCTCGTGGTGCTCGTCGCGACAGAGCACGACGGTCGGTTTCTCACCCTCGGAGCGCTCGGTGTACAGGTCCTTGTGTTTGCGTCGCTTGTTGTGCTGGATCAATGCGTCGGCGGTGGCGAGGATCTCCGGGGACGAGCGGAAGTTCTGGCCCAGGGCGATGACGCGAGTGCCGGGGTAGTGCTCTTCGAACTCGAGGATGTTGCGGATGTCGGCCCCGCGCCAGCCGTAGATCGACTGGTCCGGGTCGCCGACCACGCAGACGTTCGGCGGCATCGAGCCCTCGGACGGTTCCGGCGATTCCTCGCCGGGGAGCGGCTCGTAGTCGACCGCCGGTTGCCCGTCCGGACGCCCGACGAGCAGCGTCGACAGCAGGAACTGCACGCGGTTGGTGTCCTGGTACTCGTCGATCATCAGGTACTTCCAGCGTCCCTGGACCTCCGAGCGGGCGAAGTCGGACTCGCGGAGCATGCGGACGGTCAGGGCGAGCAGATCGTCGAAGTCGACGGCGTTGGCGTCGCGCATGGCCCGCTCGTAGCGCTGCCAGATCTTGGCGATGGTCCGCTCGTGAAAGTCGCTGGCGCTGGCGAGGAACTTCTCGCAGTCGATCATCTCGTTCTTGGCGTTGGAGATCGCCGAGAGGACCGAGCGCGGTGCCCAGTTGCTGGTGGACAGCTCCATGGCCTTGAGGGTCTTCTTCATCAGGGCCAGCTGGTCGTCGGAGTCGTAGATGGTGAAGTCCGAGCGGATCCGCCAGTGGGGGCGTCCTTCCATGGAGTCGGCGTACCGACGCATCAGCCGCGCGCAGAGGGCGTGAAACGTCGTGACCGTCAGGCCTCGCATGGCTCGCTCGGGACCGAGGGGGGCGAGCTCGGGGTGGTCGGTGAGCATGCGCCCGACGCGTTCGCGCATCTCGCCGGCGGCCTTGTTGGTGAAGGTCAGGGCGAGGATCTGCCAGGCCGGGATGCCCATCGAGAGCAGGTAGGCGATGCGCCGGGTGATGACGCGGGTCTTGCCCGAACCGGCCGCGGCGAGGATCAGCAGCGGCCCCTCGGTGCACTCGACCGCCTCGCGCTGGGCGGGTGTCAGATCGTCGGTGAGCGAGAGACGGGTGTCGGCGGGCATGGTCTGGAGCAGGTCGAGTCGGAGGCGATTGGGGGTGTCGAACGGGTCTGGACGCGAGGAGCGGGGGTTCCGAGCGGAGCAGAGCCGCTACTGAGGACTGTACCCACTATATGGTGTAGTACGAACAAGCCCTGACAGCTTATTCACACGACCGGTGGGGGTGCCTGAAATTTTGCTCATGGCGCAAGTCCAGTGTTTATCGGTACTTGCGCAATCTGGTGCAGGGTGGGACAAAAAGACCCTGCATTTTGATGTGTTTGTGCTTGAGTACACATCATCTAGCGGTAGTATCCGTTTCGGTGGTCATCCCGGCGGGCGAGTGGGCCCGACATCGACGGGATGCCGGACAACACGATTTGAGTGCCGCGTGAGCGGGGAGCGATCGAGCATGCCCCGGGCGCGGTGGCTGTGTCCCGAGTGTATCGCGCGAGCGGTTCTCGGACGCAGCGGGCTCGACGACCCGCCTGCCTGGTGGACCTCAGCGGCAGCGGTCGTCCCAACGAGGGAGCACGACGCCATGGCCGTCCTGTGCGACACGCAGATCCGCGAACTGATCGGCATCGAGCCGTTTTCCGACAACGAGAAGCGCGCCGGACGGGTGTCCTACGGCGTGTCCTCCTACGGGTACGACGTGCGCGTCGGCACCCGCTTCAAGATCTTTACCCCCACGCCCCGGACCGGCGGCATCACCGTGGTCGACCCCAAGGCCTTCAGCGAAGACCTGATGGTCGAGGTGGACACCGCCGAGCAGGGCACCGACCACATCATCATCCCGCCCAACTCCTTCGCGCTGTGCGAAACCGTCGAGACGATCGATGTGCCGCGCGATGTGCTGGTGATCTG
>JANSXG010000141.1 GCA_024743075.1 bacterium | reverse complement strand
GTCATCGCCGCCATCGCCGCGCCGCGGTTCGGACACGCCTCCACCACCTTCCGCCTCGAAGCCGCGACCAACAAGATCGAGGCCGACCTGAAATACGCCGCCCAGATGGCACGCGCCCAAAGCCGGACCGTCGAAGTGACTTTCGACCCCGACACGGACTCGTACACCATCACCGGAGTGGACGGCCCGCTCGACGGCGTAGCCAACTACACCGTCAACCTCGCGGAGCCCCCCTACGAGGTGCAGATCGCCGATGTCCGCTTCACGCTCGGCACGAGCAGCACCTTCCGCATCGACGGACACGGCGCCCCGATCAACACCGGCGTCATCCGCATCGAGCTCGGGCCCAACGCCCGACTCATCGGGGTGGAGTGGTCCATCCCGAGCGACGCGAAGGTCAAGGCCGAGCCCATCGAGCCGTCGGAGGACGTCTTCGACATCGAGACCATCATCCCCGACGGGTTCATCAAGGGATTCTGACGTGCGACAAGCCCGCCCATCCAGGATCCGACGCGCCTTCTCGCTGATCGAGATGGTGCTGAGCCTCTCGCTCGTCGGCCTCGTGCTCGCCTCGCTGGGGTCGATGCTGGCGTTCTCGATGCAGGCCGCCCCACGACCCGACGACGCCGTCATCCGCATCACCGACGCCTCGCTGCCCGTCAGCATCATGACCGAGGAGATCGGCTCGGCGATCTCGATCTCCGCGCTGACCGCGACCTCGATCACCTTCGAAGTCGCCGACCGCACCGGCGACGACACCCCCGAAACCATCACCTACGACTGGGGCGGAACCCCCGGCGACCCGCTCACCCGCGATTTCAACAGCGAAGGCGCAACCGTTGTCCTTGACGATGTTCAGGCGTTCGAGTTCGAGCCCGATGTCGAGGATTTCGTCTACGAGGTGATCGAGCCGACAACCGGCTTCAACTACGACCGCGAGGTCAGCGCAGAGACCGCGGCGGTCGGCAAAACGCTGGCGATGCTCAGCTCACGGATGCTCCCGATCCGCCTCGGCGAGGGGTATCACCAGCGCATCCGAAGCGACGCCGTCCCCGACGGCGCGCTCTACTGGGCGCCGGACTATGTAGAGGTCTTGCTCGCACAGCAGCGGACCCCCGGCGCGATCCGCATGGAACTGCGACTGCTTAACGCCGGCAAGCCGACCGCGACCGCCATCGCCTCCCGAGTCGTTCAAGCAACCGATCTCGGATCAGAAAACTGGGAGCGAATCGATGTTCCCGGCGAGATCAAGCTCGATCCCAACGACGAACTCGGCCTGGTGCTCATCTGCATCGAGGGCGATGGTTCCGTTGGCTTCCGAGCGTTCGGCTCCCTCATCTTTCCCGGTGAATTCGCGATGCACCGTTCGCCCGACGGCGGCGACTCGTGGAGCACCCCCGTGACCGCCGAACGGATGAACTACAAATTGCGAAGCAAGTTTTACGGCGAGAACAAGCGCACCACCACCACGACCCAGACCGTCTCCTCGCTCCGGCTCACCGTCAGCCCGCTCAGCGTCAGCGAGGCCTCGATCGTCACCACCATCGACCTGCCAGCACCCGTGAGGATCACCCCATGATCTGGCGACGGGGCATCTCGATGGTCGAGGTCACGATCTCCATGGTCATCGTCAGCATTATGTCGATGGGCGTGATCCAGATGACCGCGGTCTCCGCGCGCACCCGGGCCCTCTCCACCGACCGCGTCCGGGGCCTCGCCCTCGCCAACGACCTGCTCGCCGAGATCCAGACCAAGCACTGGGCCGACCCGATCGGCGGCGTCGGCAGCTTCGGTGTCGGCGCTGGTGAGTACGACGGCACCACCCGGACCGCCTACAACGATGTCGACGACTACGAGGGCTGGAAACAGTCCCCCCCACTGGAGATCGACGGCGACCCCATCCCCGGATTTGACGGCTGGACCCGCTCCGTCAAGGTCGAGTACGCCCTCGTCTCCGGCGGTGACGTCGTCACCAGCGGCAGTTTCGAGACCGGCAAGCTCATCACCGTCACCGTCCTCCGCAACGGACGCCTGATCGCCGAGGTCAGCGCCTACCGATCACTCGCTTGGGACGACGCGGAGCAGCAGGCGTTCCCAGCATCCGGAGAGGTGATCGAATGATCCGGCCGGCCCCATCCCACGATCGCGGCACCGTCTACATCGTCGTCCTCGCGACCATGTCGATCGTCCTAACCCTCACGCTCTCGGGGCTCATCAACGCGCGCACCGAACTCGCCGCCGCCGCCCGCACCGAGGAAGAATCCACCGCACGGGCGGCCGCCCGCTCCGCGCTGGAAATCGCCATCGACACCATCAACGCCGACCCGACCTGGCGTGAAAGCGTCTCGGGGGGCGTGCTGCTCTCGAGCACCTCGATGGGATCAGGGCGCTTCCGCGTGACCGTCGAAGACCCCGACGATGCCGACCTGCTCGACGACTACCGCGACCCGGTCCTCCTGACCGCGGAAGCTCAGGTCGGCCAGTCCTCTCAGAAGTACGCGCTGAACCTGGACTGGTCCGAGACGCAGGAAAGCGATCCGAACCTCATCCTCGATCTCCACCCGCTCGCCTACTGGCCCCTCCACGGCCTCGACGGTGGGCATTCGCGAGACCTGCGCGAGACCCGTGATGCAGAGCACAAAGGCACGATGACCTACGACGCGGATGACCCGACCGGCAATTACGACATGCCGCAGCTGAGCACCGTGGACAAAACATACTACCTCGTCAGTCATCAGGATTGCTTCACGATCGACTACGGGAGCGCGAGCTTCTGGATCCATGCCGACTCCAAGTATTCGTCGAGCAGCCTGTCGCAGGTCGCGTTCTCAAAGTTCACGTCGATGACCCCCAACTCGGCGCAGCCGGTGGTCATGTGCATGAACGGGGGCATCTTCCTCGTCGTTGAGATCGGCGGAGGGGTCGAGTTCGCGAAGTTCGGGGACATCACGGGCGACACCTGGCACCACGTCGCGGTCACCTGGGGCGCCGACGGCTGGACCGCCTACTTCGACGGCGCCGCCGGCGGCAGCGTGAAGAAGCCGATGGGCCTGGGAACAGCATGGACCTCCGAGGCGAACGAGTCCGACATCATGATCGGCGCCGCCAAGGGCCTGTACGAGCGGTCCGGCGGAGACAGCGGCGTGGGGCATCACTTCAACGGCAAGATCTGCGAAGCCGCACTCTTCGCCTACGAGCTAAGCCTGGCACAGGTCAAGGAACTCGCCAAGGCCACGCCGACGCCCCGTCCCCTGCGAATGGACCACCAGTCGTTTCAGCGCGTGGTGGACTGATCGCCCAGCGATCCGCGATTCAACGATGAGAAAGGGAAGCGAACGGCCGAACCCGCTCACGCGGCCTTCTTGCCCTGCGCATCAACCGCCGCCTGACGCACGTGCCGCGCGACCATCCGGTCGTACTCGTCGAAGTCCATCTCGACGAACATCGGCGCAAGCTCAGGGTCGAACTGCGAACCGGCGCACTTCGCGATCTCCGCCAGAACCGTGTCCCGCGTCATCGCCGACCGGTACGCCCTGTTCGAGCTCATCGCGTCGAACGTGTCCGCGAGGCACAGCACGCGGGCGATCAGCGGGATGTCCTCGCCGGCCAGACCGCTCGGGTAGCCCTTGCCGTCGTACCGCTCGTGGTGGTGCATCACGCCGGGGAGCAGATCCTCCATGCCCGGCACACCGTCCAGAATCCTGAACCCGATCTCGGGGTGGCGCATGATGCAGCCGAACTCCTCATCGGTGAGCCGACCCGGCTTGCACAGCACCGCCTCGGGCACGCCGATCTTGCCCACATCGTGGAGCAACCCGGCGATGTGGTACCGCTCGGCGGTCTTCTCGCCGAGCCCCGCGGTGCGAGCGAGCTGACGGGCGAGCGCCGCGACGCGATCCGAGTGACCTCGCGTGTACGGGTCCTTGGCGTCAAGCGCCCGGATCAGCGAGCTGATGGTCCCGAGGAACATGGTCGCCTGCTGCTCGTACAACCGGGCGGTCTCCAGCACCGAGCCGAGGTGGCTCGCCGAGGCCTCGAGCAGCTGCGTGTCGTAGCTGCTGATGTCCGCCTCGTGGCCCTGCTTCCCGCCGCAGACAAGCATGCCGATCGGCTCGCCGGACGAGAGCACCACATGAGCAGTGCCCTGCACCTCGAGCTTCGCGTCGGCGTTGTAGAAAATACCGCCGCGCTCGCGCAGCTCGTCGGCGAGGCGCACCGCCTCCACGCGCACGAGTTCATCGGTCCCGTCGATCTCAGAGCCGCAGAAGACGCGCCCCCGAACACCGTCGAGCAGGAGCTCGCTCTCACCGAACACGATCGCCGCCCAGCGGAACGGAGTCGCGTCGAGGATCTGTTCCACGAGGTAACCCGAGAACCCCGCCGGGTCGTCCGGCGTGCTCATGGCCTTGCCCACGCGATACAGCAGTTGAATGTTCTCGAACGCCTGGGCGAGGTGCTCGGTGAAGTCCTCGATCACCTTCGCGTTCACATCGTCGGCGAGACTCAGGCCGAACAGCGATCGCAGGTACGCCGGGTCGCTCGCCGGTCCCGCCGCGTCGGCCGTCGGGCGAAGCAGAATCGCGCCGACCGGGCTGCCGGCACGCGACACCGCGATCCGAATCCATCCGTCGGCGTCGGCGTCAGCAGCGGGCACATCGTCGCCGTACGCCCGTCCGGCCTGCGCGAACGCCGCGTGACTGAGATCCGCGTGCACCTTCTGGTCGCGACCGACCCACCAGCAGGCGATGCCGAGGTCGGCGGACTGCGCGAACAGTTCGATCAGCGCATCGCGGCCCTCGACTTCAAACTGGGGACGGCTCACGCAGATTCCTTCCCGGTCGCCTGGTGCGCCGAACCGACCATGTCCAGCACGCAGCGAACGACTTCGTTCGCACTGAAAGGCTTGGCCATAATCGACCGGATGTTCGTCTTGTCCTGCTCGCCGGGCTCCACGATGTAGCCGCGCGCCGTCAGCAGGAGCACCGGAACCTCCGACAACCGGGGTTCCGCCTTCATCGCCTGCGCGAACTCCAGACCCGTCTTGCGCGGCATCTGCAGGTCGGTGACCACCGCGTCCGGAGCCTCCTCCGAAGCAAGGTCCAGCGCCTCCTGCCCGTCGTTCGCAACGCGAACCCGGAACCCGGCCTTCTCGAACCGCGAGCGCAGGATGCTCGTGATCGGGGTCTCGTCATCGGCGATCAGAACGTTCAGCCCGGCCATGGTCTTCCCTTGCTCCTCCTCCATGAGGAACGTAGAGGTCCGATAGCGCCCGCGCGGAGCGGCTCGCCTGCCCTCGAATCGGACAGATCAAGCCCCGACCTAAGCCCGGTCCTTTGAACGGGGGGCCGGTTCGTGCGGTTTGTAGGGCAACGCCGGCGGTCGCTGACCGACCGGACCCGGGCGACACACGCGAACCTCCCCGCCGCTCCCGCCCCCGTCTCTCGCGCTCGTGATGTACAGGTCCCGAAGATCCTCGCCCCCGAACGCGCAGGAGGTCACATTCCGGGCGGGGACCGAGATCTCCCCGATGCACCCCCCCGACTCCGGGTCCCAGCGCGACACCCGTCCCCCGCCCCAGTGTGCGACCCAAAGGTGCCCTTCGTCGTCGATGGTCATGCCGTCCGGATAACCCCACCCGTCGGGCGTCCGGATCTCGGCGACCACCGCCCCCACAGCTCCCCGCTCCTCATCGAACTCCAGCGCCTCGATGACCCGGCGCGCCGAATCGATGTGATAGAGCACCCGCCGGTCGGCGGACCACGCCAGCCCATTCGGAACCGTCAGCCCCTCTCGAACCACCCGAGTCAGCGAGCCCGACTCCACACAAAGCAGGCTCCCCGACCCCGGGGCCTGGTCGTCCCGCATCACGCCCACCCAGAGCCGCCCGCGACGATCGATCGCCCCGTCATTGCAGCGGGTGTGAGGATCCCCAGCGATGGACCGATCGAGCCATCCCGTGACCCCCCGGTCGAAATCGAACACCGCGACCCCGTCCCGGAGCCCCGCGATGTACCCCCCGCCCGCGCAGGGGAACACGCAGCCGACGCTCTGCCCAAGATCGACCCGGCGGGCGCACCCGTCGGCGGCCGACCTGCGAAAAACCCGGCCCGCCGGGATGTCGACCCAGAGCAGCGCCCCCGGACCATCCCAGCACGCACCCTCCCCCAGCTCGCAGGGCGTGTCGTCAAAGACGGTGAGTTGCACCTGCATATCCCTCCGGACGCGCGCAAGGCCTGAAGTCGCCGGTTCGCGGGGTCGATAACCGGGTCGGAGACCTTACCGCATGCACAACCGCCCGCAACAGTCCGTCGCCATCGCGCTCGCCCTCCTGGCGCTGCACCTCATCGCCCCGCCCGTCGACGCGGCCCTGAACAGCGACACCGGGAACGCGCTGACCGTTTACTGGTACGAGAGCATCGGCGAGCACACCACGCTCGACACCATCGACTGGTCGGACCCCGATCGCGTGTCAAACGCCGACCAGGTGAACTGGGCCGCCACGCTCGCGCCGTGGGAACCGGGCGCCGCCGACGATCTCTACGCCGTCCGTATCGAAACCGCGATCCGCGCACACGCCGACGGACTCTACCGCTTCCGCCTGACCAGCGACGACGGGTCACGCCTGTTCGTTGACGCCCAACTGGTGATCGACAACGACGGCACACACTCGATGACACAGGTCGAAGGGAGCGTGACGCTGACGGGCGACTATGTACCCATCGAGATCTTCTACTTCGATCGGTACAACTCAGCGGGCCTCATCCTGGAATGGCGTCCGCCGGGGGCTTCATCCTTTTCCGTGGTGCCACAAGAGGCGTTCGCCAACGTCAGCGCTCCGATCCTGGTGGATTGGTTCTACGAGAGCCAATCGATCAGCAACTTCGACGATGTCGACTGGTCGACCCCCGATCGGAGCACCGCCGAAGCGGAGCTGAACTGGCCAAACCGGGATGACAGCGGGTTTCTCGAGGGTGCACCGGACGACAGGTTCGCGCTCAGAGCACGCTCGCGCCTGGTCGTACCCGAGTCGGGCGTGTACCGATTCGAACTGGGAAGCGATGACGGCTCGCGCCTGCGCATCGGCGGCCAGACGATCATCGAAACCGACGCGCAACAGACCTTTCAGTACCACGACGCCGACGTCTACCTGACGGAGGGGCTGCACGATCTCGAGGTTCTCTACTTCGAAGACTCTGACTGGGCCGGCCTCGTCCTGATGTGGCAGGGTCCGTCCGACCCATCCGCGTCGGTCATACCCGAGGGATCGTTTCGAACCCCGGTCGGCACCGCCCGCCCCCGCATCGTCGGCTGGAGCGAGCAGCCTCGACTGGAGTCCGAGCGCGAAGATTGGCCGTGATCCCGCGATTCTCCGGGAACCCGGGCCGATCTCGGGCATCCAAAGGGGAATGCCGACTCTCATCACGACCGCAACGCGGGTTCCGCTACGATCTTGCCCGATGGCCAAGACCCGCATTCGTTTCAAGGACAAGCGCCTCGGTGAGGTCGACCTCTCGCCGACCCAGAAGTACACCATCGGGCGCCACCCCGACAACGACCTCTGCCTCGGCAAGGACGATGTCGCTTCGCGATTCCACTGTGTCATCGAACCCGGCCCGAACGGCTCGTTCCTCTTAAAGGACCTCGGCAGCCGCAACGGCACACATGTGAACGGCAAGAGCATCTCGACCGCGGAACTCAAGAGCGGCGACACCGTTCAGGTCGGCAAACAGACCTTTGTCGTCTACGCCGAGACCCCGAAGCCGCGACGCAAACGCGTTCCCCTGAGTTCCCAGCCCGGCAAACTCGCGCCCTGGGCCCAGGAACTCCGAGCCACGATCGACGACATCCCGCCGAAGTCGAGCGACGACGAGCACATCGTCCTCGTCAACGCCGATGACACACTTTCGCCGGCCCTCGAGTCCTCGGCGGACGGTTCCCAAGTAGTCCGCTTGCTGCTCGTGCTCGCCTCGAAAGGGCGAGCCACGGATATTCACCTCGAGCCGAAACGCGATTACCTGTCCGTGCGCATCCGAGTCGACGGCGGGATGGTCCACGTCGTCGACCTGCCAAACGAAGTCGGCGAACGCACCATGGGCGTCATCAAGACCGCCTGCCAGATGAAACAGGCCGCTCGGGACGCCGTTCTCGACGGCCACTTCGCCGCGGATGTCGGCGACCGACGCGTCGATTTCCGCGCCTCGTTTACGCCCACGGTCCACGGCCAGAAACTTGTCGTCCGGATCCTTGACGGACGAACCGCCCCTCAATCCATCGGCGAACTGGACATGCCCCAGTTCGTTGAAAAGCGCATCGTCCAACTCTGCGATCAGAACGCCGGGATGCTCCTCGCCTGCGGTCCCACCGG
>JANSXG010000040.1 GCA_024743075.1 bacterium | reverse complement strand
TCATGCTCGTGCACTTCGGGCTCGACGGCTGTTCGGGTGGCGGCGGCGACGATGGCGGTGACGGCGGTGACGGCGGCGGCGACGGTGGTGGCGGTGATGGAGGCGGCGGCGACGGAGGCGGCGGTGGAGGTGATGGTGGCGGCGGCGACGGAGGCGGCGGCGACGGTGGCGGCGGTGGCGGCGGTGGCGACGACCCGCCGAGCCACGGCGACGGCTGAATCGGTCTCCGCGCTCAGGCGGCGCCTGAGGCGCTACCCGGCGCGCCGAGGTAGTCGATGAACGCGAGGTGCATCATGCAGTGCGCGAGGTGCAGGCGAACCCACTCTTCGTGAGAAAGCTCACCGAGCAGCGGGCTGGTCTGGGTCATCTTTTCGCCGGCGTCGATGCGCGAGATCTGCTCGCGGAGTTCGGTCATGCCCTGCTCGAAGGTGACATCCGGAGCGGGGAGCATGAAAGACGCCTGCCTGGGGAGTTGGAAGCCGGAGGGCATGGGCTCGCCGCTGAGGGCCTTCTTCTTGAAGAGCAGCTTCGCGAAGAAGCGGACCGGTGCCGGCGCGAGGCTCGGGAAGCCGTCGAGCGAGCAGCGGAAGAAGATCGCGCAGTGGCTGAAGATCTGTCCCGGCGACCAGTTGCCGGTGGTGGTGATCGCGCCTTGCCGGTGCGCCTCATCGATGCGATCGAGTTCGGCCTTGAGGCAGTTCATGCAGTTGAACTTGAGGGTGCGCTTCGGGGCGGTCTTGGTTTCAACGATGCCCTGGGGCTCGATGGTACGGCTCATCAGAAGGTCTCCCGTGACGCCCGATCGAGCGCGTCGGTGTAGAAGCGTTCGAATCTGGAGATGGAGGGAAAGTACATGCCGATGAGCGCGACGGCGACCACGGGCACAAGAAGGAACAACATGTTGCCGGTCAGCAGGGCCACCACCGCACCGAAGAGCCCCCAGCCCTCGACCATGGCGGCGCGAAGGAGCAACGCGGTGGTGTAGAAGCCGATCGCGCCGAGTTTGGGCGCGTCCGTGTCGTCATCTGACGACGCGTCGGCGGCGGCGATGCCCGCCTTCTTTCGGAACGCCGGCAGGATAAACGCCGTCGCGGGCAGCACCGAGAGGGCGTACGCGCCGAGCATGATCCCGAGGAGCAGTTCGAGGTCCTGCCCGCCGGACGGCTGATTCGGCGGCGTGGACGGCGTGGCCATCGATCCGGTGGACTGGAGGACGAGCACGATGACCGCGAACAGGCCCACACCGGCCATGAAGGCGAGGTGCATGATCCTGAGCGTGATCATCGCACCGGCCATGGTGGTCGGACGCGGACCGGTGGGTGGGATGGGTGACATCGGGCTCCTCCTGTTGCACCCGGCATCGTATCGGAGGACCGTAGGAGAAAGCCCCCCGACACGCCGACGGAGCGTGCGAGGGGCGTCTCATCGGCGGTTTGGACTCACATGGAGTCGATCAGTTCCGCGAGCAGGCGGACTCCGAAGCCGGTGGCGCTGTTCTTCACGAACGGCCCCTTGTCGCTGTCAACGGCGTGAACGCCGGCGATATCGAGGTGGCACCACGAGGTGCCCTCCTCGACGAAGTAGCTGAGGAACGCCGCGCCCTGGATCGGGTGGGCGGCCCGGACGGGTGCGCTGTTGAGGATGTCGGCGACGGGCGATTTCATCAGGTCGCGATACTCCTGGTGGAGCGGGAGTCGCCAGACGCGTTCGCCGGTCTTGCCGGAGGCCGCCTCGACCTTAGCGCGGAGTTTGTCGTCGTCACACCACATGCCGGCGTAGGTGTTGCCGAGGGCGACGACCACGCCGCCGGTGAGGGTGGCCATGTCGATGACGCACTCGGGCTTGTCCTTGCAGGCGCGGATGAGGCCGTCGGCGAGGACGAGGCGTCCTTCGGCGTCGGTGTTGGTGACCTCAACGGTGACGCCGTTGGCGTACTCGAGGATGTCGTCGGGACGGTAGGCCTCGTCGCTGATGGCGTTCTCGGCGCAGCAGAAGTAGGCGATGACCTTGCGCTTGGGCTTGACGACGGTCGCGATGGCGTGCATAGCGCCGAAGACGCCCGCGCCGCCGTCCATGTCGCGTTTCATGCCCTTCATGGACCCGGAGATCTTCAGGGACAGGCCGCCGCTGTCGTAGGTGATGGTCTTGCCGACGAGGACGATGGGTTTCTTCCCGCGTCCGGCGGACTTGGGTGTGTACTCGAGCCGGACGAGGCATGGGCTGTGGTCGGACGCCATCCCGACGGTGTGGATACCGATGAGTTTCTCTTCGAGCAGTTTCGCGCCCTTGATGACGGTGCACTTCATACCGGTGGAGCGAGCAAGCTTCTGGGCTTCCTTGGCAACGAACTCAGGCGTGCAGATGTTGGGCGGCGTTTCGCTGAGGGTGCGGGCGACGTTGGTGGATTCGCCCAGGCCGATGCCGTACTCCATGCCCGCGCTGAACGCCTTGTCGCTGCTGCGAAGACTGAGAGCCTGACGTTCGGTCTTGGTCGTCACCGAGCCGCGGAACTGGTCGGCGTCCCACGCGAGGATGCCAATGGACTCGCCGAAGGCGCGGCCGCAGGAGCCGGAGTCGGCCTTTGCGGCCTCGATCGCGCCCCCGAGTTCGATCGCGACCGAGCTCGCCTTCACCCTGGCGAGATGGCGACCGAGCGACGCGCCTGCGGAGCGGGCTGCCTCGGGTCCGAACTTGCTCTTGTCGCCCAGACCGAGAACGACGACGCGCTTCGGAGCACCTTTGCCGGTCGGGAAAGCCTCGACGATGCTGCCGGTCTCTCCGGTGGCCTCGGCACGCTTGGCGGCGGCCTGGGCAAGCCCCTCGGCGTCGTGCTCCTTTGAGGTGCTGTCAAGGGCTGCTCCGCCCCCGGACGAACCGGTGGACTTGAACTGACCGAGCACGAGCACATCGAGCGCTGCGCGCCCGCCGACTTTGACTGATTTGAACATGAGAACGAGGACCTCCGCTGTCGGTGTAGGGGTTGAATTCGGCCCGGTTGCGGGGTTTTCGTCGCGTGCCGGGACGTCGAGTGTAGCCGCCACGCGTCGATCGTGGGACTATGCTCGGACGATGCCAGACGACACCAATCCCGCCGAGAACCGCCCGATCCAGCTCCACGCCCCATGGCGAGACCGGTACATGCAGATGCTCTCGGATCAGGCCGCGTCGGAGACCGGTGGGGAGCCGGTGCGCTCGTCGTGCTTCATCCGGGAGTACTGGCTGAACCCGGGCGACGACGAGACGAACCACGTCATCGTGCGGACGGGACGGCCCAAAGCCCCCACCACGCAGGGCGACTGGTCCCGGACGGATGCCGACCCGGAAACGCCCGGCGGCATGGTGTTCCTGAATCGCTATCCCTATGCGAACGGGCACCTGCTGGTGGCACTGGGTGAGTCGCGCCCGCGCCTGCTCGATTACACGCCGGAGCAGCGCTCGGAACTCTGGTCGCTGGTCGATCTCGCGACGGACCTTTGCGAGCGGACACTCGGCTGCCAGGGCGTGAACATCGGCATCAACCAGGGGCTCGCGGCGGGCGCGGGCGTGCCCGAGCACCTGCACGTGCACGTCGTGCCGCGCTGGCACGGCGATGTGAACTTCATCTCGGTGGTCGGTCAGGTGCGCGTCATCCCCGGTGCGATCGAGGCGATGGCGCAGCGGTATCGGGAGATGTGGGAGAAGATCAGACCGGAGTGACCCGGAGGCGGCGCGTCAGCAGGCCGAGCCGAAATTGGCGAGCACGGCGTTGAGGTCGACGAGATTGACGACGCCGTCGCCGTCCGTGTCGCCGTCGGTCGTCGTCTGGCCGAAGTTCGCGAGCACGAGGTTGAGGTCGGCGAGATCGACCGTGCCATCGGAGGTCACGTCGCCGGGGCAAGGCGCGGCGCAACCGCGGATGCGAGCGATGCCGCTCACCTCGGTGTCGCCGATCACGGCGAAATCGCCACCGACGTAGAGCGCTTCACCGCTCCCGTCGTCGTGCACCGCCATCGTGTAGACCGTTCCGTCGGACTCTGCGCTGAAGTCCTGCCATTGCTCCCCGTCCCACCGCGCGATCGGACCGGGGAACGCGGGGGCGGCGTAGAGCGCGGGGCCCGAGCCGTCGTCGAAGATCGCAAGAGCGCTCACGCTCGGCTGTCCGAGTAGCGGCGGCCTCCCGTTGCCCAGGGCGTGCCACGCTGAGCCGTCCCAGCGGGCGATGCCGTTGGCCTCCGCGGCGCCGGCGAGGGTGAATGTGCCGGCAACGTACAGGGACGGACCTTCGCCGATGTCGCCGAAGGTCATGGTGGTGGCGGGGCTCGGCGCGCCGACCGGTCCCGTCAGACCGGAGTCGAGCGGGTAGAACGCCTCGCCGTCCCAGCGGCAGATCGAGTTGCAGATCGGGCCGTCGATGCCGGGGCGCTCGAACAGCCCCGAAAAGTAGAGGCCCGCACCGAAGGCTTTGTCGCCGATGAACTCGACGCACGCTACTGAGCCGGACGCGAAACTGCTGTTCACTACGGACTGCCAGTCCGCTTCGAGGATCGTGCTGCGCTGAGCGATTCTCTCTATCGGCTCGCCGTTGACCGCTGAAAAATCTCCGGCCAGCGCGAACGTTGATGTGCCGCCGACCGGACCGAACGCGATGTCGCAGATCCCGAAGCCTTGCACCTCCGTATCGAACTGCGGCACCGGCGAGCCGGTGATCGAAGCTTCCATCGGGAAGAACACGCGAACCGAGTCGGAGTCACCGAGCAGCAGGTCGCCGCCGAGCATGATGAACTCATCCGGCGACTTCGGATCGAAGGGATTGGGGATGGGCTCGAGCGCCGAGATGCCGCGGCTGCCGGGCACTCCGATGGTCGGCGGCTCGAACGGGAGGAAGCGGTAGGCATTCCAGCCGACACCGTCCCACATGGCGATGTTGTTCATGAGTTCGCCGCCGGCGGTCGTGAACTTGCCCGCGATGTAGAGCTGATAGGCGTCGCCTCTGCGAACAGACGCGATCGCTCGAACGGGGCCGTCGACCCCCCAACCCAGCGCCTCGACGACCGGATCGCACGGCTCACCAGACACCACGGCAGCGGGAAGAAACAGAAGAACGCATCCGGCGACGCGGCCGGTGCGGTGACAGCAGCGATTCCGACGATTCGGCAAAACCCACCCGATCATTGGAGGAAGGCGCCGCCCCATACGAAAAGGGAAAAGCGCGGCACAGAGAGTATGCCTCTGATCGGGGCAACACCAAATGGGCGGAGTACTCAAAGCGAGTTCGACAACCCGCAAGTTCACGGGCGTAGGTCGTCCGACCCTATCTTCGACCTCCCTGCCGGGATTTGCGCCCTAGACCCTCATGAACACGGTTTACCGAAGGCCGCCAGCACAGCGTTCAGGTCTGACAGATCAACAAGGCCGTCAGCGTTCGTGTCACCGTCATCGGTGGGCTGACCGAAGTTCGCGAGCACGAGGTTGAGGTCGGCGAGATCGACCATGCCATCGCCGGTGACATCGCCGGGGCACGGACTGCTCCCGCTCAGAAACGCCAGAGCGTTCAGCGCCCACTCGTCAAAGCCGAAGCTGTTGTTGGTGTTGTTCACCACGACGACGCGTCCCGCCGGGGCCAGATCCAGTGTCCCGTAGTCGAACGCGAGCACGACGGGGAGCCCCGCGGACTGATCTTCGCTGAACCCGACGGGCTGGGCATTTCCGACGGAATCGAAACCGCCGGTGAATGTGGACTGTGTCGAGAACTGCGACACCGGCTGGACCAGTGAGTTGATCGCGGCTGAGAAATCGAGAAAAACGACGTTGCCGAGCTCGCAATCGCAGGTGCCGACCACACCACCCGCACCGAGTTGATCGTTCAGGAACGCGTCGCGCCAGAGCAGAAAGTCGAGTTGGTTGGATGTGCCGGATTCGCCGGCGAGGTACAGACCTCCGCCGTCGATCACGAACTGGGCGAGTGAAGCACTCGCGGCCGGGCTGGGTATGGTCTCTCGACCGGAGCAGAACGCGTTGCTGCTCGCTATCCCGTCCGGCATCCAAACCACATCGAAGCCCGTGAGATCCAGCGAGTCGAGGGCGGCAACATCTGCAATGGATGTAACTGTGTAGCCCGCAGCGCCGAAGTCATCAGCGACCGCGGGTCCGACGCAGATGTCCTGGTCCGGACCGACAATGAGGACGGAACCGCCGCCGCCGGCCACCGAATGGGCACAAGCACAAAGCGCAAGGAGATTGACTGACAGTTTCATCGGCACACCTCCACGGGCGAAATCGGTCGCGGCATATTGACTGCTCCTCCTCCCCCTCCTCGTTGAACATACCTCACCGTGGGGGAGGGACAACGAGACGATTCGGAAATCGCCTTGCAGATGCGGATTCCCTACTTATCCAACTAAAAACCCCGCCAAATGCGGGGTGTGATCATTCGCGGGAGGCGATCTGATTACGCGTGGATCACGCGGCCTTCCGAAGCAAGACTCGCTTCGTGGATCGCCTCGTGCATCGTCGGGTGCGCGTGGACGGTCACATTGATCTCTTCGCTGGTCGCTTCCAGACGACGCGCGAGCGTGAGTTCGGCGATGAGTTCGGTGGCCTCGTGGCCGAGAATGTGAGCGCCAAGGATCTCGCCGCGAGGCAGGCCACGGATGATCTTCACGAGGCCTTTGTTCTGGCCCGCGGCGATCGCCTTGCCGTGCGACATGAGGTTGTACGAGCCGACCTGGTAGTCCTTGTCCTTGACGAGACCATTCTCCTTCAGTGCACGCTCGGTGAAGCCGACCGAGGCGACCTGCGGATGGCAGTAGGTGCAGCCGGGGATGACCGAGTAGTCCATCGGGATCGGGTCGTGGCCGGCAATGCGTTCGACGGCGATGATCGCCTCTTCGGACGCGACGTGAGCGAGCCAGGGCGGGCCGATGACATCGCCAACGGCGTAGATGCCGGGGATGTTCGTGGCGTAGGTGAGCGTCTGGGGCTCGGGCGCGTTGGGGACGTAGTCGGTCTTGATGTGGTCCTTGACGGTTTCGATGCCAAGCGACTCGTCGAACAGGCCGTCGTAGCGCCCCTTCACGCCGATCGCGAGGAGGACCTTGTCGCCCTCGATGACCTCGCTCTTGGACTCGTCGGCCTTGCCGTCCTTGAACGGCGCGACGGTGACCTTCACGCCGTCCTTGGTCTTCTCGATGTTGGTGACCGTGGTGGACGTGCGGATGTTCATGCCCTGCTTCTTGAAGATCTTCTCGAGCTCCTTCGAGATGTCGTCGTCCTCGACGGGCACGATGCGGGGCATCATCTCGAGCACCGTGGTCTCGGTGCCGTAGGAGTTGTAGAAATAGGCGAACTCGATGCCGATCGCACCGGCGCCGACCACGATCAGCTTCTTGGGCTGCTCGGGCAGGGTCATGGCTTCGCGGGCGCCGATGATCTTGTCGCCGTCGAAGCGGGCGAAGGGCAGGTCGCGCGCGACGGAGCCGGTCGCGACGAGGACGTTGTCGCAGGTGATCTGCTCGATCTTCTTGCCGATGGTCACCGGGGCGTGGGTCAGCGTGGCCTTGACCTCGGCCTCCTGGATCTCGATCGTGCACTTGCCGCCGTTCTTGCGACCCGACAGGATCTTGGCGTTGCCCTGGATGTGGTCGATCTTGTTCTTCTTGAGCAGGAAGCCGATGCCCTTGTTGAGCTTGTCGGCGACGCCGCGGCTGCGCCCGATGACCTTGGACCAGTCGACGCGGAGGTTGTCGAAGGCCAGGCCCCAGTCCTCGGCCTCCTTGGAGACCTTTTCGTAGAGCTCGGCGTTGGCGAGCAGGCTCTTGGAGGGGATGCAGCCCCAGTTCAGGCACACGCCGCCGAGCTTGTCGCGTTCGACGCAAGCGACCTTCAGGCCGAGCTGAGCGGCGCGGATGGCGCCGACGTACCCGGCGGGCCCGCCGCCGATCACAACGAGGTCGTAGTGCTTGTCAGCCACAGCGCTTGGTCCTTCCTGACGAGACATTCACCGCACACGGGCGGGAGTCCGGAGTGTTCGATTTCCGTTCGGCATGCCAGCCTGAAACGGACCGGATTGTAGCCGGTCAGGGTTGGCTTCGCCGCCTGCTCAGAGGCCTACATCACCAGTGCGCCGAGCCCTTCAAGCCCCACCGGTTCCTTCGTATAGAACGGCTCGGCGTATCGGGTGCCGATGCGTGAACCGAAGTAGCCGAGCCGCTCCGTGACGAAGCTCTGCACGGTCTGCCCGTCCGGGTTCGCCCCGATCCGTCCGGGCGCGACGAACTGGGTGTGGTACGCCTCCATCGAAGCGATCTTCTGCCTCTCGTAGCCGGTCACATCGATCAGGAACGACGGGTCGGCGACCCATCGCAGGTGGGTGGCGTAGTAATAGAACAGCCAGCGAGGGTAGATCCGCTCGCCGGGCAGGTCGATCTTGCTGAGCTTCGCATCGAATCGGGCATCTTCGACAATCCGCGTCGTGGCAACATGGTCCGGATGGGCGTCCTGCGGGTAGGGCGTGAAGACGATCTGGGCCTGGTGCTCGCGGATCACCGACGCGACCGCCCGGCGGGCGTCGATTGAGTGCTCGACGAACCTGTTGGGCAACGCCCTGCCACCCCACACTCCCTCGCCGCCGTGGCCTCTCGCCTCACCCTCGACTTCCAGCATGCGCCGCTTCACCCGTCCGGTTCCACCGTCGAGCACGGTCCGTGCCGCCTCGGCTTCCTTCTCGCGCGTCGCGACGTCGCCCAGCGGTGTCGGTTCGCCGTTGGTCATGTCCAGCAGCAGCACATCGTGTCCCTGCTGCGCGAACTTGGCGATCGTCGCGCCCATCCCCGCTTCCTGATCATCAGGGTGCGGTCCGACGACGAGGATGTTGGCCATGACAGTGCTCCGGCAAGGAAGGTGGGCGGATCCGATGGTAGCCCCGACGAAGCGTCAGCGACGGCGCTGCCACGAGACGCTGAGCCAGTCGAGCGTATCGATGGTCCGCTCGGCTTGGTCGGTCATCCAAGCGCGAAACGCCCTCCGATCGAGCCCGGCTTCGCGATAGCGTCCGGCGAGGCTGAGCGAGGCGATGTGGTCTGCGCTGTCGCCGAGGGCGGTCAGTCGCCGGAGCACCAGCGCGCACTCCATCGACGCGACAGACGCCCGGTCGGTCGACGCGCCGGTCACACGCCGGGAAAGCTCTGCAAGCACACCGACGACGATCAGTTCGTCCTGCACGCCACCGAGCACCACACTCGCCCGCTGAGCATCGCCCAGGGCGAGCGCATTGGTTGCCGCACCGACAGCGCTCGACACGGCCTCGAAGTCCACCGCGGCGCGCACGCCGAGAGTGTCCTCGCCATCGAAGGTTTCGAACTCCGGGAGCGCATCCAATCGCTCGAAACCGCCGTCCGCGAGCTCGATAATGTCCGAAGCGGCAAGGACCGTCCGGCGCAGCGTCTCGAGCGTCTGGCGAGCGTCGAGCTTTTCACCGGTCATCTCGATCGGCGTGCCGGCGTTGGCGCTGATGCGCTCCATCGCGAGGCGGAGTCGCCAGCGGTCGAGTTCGCCCGTGATCAGTGCCCGGAGCGGTTCGGCCCAAACGGGATCGGCGCCGGACCCGCCGAGCACCCGATCGGCTCCGGGGAGACTTCGGTAGCGTGCCAGCAGCCGCACCAGCGGGAGCACGCGCGCACCGGCGGCGCGGTAGCCCTCGCGATCACCCATGAGTCGCAGGTCGGCGCGCAGCGCCTCAAGAGCCTGAAACGCGCCGGGCACCCCGGCGCTGTCGAGTTCGTCTTGAAGCACATCCACGCCGAGCAGGGCTTCCAGCGACTCGACCACTTCGGCGTGCCCGACCAGAGCGCTGACCACCTCGGGCGACGCGATGAGTCCGGGGTCATCGGTGATCCGCGCGATCGACTCGATCGACGCGATACGGGCCGCCTGCTCCTGTGGGAGCAGAAACCGCCAGGCGTACTGGAGCTGCGGCGAGACCGCTCGCACCGAGGGCAGCGCTGCGCCGCGCACAATCAAACCGACCGAGCGCTCCAGCGGCGGGAACATCAGGTCCAGCATCTGGGCCTCCGCCGGCGACGTCAGGCCGGTGAGCATGCCGCCGAAAACCGGTTCGATCCGTCGGGCGGTATCGCCCTCCAGAGATGCGCACCGCTCGACGAGCGATCCGAGACGCGCGAGCGCTTCGAGCATTGCGAGTGCTTCGGTCGGTGAGCGCGGGCCGGTCTCGTCGAACAGACAGCCCTCGAGCGCCTGTGGCAATCGCTGCAGCGCCGAGCGCGGAACGAACCGGTCGTCCTCGATCTGCGTGAAACCAACGACGCCGGCGAGAGCTCGCAGGCCGCGTTCGGACGCGGACTCGAGCGACGGAACGGCGCGGACGCTCTCAAAGAGATTGAGCAGTTCGAGCAGCCGATCGGCGGAGCCTTCGAACGGCTCCCGGAGCGCCCCGATCGACTCACGAAGCGCCAGGGTGTCGGGAAGAGCCGTCTCTTTGGTCAACCGTGGCGGCGTGCTCATCGGCTCCTGCTCGAGTTCCCGCGCGAGGTCCGCCATCGTCCCGAACACTGCCTCGGCGGACGCTGCCAGCTGCGCATCGTCGATCGAATCGAGCGGGTGCGACCGGATCGCGCGGTCGACGCGGACCAGCAGTTCGCGCAGTCTCTGCCGGCGAACGGGATCCGCGCTCGCGTCCTGCGCGATCCGGTCGGCGTCCCGCAGCGAGCCGCGCAGGACATCAAGGTGACGCGAGATTGTCCGCGAGGCGAGCTCGTTCAGCGGACCGCCGGTACGGGCAAGCCGCGCGCCGAGTCGAACCAACGCTCGCTCGCGCTCGGTTCGAGACGCTTCGAGTTCGCCCATGAAGTGAGCAGTGAGCGCGTCGGACGTGTTCTGACGCGGCGCGGGAACCGGTCCCAGATTCAATGTCTGCGCAGGCGACGCGGGCGCGATGAGCATCGCCATGGCGATCGGTGCGAGCCATCTATTGCCGTGCTGTGCCACGCAGACCCTCCAGCACCCGAGCGTACACCTTCTCGGTCTCGTCCACCATGCGCTGGGCCGAGTACGCATCCGCGCAGTGCGACCGGGCACGATCACCGAGTCCTCGACGCAGCGACTCATCATGCACGAGCCGCCGCAGGTGCTTGCGCAGCGCCCCGGTGTCCCCCGGCGAGTACGACAGGCCGGTTTCGCCATCGATGCAGACCTCCGGGGTGCCGTCCACATCGGTCGCGACGACCGCCAGCCCGCTGAGCATGCCCTGCACGACCGCCCGCGGCAGGCCCTCGCGATAGCTTGGATGCGCGAGCACATCCATCAGTTTCATCAGGCCCGGCACATCCTCAGGTGCCACCATGCCGGTGATGACCACCCGGTCGCGCAGGCCCAGATCGTTCAGGCTCGCTTCCAACGAATCGCGCAGCCAGCCGTCGCCGACCCAGAGCAGCTTGATCTGAGGGTGCTCGCTCATCAGGGGCGTCAACGCCTGAACCAGATCCGCGTGACCCTTCAGGTCGCTGATCCGTGAAACAGTCCCGACGACGAAGTCATCGGGCGAGAGCCCGAGTGCTTCGTGCTGTGTCGCGCGTTCCTCGTCCGAGATCGGCGCGAGGTACGGCCCCGTCTCGATTCCGCTTCGAACGGTCGTGTACTGCTCCGGCCTGCCGATGCCCGCGGCGCGGAACTGCTGGGTCATCGCGTCGCACACGCTGATGATCGCGTGGCATCGCTTCGCGGCGATCCGTTCGGACGCCACATACAGCACGTTGCGCCAGGTCTTTTCGTACCGGTGGAACGGCGGGCCGTGGATCGTGTGGACGACGCCGAGTGTGCCAGCCCGGCCCCCCGCTTTCCACCCAGCCATGCGCCCCAGGATGCCCGCCTTGCTCGAGTGCGTGTGCACGATGTGCGGCTTCAATTCCCGGATCAGCGCGGTCAGTTGCTTCAGGCAGCGCCGATCTCGGATCGGTGACAGTTCGCGCACCATGTCCGGCACTTCGTGCGTCTCGATCGCCTGCCCCTCGCTCGATCGCCACGCCGTCACCCGGTCGAGCATCGAACCCTCCGGCCCGTAGATCGGCCCATAAGCGAGGTGGACCTCGTGCCCGCGTTCAGTCTGGCCCTCGCAGGACAGGACGACGTTCTCCTGCGAGCCGCCGAGGATGAGACGTGTCGAGATGTGGAGGATGCGAAGTCCCATACTGCGCTCACGGAGCCGGCGATGCGCCCGCCCTCGCCCACTCCGGCGCGTCGCCCAAGACGCCGTCCGGCTCTGGGTACTCCGCCCACATCAGGCAGAGTCCCTCGGGCGGGAGCGTCGGCCCGGCCCGGCGCCGGTCCTTCGCGTCGAGGATCGCCGGGATGTCGCCGGGCGAGATCTTGCCGATGCCGACCTCGACCAGCGTGCCTGCCAGAATCCGGACCATGTTGTAGAGAAACCCGTCGCCCGAGACATCGATGTGCAGGTTGTGCTCGTCGGTCCGCGTGACGGAGCAGTGGTGAAGCGTGCGCACGGTGCTCTCGCGCCCGTGGTGGGTCGAGGCGAGCGACTCGAAGTCGTGCGTGCCGACGAGGTGCCGAGCCGCCTCGTGCATGGCCTCGTGATCGACCTCCCGGCGCAGGTGGAACACCTCGCGCCGCTCCCAGAGCGGGCGGACCGGCGACGCGTAGACCCGGTAGCGGTACCCCTTGCGGACGCAGTCGGAGATCGGCTCGAAGTCCTCCCGCGTGCGCACGCAGGAGGTCACCAGCACGTCCTCGGGCAGGCGGCTGTTGATGGCGAGCATCAGCTTCTCGTCGGGCGGGCCGATCCGGTCGTCGGTGGTGGTGAACGCCGCGGTCTGGCAGCGGGCGTGGACGCCAGAGTCCGTGCGACTGGCCCCTTGCACCTGGACGGGCTCACGGATGACCGAGCGGACCACCGCTCGGACCACGGACTGCACCGTGCGCAGCTCCGTCTTGGGCTTTTCCCCGGTCTCTGGATCGGGAGCGGCACCCTCCACGGGCTGGAACTGCTGCTGCCAGCCGTGAAAATCGGTGCCGTCGTAGGCGATGGTCAGGCGGTAGCGCACGGGCGAGAAGGGTAGCGGATCAGGGGATGGGAGCGATTTTGGCGTCAGGTAGGGCAAAAAGGCAGCACGCCTGCTTTTTTGCAGTATTCTAAGTCAAAGCCCGGAACCACAAGGCCTTAGCGTGCGAAACTTGGTTGGGAGAGAGAGGCCCGCGTGCTCCCGCCCGATGGACGATGGCATGAGTTCCCGCCGTCGCCCGCTCGAGGGACGAAGCACCCGGGTCGAGCACTCGCCGGTTGAGATCGGAGAGGGGGTGGTCGGCCTCTTCCCGATCGTGAGAGGCCGACGAGACGCGGGGCACGCCGTGTTCGAGAGGCGCGGCGTGTCCGTTTGATCCCCAAACGGGGACATCCTCCACCCGGGACGGAGTGGCTTGGGGGGCACTCCCGAACGGGACGCACAGGGGCCCGCATCCTGCACAGGGGATGCGGGCCTTTTTCATGGGCGCCGCGTCATCGTCTCAAGCGGGAGTGGCGCGCCGAAGTGCTTCGCGATTGGCCTTGTGTATCCCCGCTCTAAGCAAGCGGTCTATCAAAATCGGGTGGCACCGACGGTTCGCTGAGCCGGTCACGAGCCTGCAGCAGGAACGCCCGGCACATTGAGGCTCACGCCCGCCTGCTTCCGTAGGAGTCTCCGGGTTCGGTCGGCTCCTCCGCCTCAGTGCCCGAACAGGTTCACCTGCCCGAACATACCGACTTCCTCGAAATACTCCAGCGCCTCTTTGACAGATCCGAAGATCTTCGTCGCCGTTTCGGTGATGAACGGCGATGGGTTCTTCTTGGGCTTCCAGACGATGTACACCTCTTTGGTGTGCTCGAAGGCGTGCTGGAGCTCGCGCTCGACGCCCGAGGACAGCGCGGGTACGCCACCGGGCAGTTCGGGGACCAGACTGACGATCATGTCGGATTGGTCGATGAGCTTGAAGTCGCGCATGTAGATCTGGCCGTCGATGTCGCCGGCGATATCCAGCACCTCACGCACCTTCACCTTCAGGGGCGGCATGTCGCGCGAGCCGCCGTAGGCGTGGGGCTCGTAGGTGATGAAGTCCTGACCCTCCTTCGCCGCGGCGATGGCCTGGTCGAGCAGCAGTTTCTCGTCCACGTCGGCGGGGTCGAAGGTCACGAAGTGCTTGGCGAGCGCGGCGCGGAAGTCCTCGATCTCCTTGAGCACATCGGGCATATCCACGACGTGACTCATCGGGAAGCTCGGGTACACCTTCTTCAGTTCCGGGCGCGTGATCAGGCGGAACATCGTCGGCGTGGTGCTGACGTGGCGTCCGCGGCTGACGATGTAGAACGGCTTGTGCAGCGCCTGCGCGATGATCTCGGTCGCGAGGATCTCCTCCTCGCGCCAGACCATGCAGTCCTTGAGCGTCGCGTCGATGTCGTGTTCTTCGTGGAGCCGATGATGCACGACCTCGATGTTGTCCACGAGGCAGATGAGCAGGTCCGGATCGAAGCGCTGGATCTGGTCGAGGTCGAAGGCGGGGAACAGGCCGTGGCGCCAGCGGAAGGTGGCGTGGGTGTTCACCATCACGTGGTCATGGTTCGGCGCCTCGGCGATGATGTCCTTCATCGCGGCACGCCGGAGCGAGTTCAGACGCGACCACGGCAGGTCGAGGATTCGGCCCGGGCGGATGTCCCGCCCCTCGGCGTACATCATGTCGCCGATGTTGAACAGTTTGACCGTCTCGCCCTGCTGCCCGGCGAAGTCGACGACGCCCTGCAGGTAGCTCTTCTTGTCCATGCCGACCTGGCCGGTCACGATCGCGCGCATAACCACCTCATTCACAATCAACTCTCGCGACGGATCGCGACCACCGAATCGCCCGCGCCAGAAGGTCGGCGGCTGCCCGCTTATTTCGACCCTCGGCCCCACCGGGCCGCGGTTATCCTAGCAAAGGTCCGGGGATCGTCCCGGAACGCCGCACAAATCACGAGGAGGAAACTGTCATGCCGCGCATCAACAAACCCGTCGTCGCCCACGCCTGCATCGCCGCCTCGCTTATTGGCACGCTCGCCATCGCTCGTCAGGACGGGGGCATGCCCGAGATGGATGAACGCCACCCGCTCGCGGGCCTATCGGTGGAAGACCCCGCGGCCGCGATGCAGCAGTACATGGAATCCATGGAGCCCGGCAAACCCCACAGCTGGCTCGCCCAACTCGTCGGCGACTGGGACGTCACCTCCAAGATCGTCTGGGACCCCGCCGCCCCGCCCATGACCTCTCAGGCCAGCGCGAGCTACGAGATGGTCCTCGGCAACCGGTTCCTGAAGCAGAACTTCAACGGCAACATGATGGGCATGCCCTTCGAGGGCATCGGCTACACCGGCTTCGACAAGGCCGGGAAGATGTTCACCGGCGTCTGGATGGACTCGTTCGGGACGGGGACCGCGTCGATGCGCGGCTCGATGAGCCCCGACGGCTCCACGCTGACGATGTTCGGCGAGATGGACGAGGTCATGACCGGCGAGTATCGCAAGCCGGTCAAGTTCGTCGTCCGCATCGTCGACGAGGACACGCACGTCTTCGAGGCATGGGAAATCGCCTACGGCGAGCCCTGGATGGTCATGGAGCACACCTACAACCGACGCAAGTGATCCGCGCCGCTCGCGATCTCAGTTCGCGCCCGACAGATCGAACCGGAAAATGCGGAACGGCTCCGCCGGCGGCCAGGGCATGCCCGGCCCGGCGCGACCGGGCATCCGGTGGATCTGCGCCGTCGTGACATACAGCACATCGCGCACCGCGTCGTAACTGAAGGTGTCCGGCCACGCGAGCTTGGGCGAGGACCACAGCGTCCGGATCGCGCCGGTCGGGGTCCGGTACATCACGGCGTCGTTCTCGAGCGCGCTGAAGTACAGGTTGCCGCGACCGTCGAAAGCCATGCCGTCGGTCACGACGGTGCGACCCATGTTCTCGATCTCGGCGATCAGCGCGTCGTTCTCGACGGTGAAGTCCGCCAGGGCGCGCGTAGGGACGCGATACAGCGTCTTGGCGGTCAGCGCCTGCCAATACAGGTGACGCCCGTCAGGCGAGAGCGCGATGCCGTCGGCATGGATCTGAGGCGGCTGTCCGGTTTGGGGATCCACGAACGCCCGGCCGCCGATCACCGGCGTGAAGTCCGGCTCGGCCAGCGTCGAGGGGTGCCCGTCGAGCACGCGCCGGGCCTCGGCGGTGTCCAGATCGACCACCACCAGCCCGCCGATGCCCGAATCGGTGATGTACGCTCGCTCGTAGCGGATGTCGATGCGGACATCGTTGAGGTAACTGTCGGGCCGGGCGATCGTGGAGTCGAAGGCGTAGGTCCGCTCGACGCGACCGGTGCTCGGGTTGACCATGATGAGCTTGGCCCCGCCTTCGAGCACGCCCGCGAAACCGGGGTTGCCGGTGTCGAGGATCCAGATCCGGCCCTTGCGATCCGTGTGGACGGCCTGAACCGCGACAAGCACATCGCGTCGCTCGCTCGGGCTGAGCGATTCGGGGTCCGGGACCGTGTTCATCGTCTGGTTGGGCCACGGCACGCGCGTGACAGCGCCATCCGGGCCGATTCGCACCCGCTCGACGGCGTTCGTGTACTCCTCGGTCCAGCGCGGGTAGTTCACGATCACCTCGCCCGATGACCCGATCCACGCGACACCCGTCCACTGGCGGTCCGGGGACTCGGCAACGAGGACCGGTCCGGAGACGCTGTCGCCGGTTTCCGACGGCGTGGTTGAGGCGCAGCCGGGCAGCAGTGCCGTCGCCGTGAGCGCGAGGGCGGTGATGGAGGCTCGGTTTCGCTGGAATCGGGGCATGAATCGCGATCCTTTGTAGAGAAGGCGGGTCCGCGCTCCGGCGGTGTGACACCCCCGGTGCTGCGGGCTATCGTACGCGTTCAGCGTCGGGCGATCGGCCCGGCTTCCCAACGCCAATCGCCTACCAGACCGCAGGAGACGCCCTCCATGTCCGTGCTCATCGACGCCAACACCAAAGTCATCTGCCAGGGCATCACCGGCTCCTTCGGCGCGCTGCACACCAAGGGCTGCTACGACTACGGCACCAAAATGGTCGGCGGCGTGACCCCCGGCAAGGGCGGCACCAAGGACGACAACGGCCTGCCCATCTTCGACACCGTCCAGGGCGCCGTCGACGCCACCGGCGCCGACGCCACCATGATCTTCGTCCCCCCCGCTTTCACCGCCGACGCCATCTTCGAGGCGGTCGCTGCCGGCATCCGCGTCATCTGCGCGATCACCGAGGGCGTGCCGGTGCAGGACATGGTCAAGGTCCGCAAGGTTCTCGACGACCACAACGCGGTCGCCGGACCGAACAAGAAGATCTACCTCGTCGGTCCGAACTGCCCCGGCGTCATCACCCCCGGCCCCAAGACCGGCTCGGGCAAGTCGCACGACGACCCCTACACCAACGCCGGCTGCAAGATCGGCATCATGCCCGGCTACATCAACACTCACCGCTCCGAGTCCAAGCTCGGCAAGAACGTGGGCATCGTCTCGCGCTCGGGCACGCTGACCTACGAAGCGGTCTGGCAGACCTCCAACCTCGGCCTCGGCCAGTCCACCTGCATCGGCATCGGCGGCGACCCGGTCCGGGGCCTCGGCTTCATCGACTGCCTCGAACTCTTCGAGAACGACCCCGACACCGACGCGATCCTGATGATCGGCGAGATCGGCGGCACCGACGAGGAAGCCGCGGCGGAGTGGTACAAGACCAACGGCTCCAAGCCGATCGCCGGCTTCATCGCCGGTCGCACCGCCCCTCCGGGCAAGCGCATGGGCCACGCCGGCGCGATCATCTCCGGCGGCTCGGGCACGGCAGACGCCAAGATCGAGAAGATGACCGAGTGCGGCTTCGAGATCGCCGAGACGCCAGCGGACATGGGCGGCGCGGTGGCGCGGGCGATGAAGCTGGAGGCAGCGGCGGTCTAGGGGCCGACTCGCTTTCCAACAAGCCCGCCCAATCGCGGGCTTTTTCATGCGCACATCTGTTCTACAGGAACACCCCACCGACACATGATCAAACTTTCACGCGTTTCGACTCGGGGGCGTGGTAGGGTTGATGGACGAGTTCCTCTCGACGAAAGACCCTGCCATGGGCCTCAGCACGATCGCCGCTCGCGACATCGGCAGCGCCGATTCGCTTCTCGACCGCTTCCGGCACGCGCGGCGCACCACGATTTCGCTGTGCGAGCCGCTGAGCCCGGAAGACATGGTGGTGCAGGCGTTCGAGCACACCAGCCCCACCAAGTGGCACCTCGCGCACACGACGTGGTTCTTCGAGACGTTCATCCTCGAAGCGTTCGAGCCGGGCTTTGAGCCCTACGACCACGACTTCCGCGTGCTGTTCAACAGCTACTACCAGTCCATCGGCGAACGCCACCCGCGCGCGAAGCGCGGCATGCTGACCCGCCCGGGCCTCGGCGAAGTCATGGCCTATCGCGACACCGTGGACGAGCGCGTGATCAAAGTCATCGATGGCGCCGACGGCGAGACGCTGCGCGAGATCCTGCCCCTGCTCGAACTCGGCATCCAGCACGAGCAGCAGCACCAGGAACTGCTGCTCATGGACATCAAGCGCACGCTCTTCGAGAACCCGACGCGCCCGGCGTACAGCGTGGACGGCGAGTGGCGCGGCGTGGGCAGCGCGGACGTCGAGCCGGAGTGGCTGGCGATCGAGGGCGGCATCGTCGCCGTCGGACACCCGGCGACCGAAGCCGCGAAGAGTGAGTTCGCCTTTGACAACGAGGGCGCGCGCCACGAGCGACTTCTCGAGCCGTTCGAGTTGCGCTCGCACCTGGTGACCAATCGCGAGTACATCGCCTTTATCGAGGACGGCGGCTACACGCGTCCGGATCTCTGGCTCGACGATGGGTGGGCGACGATCTGCAGCGAGGGCTGGGACAAGCCCCTGTACTGGGAGAAGGCCGCGGACGGTTCGTGGGGCGAGTACACGATGCACGGCGTGCGTCCGCTGGACCCGAACGCGCCGGTCGTGCACATCAGTTTCTACGAGGCGACGGCCTTCGCCCGCTGGGCCGGGGCCCGCCTGCCGACCGAGGCCGAGTGGGAAGCCGCGATCGCGCCATGCTGGGAGAAATCGCTGGAAAACGCCCAGTTCCTCGAAGAGGGGGCGCTGCACCCGCTCGCGACGACCGAGTCGCAGTTCGCCGGCGGCGTCTGGGAGTGGACGCGCTCGGCGCACGAGCCGTACCCCCGCTATCGCCCGCCCGAGGGCCCGGTCGGCGAGTACAACGGCAAGTTCATGTGCGGCTCGTATGTGCTGCGCGGCGGGTCGTGCATCACGCCGCGCGACCACATCCGGCTGACCTACCGGAACTTCTTTCACCCTCACTCGCGCTGGGCCTTCGCGGGCCTGCGCCTGGCCAGAAACGCGGACCTCGACTCGCGTCCGAAGGATCACATGACTACATCAGGCACCGAGGACATCGACGCTCCCTCGAATCTCCGCCCGCTCATCGTCCGCGACGGCGCGACCAGCGCGTTCGAGCAGGACATGATCGAAGCGCTGAGCCAGCCGGAGGGCGAGAAGGCGATCCCGCCGAAACACCTGTACGACTCACGCGGGAGCGAACTCTTCGAGCAGATCACCGATCTCGAGGAGTACTACCCCTCGACGATCGAGACAGAGATCCTTGAAGAGAAGGCCGGCGACATCGCCGAGGCGATCGGGCCGGACGCGATCATCATCGAGCCGGGCGCGGGGGCCGCCGTGAAGGTGCCGATCCTGCTGAGGGCGCTGGAGTCGCCGAAGATGTTCGTGCCGATCGAGATCAGCGAGAGCGCGGTGACGCAGTCGAGCGAGCGTCTTGCTCAGGAGTTCCCGCAGCTGACGGTGCAGCCGATCTGCGCGGGCTTCTACGAGGGGCTTGACGCGCTGGACGATGCGGACGAGCCGATCCCGAGCGAGAACCGCGTGCTGTACTTCCCCGGCTCGACCATTGGGAACATGCCGCAACCGGAAAGGGCGCGCCTGCTCCGCGCGTTCGCTGACGCCGCGGGCGATGGCGGGCGGATCCTGATCGGCGTGGATATGGTCAAGGACCGCGATGTGATGATTGAGGCATACGACGACCCGAAGGGCGTGTCGGCGAAGTTCGGGAGGAACCTGATCACGCGCCTGAACAACGAGCTCGACGCCGGTCTCGACAATGACGCGTTCCATTACGAGGCGATCTGGTCCGACGAGCACGAGCGCATCGAGATGCGCCTGGTCTGCGCGCACCCGCAGGCCGCGAGGATCGGCGGACGCGAGTTCCCGATCGCCGAGGGCGAAGCGATCACGACCGAGCACTCCTGCAAGTTCACGCGCGAGCGTATCGAGCGCGAGGCCAAGGGGGCCGGGCTGGAGCCGGTCGCCATGTGGACGGATGAGAACGAGTGGTTCGCGATGGTGATGCTCGAGCGCGACGACTCATAGAACCGGAGCCGAAGAGAGGGGCAGGAACGTGACAACCCAAACGAACGAAACGCCGCGTCTGCGCGCGATGTTCCTGAACTGCACGCTCAAGCGATCGCCGCGGCTGTCGCACACCGACGGGCTGATCGAGGCGTCGAAGCGCATCATGGAAAAGAACAACGTCGAGATCGAGGCGCTCCGCCCGATCGATCTGCGCATCGCGACCGGCATCCAGCCGGACATGACCGAAGACGGCTGGGACCACGACGACTGGCCGGAGCTGTACAAGAAGGTCCTCGCCTGCGACATCCTCGTGCTGGGCACACCGATCTGGCTCGGGGAGAAGTCGTCGGTCTGCTCCCGGATCATCGAGCGCCTGTACTCAAACTCGGCCGACACCAACGACAAGGGGCAGTACATCTATTACGGGCGCGTCGGCGGCTGTCTGGTCACGGGCAACGAGGACGGCATCAAACATTGCTCGCGCGATGTGCTC
>JANSXG010000155.1 GCA_024743075.1 bacterium | reverse complement strand
CCGTCACCGCCGTCACCGCCATCGTCGCCGCCGCCACCCGAACAGCCGTCGAGCCCGAAGTGCACGAGCATGAGGTTGAGGTCGTTCAGGTTGATCTCGTGGTCGCCGTTCACATCGCCGCCCTCGACACCGAGCACGCCGCTGCGGTCACCGAAGTTGCTCAGCAGGGCGTTCAGGTCATTCAGGTTGACGATTTCGTCCCAGTTCGTGTCGCCCGGGCAGCCGAGCTGAACCGGCGGATCGGTGAACGCCGTCGCGATCGAAGCGATACCCACCGACTCGCCGTGCGCCACGGATCCCACCCAGAGCTGCGCCGCGTCGAACGGCTGGTCGGTCACAACGCCGATGAACGCCTCGCCGGTTTCCGTCGGCTCGACATCGAGGTACAGGTCGAATCCGGACTGAAAGAACCGCAGGATCAGCATCGAGGTCTGCTCTCTGGTCACGCCGGTCAGTTCGATACCGATGCCGCGCACCCGACCCGAAACCAGTCGCATGCGCACCACGCCGCTGTTGATCGCCCCCTCGTTCGCCAGCGGCATGCCGGACGAGTTGACCTCCACCGGACGCAGCACGTAGCGCACTGCGGGCTCCTCCGACGAGGCCTCGAACCGAATCGTGTTCGAGTACTCGCTCTCGGTTGTCACGTCGTCGATGAACAGCCGCGTGTCGCGTGCCGGTGATCCCGGGAACGGGATCGAGGGATCGATGCCGTCCAGTATCGAAAGCCGCGTGTGATTCACGACCGACGTCCGGTGCCGCGCCGAAGCCAGCGAGTCCACCTCGCCCTCCTCGTATGCGGAGAAGTCGTCGGATTCAATCCGCTCCGAAGTCAGCGCGGCCTGTTCGAGGAACGACGCACGATCGGTGAACACCTCGTACCCCTGGCCGAACGCGACCGCCGGCGTACCAAGCAGCACCGTCGCGATCAGCCCACGGACGCTCCCGCGCCACGCCTTCGGAACTCGAATCTTCATCACTGACATCCCTTTCCGCTGTCGATCGGGCACGAGGGCCCGCTCCAGCTGCGCCGGCCCGACCGGGCGCAGCACATCCGAGCGTGCGCTGGCATCGGCCGGCCGCAACCCGTTCGCCTGCCCGCGCAGGGGGAACCGCAGCACGGCGCAGACGGATAACCGTCCGCCCTTGCCCAAGGCGCCCAACCATCAGCGGTAATCGGACCTCAGTCCACGAACGGCATTTCGCCGACGCGACCGATCCAGATCTGGCTCGAAGGCCGGTCCTCGTCGCCGTAGAGTTCGCCGCGCTGCGCCGTCCACATGAAGTGACGACCGTCATCCGAGAACACCGGCAGACCGTCGAACCCGTCGGCAAAGGTGATCCGCCGGATGTCATACGAACCCGGACCACTGTCCTCAGCGCCCAGCGCCGGCACCTCGATCGCGAACACCTCGTAGTTCATGTGCGACACCTGCGAACTCGCGTAGACAAGCATCTCACCCGACGGGTGCCAGTACGGGGCCCAGTTCACGTGCGCGTTGTCCGTCAGCTGGTACTCGCGCTCGATCCCCGTCACGCTCCCGTTCTCGTCGAACGCAAGATCCGCGACGAACAGCTGCAGCTGGTTGTTGCCCACCCGGTCCGACCGGTAGCAGATCCGCTTCCCGTCCGGGCTGAAGAACGGGCCGCCGTCGTAGCCGTCGGCTTCGACCGCGCGCACTTCCGTTCCGTTCTCAAGGTCACGGATCCAGATATCGCCGACCCCGGTGTCCGGGTCCACCTGGCAGTACACGATGTGGCGCCCATCCGGCGACAGCGCGCACTCGGCGGTGTACCCGCCCGGCTTGGCGAACATCACCGTCGGCTCGTACTCGGTGGGCAGGAAGTCGAGTTCCGTCGTCACCTTCGGCTCTTCGCGGTACTCGTCGTAGATCTCCTGCACGACCCGCGTCACCACTTCCATCTCCACCGGGAACGCCCAGCGGTAGCGCGAACTCCCGCGCTGGTAGCCCGCCGACTCCGCGCCCGACGGCTCGACCAGCGTCGAGCCGAACAGGATCCGCCACGGCTCGCCCGGGAAGAACCAGCCGCAGGTGTTCGCCGATCCGGGAGGCGAAACCTCGATCGGCTCCTCCATCCCCGTCACGCTGCCGCCCGCATCGAACGTCAGCGCCGCGACGTACATCCCGTAGTTCGCGTGCGACCCGCCCGGCCCGCTCCCGAACAGCGCCCGCGGCGAGCCCTGGAAGATGATCCACTTGCCGTCGTGCGAGAAGTACGACTCGCCCGCGCGGCTGAACATCGCCTCATCGGTCACCTGCACCGCGTCGACGATGAACACGTCCTCGCTCGCCGGGCCCGATGCCGCGACCGGGTCGCTCTCCGGAGCCGGACCCGTCCGGTACAGGTTGTGCGTGATCGGGTCGTACCACCCGCTGTCCACCTTGATCAGCCGATCGCGGATCTGCTGAGGCAGGTCGGTGGGGATGCCGTCATTGGGGGCTTCGGCTTCCGGCGCATTTGCCTCGCCATGCTTCGGGTAGACCTCGTGGGTCACCGGGTCGTACCAGCCGCCGTCCGTCTCGATCACCCGCTCACGGACCTCGTCGGGCAGGTTCGCCGGCGCCTCGCTGCTCGCCTCATCCGGCGCGATCGCGCCATCGTTCGAGGCTGGCTGAGCGAAAGAATCGGCCGTCTCGCCGCCCGAGACCTCCTGCGCATCGGAATCGCAACCGCCGAGCACCAGCGCGAGCGAGCAGAGGGATCCGGCGAGAAGACGAAGAGCGGGAGCGTCGAGCATGCGTCGAGACCTGTTACAGAGAATTCAGTTGGAAACTCGCGAAACCGAGGAGAATCGCGCTCTCAAAGCGTCCCGGTCCGCGACCGGACGCCAAGGGGGATATGGTAGCCCTCCATGCCCGATCCGACCTCCCGCGAGGCCCCCAACCCGAGCCCAGAAACGACCAGCGCCCCCTGGTTTTCGCCGGTGGACCCGTCTCGCCCTATGGCCGACCCGCGCACCGCAACCCCCCGGCCCGGCGTGCCGCCGTTCCCCGAGCTGGAACTCATCCACCGCGACGACGATGTCGCCATCGTCAACAAGCCCTCCGGCCTGCTCAGCGTCCCCGGCAAGGGCTGCGAAGACGACCCCGCCAAGGCCGACTGCGTCGCCACGCGCATCGCCGTGAGCATCGAGGACGCCCGCGGCCCGCTCACCGCCCACCGCATCGACATGGACACCTCCGGCATCCTCGCCATCGGCCTGAACAAACAGGCCCACCGCCACCTGTCCATCCAGTTCCAGGACCGCCACGCCAAAAAGACCTACATCGCCCTGCTCGACGCGCGCGAGCCCGGCACATTCGACCGCCTGCCCGTCGGGCGCGAAGGCCTCATCAACCTCCCCATCCGCGCCGACCTCAACGACCGCCCGCGCCAGATCCACGACCCCATCCAGGGACGCACCGCCCGCTCGCAGTACACCGTGCTCAGCCACGAAACCCTGCCCGACGGCACGCCCTGCATCCGCGTCGAGTTCAAACCGATCACCGGACGCAGCCACCAGCTCCGCGTGCACTCGGCCTTCAGCCACATCAAAGACGGCCCCCACGGCGGCGGCGGCCTCGGCGCACCCATCATCGGCGACCACCTCTACGGCGAACGCCTCCCCGGCTGGCGCCTCATGCTCCACGCCCACACCCTCGAAATAAGCCTGCGCGAGGGCGAACCGGCGCAGCGCTTCGAGGCCAAAATTCCGTTCTGATCCGGGGCTGTTTTCCTCCCTCTCCCCTTGCGGGAGAGAGCCGGGGTGAGGGGTTCGCACCGTAGGTGCGAGGGTCGTATCTAGTGTTTCCCAGAACCGATGCCCATAGTCTTCCGTATCCCCACCCGGAAGAAGACAAGCTATGCCCGCCGTCCCCAAACGATTCATCATCACGTATCTGCTCGCGTTCGCGCTGATGTGCATCTACGGCTGGCGTGTGGCGTCGAAGGAAGCGGACGGGATCACGGGCAGCAAGCCTGATGTGATCTTGCTCCATCTGTTTCGGGGCTGGGATGGATCGGTCCAGATTCTCACCCTGGACGAAGAGGAAGACCGAACACTCAATCTGCTATCTGTCGCTTTAAATCTGAAATGGAACGTGCGTGAGCGAGAGGATCGGATCGGCAGCGCCCAGATCTTGGTTTCACATGAAGCGAGAGCGCTTGCTCCATTCATGGTGCAACCCACTTCGCGAGTCGCCTTCCACAACGAAGACCTTCCAGCGGATCTCCCCGAGGATGTCCTCATCGAAGCGAGAACGAAGCTTGTGCGTCACACGCTTGCATCGCTCCCGGTGCCGGGATTCAGCGACAGCGATCTTCGCGCGTCGTGGGACCGCCTCGAACTCAAGCACGAGCCGCGACCACTTGTTTCGCCTTGGCTGATCCCGATCCTCTTCGCCTTCATCCCATTCCTCACGGCATGGATCGTGACCGTCGCGACAACACGCCGCAAACCCAACCCGACCTGATCACCCCCGCACCAAAACCCCAATCCGCAACACCTCCGCCACCGACCACGCCTGCGCGATGCACCCCTGCTCCAGACGCGGCTCGTCCCCGTCGCTTACCTCGCAGATCTGCCACAGGCACCCGCTCGTCATCGTTTCGATCAGCGGCCGGATCATCGCCCGCGCTTTCCGCTTCGACTCATCGTCGAAGCCGCCCGCCCGCAGCGTCGCCTCGGCCATCGGGCCGATCAGCCACGGCCACACCGTCCCGTTGTGGTACGCGTCGTCGCGACTCATCATGTCACCCGTGAAGTGAGCCCGGTACCGCCGGTGATCGCGCGACAGCGTGCGCATCCCCATCGGCGTCAGCAGATCCCGCTCGCACACCTCGACCACGCGCCGCTTCACATCGTCATCCAGCGGGCTGTGAGGCAGGCTCACCGCGAACAACTGGTTCGGGCGCAGCTCGTCCGTCGCCTCCCAGCCGCCGTTGCCATCCGGACGCAGGCAGTCAATCAACCCGCCGCCGGGCCCGCCAAGAAACTTTTCATTGAACGACCCGCGCACCCGCTCCGCCATCGCGTCCAGTTCATCCGCTTGCTCTGCATCCGCCTCGACCACGCGCATCGCTTCCGCCGTCGAACGCAGCGCGTTGAACCACAGCGCGTTGATCTCCACCGCCTTCCCATGCCGCGGCGTGAACACCTTCCCATCCCGCTTCGCATCCATCCAGGTCAACTGCGTCGTGTCATCGCCGGCGAACACCAGCCCGTCCGCCTCGTCCACACCGATCCCGAACCGCGTCCCCGCGCTGTACCCGGCGATGATCTCCAGGCACGCCGGCAACAGCTCGTCGCGGTATGCGTCGGCGTCGCCGCTCACGCGCAGGTACTCCGCCGCGGCGTGATGGAACCACAGCGACGCGTCCACCGTGTTGTAGTGGGGCGGCCCGCCGTAGTCGTCGAACCGGTTCGGGATCATCCCGTCCGACACATGGCGCGCATAGGTCCGCAGCGTCGACAGCGCTTCCTCGTGCCGCCCCGTCACCAGCAGCAGCCCCGGCAGCGCAATCATCGTGTCCCGCCCCCAGTCCGCGAACCACGGGTACCCCGCGATCACGCTCATGCACGACTCGCCCCCGACCACCCGCTCCACCAGAAAGTCATCGCTCGCCGACGCCAGCGCCCGCAGGTCCTCATCAGCAAACCGCGATGCCAGCTTCTCCAGCCGCTCCGCCCGCGACTCGTCATCGAGCAAGCCGACCGGCAGCGCATCATCGTTGAACGCGATCAGCACCTTGACCGTCAGCGACTCCTCGTCCGCCGCCAGCTCCGCCTCGAACTCCCCCGGCCAGAACCGCGCCTCCAGCGTCTCGTCTCCCCGGTCCAGCTCATGCGGCACCCCAATCCCCGTCTCCACCCGCCCCCGCTCCACAAACCGCGCACCCGTCGCACGCACCTCTACCCGGTGGCGCGCCTCACCCAGCGCGCGCGATGCCACAAACCCGTCCGCGCGCGCATCAATGGCGAAATCCCCCGCGCCGATCTTCTCGTCCAGCTTGTGAAAATCGCGCAGCAGCACCGCCATCCCGATCCGCACCCCGATCGCCCCCGCCTTCCTCTCGCGCTTCAGCGTCACGCGCATCGCCGCCGTGTTCTCCCGGTATCCCACCGCCAGCTCGCGCGCGACGCTCCACCCGTCTCCGCGCGACTCCCAGCGCACCCGGTCGCCCTGCTTCTCGAACCGAAGCGGAACCGTCCGCACATCGAAGCCATCCACCTCGATCACCGGCTCGCCCACCGTCGCCACCCGGTCCACCGGCGGCGTCGCCGCGGCGTTCAACAGCCCGTGGTAACGCCTCCCGGGGAACCCATCGCAGCACCCCATCGCGAACCCGCCCTGACCGTTCGTCAGCAGCCACTCCGGCCGGTGCAGCGGGACGTCGCTCTTCCCAGAGGCGACCGGATCATCGATCTCAACAGCAAAAGCGGGCAGATTCATGGTGGCTCTCTCGTCGGGGTCAGCAGCAATCGCCTTGGAGAATACCGCGAGCCCGTATGCTGCACCCATGACCAGCACCCACCTCGGCATCTTCCTCGCCACCATCGGCGCGATCCTCCTCGGCACCGCCGTGCTCCACACCCTTGCCAAACTCGGTGCCGCCGGTCGTCGCGCCTCCGATGCCCTCTGTCGCGCGCCGCTGCTCGATCTGGCCATCACCTACTTCCTCATCCTTCCCGGCGTCGTCGGCGCGATCGTCGCCGGCTGGCTCGGCCTCGCGAGCGCCATCGCCGGCCAGGTCCTCGCCCTGCAGCTCTGGGTCTGGGCCCACGAACTCGCCCACCCCAAGGCCCGCAAGGGCCCGCGCATCGTCAAATCGCTCAACAAGGTCATCGGGCGCTGGCGCAACCACCTCGCCCTCTGGGTCACCGCACTCGCCGTCCCGCTGTTCTGGATCGTCCGCCTCGTCGAGATCGTCGTCTACCCGCCGCTGACCGTCCTCGTCGGCGTGCCGAAGTACCGCACCGCCGACTGGGTCAACCTCTCGCGCCACAAGTTCGAGGGCCTCGTCGGCCACGACCTCATCTGGTGCCTCTACTGCGACTGGATGACCGGCGTCTGGTCCCTCGGCTCCGAAATGCTCCGCAACATCGAGTCCTTCTGGTGCCCCATCCGCTTCCACAGCGAGAAGAAGTGCCAGAACTGCCGCATCGACTTCCCCGATGTCGACGGCACATCTCAAACCCCCGGCTGGGTCCCCGCAAACGGCACTATGGCCGAAGTCGCCGCCCTCATCGAGAAGCAGTACGGGCGCAAACAGGAAAACTCCTGGTTCGCCCACCCCACTCGCCTCACCGTGGAAGGCGAAGACATCCCCTCATCCGAGCCCGCCAACTAGACACGAGCAGCTTGTTTCTCCCTCTCCCCTTGCGGGAGAGGGCCGGGGT
>JANSXG010000281.1 GCA_024743075.1 bacterium | reverse complement strand
GATGAGGATGAGGCGGCTGCGAACCAGAAGATCGCGCGAGCCAACCAGCTCGCTGAACTTGAAGCGCGCACAAGCCTGCTCCGCGCTGAGGGAAACGATGAGTCGGCGGACGCGCTGCAACGCCAGATCGCTCTGCAGCAGCGGATCGACGCGATCAATCAGAACGACCTGTACACGCAGGAGCGCAAGAAGGAACTTATCGAGGCGCAGACCAAGGCGGCCGAGCGGTACGAAAAGACGCTACGGCAGGCACAGCGAACCGAGGCAATGACTATGCAGCAACGGCTCGAAGTCATGGCGTTGCGCTCCGCTGGGTTGACGGACGAGGCCAATCAGTACCAGGCGCTCATCGAGCATCAGGAGCGGCTCAAGGAGATCGAGGCGCTGCGCGAGATCAGCCAGACCGAGCGGCTGCGGCTGATCGAGCTGAGCGAGCAGATCCTCTCCGGCGAGCTGAACGGGTCGGGCGAGAGCGGCTCCGGCGGCTCGGCGCGGTTCGGATCGGCGATCCCGTTGCAGGCCGGCGAGTTCGCCGCGCGGATCGGCGGCGGCGCGAACACGCAGGAGAAGCTGGCCCAGAAGGGCAACAGCCTGCTTGAGAAGATCAGCGGTCAGGTGGACCGGGCCATCGAGGCGGTCCGTGAGTCGAGGGGAGCGGCTTACGGATGAGCGTGACCACCAGCTACTCTGCAGGTAGATCGCGAAACGAACAGCAGCCTTATGCTCTGCACCGGTCGTAAAACTCTGCGAGCCTCTCGTTGAGTCGAAAGAGTTGCTCTCGCGGCAGATTGTGGTTCCCATGATTCGCCACGGCGCAGAACACTCGCTCAAACGTCGGCGCGGACAAGGTCTGGAATACGGTGAATGCCGAGAGCGAGAGTGAAGACGCTTGTCCCGATCCCACTTCTAGATCCCGCGGGTGACCGGCCGAGGGCATATCGAGGATTCTCGGTCGAGTGTGTCCGTCCGCGGCGTCAAACTGCACCTTGAACCTAAACACCTGGCAAACGTCGCTGTGATTGTGGAGGATGATTGCTGGGGTGTACCGCGGACCGTTCGGCGTATCTTGGAACGGACTATCCCGGAACTCGACCGTGAACAACTTGGATGAGGCCCGGCGCTTTCGCCAGTCAGAGTAATTGCGGAATCCGAGTTGCGCCACAAAGGCACCGACTGCCGAACCGATGATTGTCAATAGGAACTGACCGACGCTCATCGCAGGACTTTACACCCTACACATCCGCGAGGTTCGCGCCGCACCGTTACTTTGTAGGCATGCACCGGCACACCGGATCCGTCGTCGCCCTGTTGGCCGGCGGCTCGATCGAGATGATCGACCGCGACGCGATCGCGTGGTGCTTGCGCGAGAACCCGAACGCCCACAAGCTTGGGCAGAAGTGGCTCCCCGGCGCCCGTCAGACCTGGGCGTCAGCGTCGCCACGGCGGCGCGAGCGGCTCAGGGCAGACCTGGCGGAGCTGGTGGCACCCGAGGCCCTGAAGGAGATTGGACAACTCATTGAGCGGGTCGTCGCGATTTTCGGGGAGAAGGTCTACTGGGAATATCTGTTTAGTCAGACTCCATGAGTGTTTAGTCGGACATTTCGCCTATTTAGTGTGACATAAAGCGAGCAAAGTCAGAGAAAAGTACAGTATACTCGGGGTATGAGCAGCGCAGAATCGTCCAAAAACGTCGATTTCACGAGCATCGCATTGGAGGCGGGCAAGGTC
>JANSXG010000243.1 GCA_024743075.1 bacterium | reverse complement strand
GGCCTGCTGAGCCGGGCCGAGGCGGTCGGTGCCATCGGCGAAGCGTCGGAAGCCGCGTGGCTCAGCTTCACCGAGGCCGTCGAAGCGAATCTCCGGGGCCTCCGCGCCCCGCCGCAGCGGAGCGAGTTCGAACGATCAATCCCGTTCGCGTTCGATATGGCCCGCTACATCACCATCGAGCGCAACGGGCTACTCGACTACATCGCGCTGCTCGGCTCGATCGCCGTTGGGATCCTCATCGCATGGGGCTGTTCGCGACTGCTTGTGCACTTTCGTACCGTGCTCGAAGAGCGCGAGTACGCCATGCTTCCGTCGCTCGTCAACGGCGTCCGGGGCCCGCTCTATTTCACCCTCGCCCTCGCGGGCATCGCCGTAGGCCTCGAAGGATTCTGGCTCCCTCGCGCCACGGAGGCGGTGATCTGGATCGGGCTCAAACTCGCGTTTATCGTCGCCTCGCTCTGGCTCGTCTTCTCGCTTGTGAATCTCGGTGCGCAGGGCATCGGCTGGACGCTGAAAACCACCTATCGCGAACCCGACAAGCAAACCGTCTCCGTGATCCGGCGCAGCCTGCACCTGCTGGTGCTCGCGATCTACTCCCTGATCATCGCGGAAGTCGTCTTCGGCGTGGAATTGCAGAGCGTGCTCATCGGCGTCGGGCTGCTCGGGCTCGCCGTCACACTCGCGGCGCAGGATTCGCTCAAGAACCTCTTCGGGTCGCTCACCCTCGTGATCGACCGCCCGTTCCGAGTCGGAGACCTGATCGAGTTCAAGGGCTACTTCGGAACCGTCGAGGACATCGGGTTCCGGAGCACCAAACTCCGCGAGCTCGACGGTCACCTGGTCACCATTCCCAACGCCGAACTGGTCCGCGAAGCCGTCGAGAACGTCGACGCCCGCCCGTGGGTCCGCCGCCGCTTCCGCCTCGGCATCCGCTACGACACACCGCCCGACAAGGTCCGCGAGGCCATCGAGATCCTCACGGACATTCTTTCTGCACAGGAAGACACGACCGGCGAGATGGCGCCGCATGTGGTCTTCGAGGGCTTCGGCGACTACAGCCTCAACCTCCTGATCCAATACTGCGTCGAACCCGGCGAGTACTGGGACGCCATGGAGACAGGCTCCGACCTGCACATCGAGATCCTCGACCGCTTCAACGAGGCCGGCATCGAGTTTGCCTTCCCGACGCAGACCACGGTGCTCGAGACGGACGAGAAACACGGCGCTCGCTTGGAGACAGTCCGTCCCAACAGTGCCCCGGCCGACCAGAAGCCCGAAACCTGAACGGGCATCGATTTCAAGGTCCGTGCAGGTATCTTGAGCATCGTGGAAGAACACCACGAAACCCGGTCGCAGCGCGCAGCACGTCGCATCGCCGACGCACTCTTCGAGTTCGCCATCAATCTGCAGCGCTATAGCGTGGAGATCCCGTGGGAGTCCGATGTCCGTTGGCCGGATCGTTGCGCCCGCTGCCACGCACCGAGCCCCGACACAACCTTCTCGACGCGCATCGCACGCCCGACCGCACTTGGCACCGCCTTCAATTTCAACCCGCCATGGGCGCTCCGTTCGCTGGTTTGCCCGTCCTGCAGAGCATGCCACCTCGCCGTCCGTCGCCAGAGACTCCGGAGCGTCCTCATCCCGGTGCCCACGATGGCGGTCGTCCTCGTGGGCGGCATCTGGGTGATGTTGATGCTGCCTTATGTAGCGGTGCTCACGCCGATCCTTCGCATCGGGATCATCCTCTTCGCCATCGCTCTTGGCATCGGTATCAGGATCGCCATCGGTGACCCGATCGATGTGATCACCGAAAAACGCACGCTCCGCTTTGAGTTCAAAGACCACGACTTCGCAGAAGAGTTCGCCGCAGCCAACGGCACAACCGTGATCGATCCAGAGCCGCTCACCGTCTGAGCAGCGCTCAGTCAGTGACGAGCCCCCGCTCGATGAGTATCCCGTACTTCGGCGCCTCGTTCAGCGGCTGGTCCTGGTACTCCAGATGCCCCCAATAGCCCCACCGGCCCCAGTTGCCGATCGAACTGAACGCGCAGAACACGCCGCCACCCATCTCGTCCCACGCGTCGAGCAATCGCTCGTAACACTCAACCATCAGCGGGTGCGTCTGCGCCGCGCGCATGTCGTCGTAGTACGCAAGGTCCGTGCGGCCCCACGCCGAGATGTGCTGCCCGCCCTCGTACGCGATCAGCCGGATCTCGCGGCCGGTTCGCTCGCTCCACTCGTCTGCCAATTCCGCGTGACGACGAAGCAGCGGGATCCCCCGTTCCTCCAGTTCCTTCCTCGCGCTGAGCAGCAGATCCTCCGCCGTTGTCTGCTCGCCGAACGACCGCGCATCCTCATCTCGATAGTTGAAGTACGCCGCGACCGCGATCGCGTCGAACTCGCCGTCCAACCGATCGCACATGGTTTCAGCGATCCAAGGGTTGTAGTGCTGACCCGCCGCGACACGAACGACCCGCTCGGGTTCGTCCGTGAAGACTTCGCGCCAGATCGAGAACACCCGCGCCGCCTGGCCCGCGGTCGCCTGCGGGTGATGCAGCCCCTCGCGCTCGGCGATCGCTCCGACGTAGCCGTGCGACGGAAACATGCCGTTCCACACTTCGTTCGAATACTCGACGTAAACCGTCGCGTCATCGTCGAGCGTGCGTTCCACGAGACGGGCGAACTCGCGCACATACTCATCATCCGCGCGGTGCGGCATGCAGAACCAAGGGTCGGCGCCGAGTTCGTTCGCCACCGCCACCATGTGCTCGATCGCCACGCCGCGGTCCGTCGACTGGCGCGCCGACTCCGGGGTGGTCCGGTCTTCCCAGCGCGCTAGTTGGTCGGCGTTGGTCCGCTGCCAGTCCATGAACCGGATCACCCCGAACGGGCGAAGCCGTTCCAGCCACAGCGGGTGGAACGGGGTCTCCGCGCCCTCGAAGCCGG
>JANSXG010000225.1 GCA_024743075.1 bacterium | reverse complement strand
GGGTGCCGCCTCGCACCGCAATGTCGTGCTCGGCGTCCAGCCAGCCGCCGATCTCGCGCGGCAGATGGCCCTCCAGCGTGAACAGCAGCACCGGTGTCCGCTCTTCGCGCTGCTTCAGCCCGTAGATCGTCACGCCGGGGATGTCCTCCAGGGCGTCCATCGCCGCCATCGTCAGGTCGAGTTCGTACTCCACGCCGTGCTCGTGCGGCTCGTTCATCGCGGCGACGAAGCCGGCCCAGCCGACGGCGTTGGTCGTGCCCGCCTCGAGCGCATCGGGCATCTGGGTGGGCATGCCCTGCCCCGGCGCGACGGCGCCGGTGCCGCACGCGCGCGAGCAGTAGAGATGCTTGGCGCGCGGATCGCCGTAGTCTTTGCTGTGGGCCCGCTCGCCGACGAACAGAGCGCCCGTCCCCGTCGGCCCGCGCAGGCCCTTGTGACCCGCGACCGAGAGCAGGTCGATCGCGTCGGCCTGCACATCGACGGGCAGGTGCCCGACGGTCTGGGCCGCGTCCACCAGGAACACCGCCTCGGGGAAGCGTTCGCGCAGGGCGTGGCCGATCGCGCTGACCGGCTGCAGCGTGCCGCAGGCGTTCGAGGCGTGCGACAGGCACACCAAGACCGTCCGCTCGTTGCACGCGCCGAGCATCTCCTCGGGGTCGGTCCGCCCGACTTCGTCGCAGCCGACGATCGTCAGGTCGATGATCCCGTCCGCTGCGTACAGGTGCAGCGAGCGCGTCACCGCGTTGTGCTCCACCGCCGAACTCACCACATGCGGCCTCGACCCCTTGCGGTCCACACCGTTGCAGCGACGCAGCGGCTCGATCACGCCGTGGATCGCCATGTTCACCGAGTCCGTGCACCCGTGGGTGAGGATGACGCGATCGCGCTCGGGGGCGTTGATCAGGTGGGCGATCTGGTCGCGCGCCGTCTCGATCACCGCCGCGGCCTCCCGCGCCAGCCGGTGCCCGCCCCGCCCGGGGTTGCCGGCGTGGTGGGTGAGGAACTCGGCCATCGCGGTCGCGACGCTCGGCGGCTTGGGCCAGCTCGTCGCGGCGTTATCCAGGTAGATGGGGTGCGTCACCATGCATCGGGCCTCCCTCCGGCACCCGCCGGATCACCGGTCATCATCCGGGGAATCCGGGCCCGGGGCAACGCAAAACGACTGGGTTGAACGGTTCACTAAGGGAGATTGGCCGACCAAGTTCTGGCCTCAACGGGCTTCGCTTACGCCGCGTCGGACTCGCTGGCGACCATGTCCGCGTAGCTCGTGGCGATGAGGCCGCCGAGGCAGGGGGCGAGGGATTCGCGGATGCGTCCGATGAGGTCGTGGCACTTGCCGATGTGGAAGTCGCGCGAGACGAGCACGTCGATCTCCATGAACCAGCCAAGGCCGTCGACGCGGTCGATGTGGACGCGGGCGTTGTCGACGAGCCAGATCTCGCGGTCCTTGGTGACCTCGACCCAGACGGGCAGTTCCCGCGTGCCGTAGCGGAGGCGGGCCTCGTCTTCGGTGAAGATCGAGAAGCGGCTGATGGTCGGGTGGGCCCGGTCGACGCGGTGGTAGAGCACGTATTCGACCGGCTCGCCCTCGGCCTCGCGGCGCATGAGCCGACCGTCGGGGACGCGGTAGTAGGTGTCGCGATGGTGCACCGTGGTCGCGCAGACCGCGCCGAAGCGCTTGAGCGCCAGCCGCGCGAGCCCGGGGTCGCGCAGTTCGCATTTGAAATCCACGTTCTGCACCGCGTTCCGCCTTCACCGGTTCTATCGACCGGATCGGGAGAGCGGTGAAGTCCGAGAACGCGGGGCGTACTAATCACCGAGCAGGTCACCGATCTCCTTGAACATCTGCGATTCGTCCCAGACCGTGATGTCGAGCTTCTTCGCCTTGTCGAGCTTGGAACCGGCTTCCTCGCCGGCGATGACCAGGTCGGTCTTCGACGACACCGAGCCGGTCACCTTTGCGCCGAGCGACTCGAGCTTTTTCGTCAGGTCGGGGCGAGTGAACTTCTCCAGCGTGCCGGTGAGCACGATGGTCTTGCCGGAGACCGGCGTGCCTTCCATCCTCGAGGCGGCGTCGGAACCGGGCTCGATGTAGTCCTTGGAGGTCAGGTCCACGCCGACCTCGCGCAGGGCGGTCAGCGCCTTGCGTCCGGTGTCGCTGTGCAGCCACTCGTGGATGATCGGCGCGGTGTCGTTGCCGAGGTTGGTGCGCGGGCGCTCCTTGGGGTCTTCGGGCAGGCCGAGTTCTCTGGCCCGCTCTTTCTTGAGCGTCTTGGGGCGGAGCATCTCCTCGGGGGCATCGAGCAGGTCGTCGATGTCGCGGAACATGCTGCACAGCGCCTTGGCGGTCGAGTCGCCGAGGTGGCGGATGCCCATGCCCGCGAGCACCTTGGCCAGGCCCCGGCCCTTGGCGTCTTCGATGCTCGCGAGCAGGTTGTCCACCTTCTTCTCGCCCATGCGGTCGAGGGCGAGCAGGGCTTCGCGATGGTCCTTGAGCTTGAAGATGTCGGCGAAGTGTTCGAGGGGGACGGTCTCGACTTCCTCAGACTCGGCGGTCTCGAGGATCTGGTCGATGGTCTTCTCGCCGAGGCCGTCGATATCCATCTGCGTCCGCCCGGCGAACCAGATGAGGCGCTCGCGAATCTGGGCGGGGCACTCGGGGTTGATGCAGCGGCGCGCCGTTTCGCGATCGCTTTCGTCGCGCTCGATCTCCAGCGGCCCCGAACACCTCGGGCACTCGGTGGGCGGCTCGAACCTGTTCCGCGACTTGTGCTCCTTCGAGTCCGGGTTCACCACCTCGATGACCTGCGGGATGATCTCGCCGGCCTTCTCGACCATGACGGTGTCGCCGATGCGGATGTCCTTCTCGGCGAGCAGGCCGAAGTTGTGCAGGGTGGCGTGGCTGACCATCGTGCCGGCGAGCAGGACGGGCTCCATGACGGCGCGGGGGGTGATCTTGCCGGTTTTGCCGACCTGGATCTCGATGTCCTTGAGCAGCGTGGGCTTGCGCTCGGCGGGGTACTTGTAGGCGATGCACCAGCGGGGGCTCTTGCTGGTCGTGCCGAGGCGGGCCTGCAGGGCGAACGAGTCCACGCGGACCACCATGCCGTCGACGGCGTAGGGCAGGTCCTTCATCTTTCCGGCGAAGGTCGAGATCGCTTTGATGACCGCGTCGACGGAATCGACGGTGATGGTCTCGTTGACCGGGAAGCCGTAGCCGTCGAGGAGCTTAATGGACTCCGAGTAGGTGTCGGGCAGTTCGCCCTGGACCTCGCCGAAGCCGTGGGCGATGAAGCCGAGGCCGCGCTCGGCGACGAGGTCGGGGCGGAGGCCCTTGAGGGTGCCGGCGGTGGCGTTGCGCGGGTTCATGAACGGCTCCTCGCCGTCGGCCTCGCGCTGCTCGTTGATCCGCTCGAACTCGGGGTTGGGCATGTAGATCTCGCCCCGGACCTCGAGGACCTCAAGCCGGTCCGCGGCCTCTTCGGGCAGGACGAGCGGGAGCGAGCCGACGCGCCGGGCGTGGGTGGTGATGTCATCGCCTTCGGTG
>JANSXG010000266.1 GCA_024743075.1 bacterium | reverse complement strand
CATCGTGTCGGAAGCCGAGAGTCCTCAGTGGGCCGGTTACCCGTGGCTGGCGATGGAACTCGTTAGTGGCGAACGGCTCGACCGATGGGCCGCCGAACACCAACCAACGGTCCGGCAACGCATCGAGCTGCTGAGCGCGATCGCCGACGCGCTCCATCATGCTCATCAGAAGGGCATCATCCATCGTGATGTGAAGCCTGCGAACATCATCGTGACGGTGGCGGGACGGCCGAAGTTGCTGGACTTCGGCATCGCGCGGCTCGTCGACGATTCGCGTCCGACGGAGATGCACACGCAGACCGGTCGTCTGATCGGCACCCTCGCGTATATGAGCCCCGAGCAGATCGAGGCGCGCGGGGACGAACTGGATGTTCGCACCGATGTGTATTCGCTGGGCGTGGTCGCCTACGAGCTCTTAACGGGTCGGCTGCCGCACGACACGGCCGAGCGGTCGCTCGCGTCGTCCGCACGGGCGATCGTGGAGGAGATCCCGGAGCGTCCGAGCCGCATTCAGTCTGAGCTGAAGGGGGATATCGAAACGGTCGTGCTGACGGCCATGAGCAAGGATCGCGGCCGTCGCTACCAGTCGATGTCGGAGTTCGCGTCGGATCTGAGGCGGTTGCTGGAGTCCCAGCCGATCGCGGCCCGACCGGCTTCCGCGATGTACCAGTTGCGGTGTTTGGCTCGCCGGAACCGAGCGCTGGTCAGCGTGGCGGGGGTTGGTGCGTGTCTCGTGATCGCGGCGTTGATCGCGGTCTCGGTGTTCGCATGGCGTCTTGATCGCGCGAACGACCAACTCGATCTTCGTGTGCGGGTTGCTGAGCGTGAAACGGAGCGGCAGCGCGCGGTCTCGGGGTTCCTTGAGCGGGTGATGACCACCGCGGATCCTTTCGCTGAGAATGCGGAGGCCTCCGATGTGACCGTAGGCGAGTTGCTCGATCGCGCAGAGCCGTGGCTGGAGGTGTCGTTTATCGACTCGCCGCTGGCCGAGGCGGCGGCGCGAGCCGTCGTGGGGCGATCCCGCAAGGGGCTTGGTGACTTCGAGGAGGCCGAACGTCAGTACCGGCTTGCGCTCGATCGTCTCGAAGCGACCGGTGCAGAGGACATCCGTCCGGAGGACACGGCGCGGCGAGCGGGCCTGCTGGCCGAGCACGCGGTCGTGCTCATGTACCTCGATCGCGCTGAGGAAGCTCTGGCTCGTGTGGAGGATTCGGAAGCGGTCGCGGCTCAGCTCCCCACGCGCACCGCTCGCGATGAGGCCGCCCGGCTCGGCAATATCGGCTGGGTCTTTCGGCGCGCTGGCAACCTCGAAGGCGCACGCGACGCGATGGAAAGATCGGTTGAAGCGGCGGAGCGGGCAGGCTCTGCGTCCGATCAGAACCGCGTGATGTCGCTCGCGAATCTCGGGGGCTTGGATACGGATGCGGGCGACTTTGAAACCGCAGTCGCACGCTACGCGGAAGCGTTGGCGGCCGCGAGGCTGCATTATGGCTCGGAGCACCCGTATCTCTTTGTGCTCCAGAACAACGTCGGTCGCCTCTATCTGGAGATGGGTGATCTGGAGCGAGCGGCGTCGGCCTTCGGTGCGGCGGCCGCACAGTTGGAACGCACGCTCGGCGTGACGCATATCCGAACGCTGACTGCGTTGAATAATTTTGCGTATGTGCTCCACGAGTCGGGAGACCTCGAAGGGGCAGCATCGACTTACGAGCGTGCTCTGGGCGGGACGCGCGAGGCGTTCGGGGAAGACCACAGCGAGTATCGCGGGACACTTCGGAACTACGCCTTCCTGCTCTGGGAAGACGAGCGGTACGCCGAGAGCGCGGTGCATTGGGACTTCCTCGCGGATCAGTTCCGCGAGCACGAGCCGGGGAGCGAGGGTCTGGCGGCGATGTATGAGGTGTACGCGGCTGCCCTGAGGGTGATGCAGACCCCTGGGGAGGAGACCGTCGAACCGATGCTCGACCGGTTTGAGCGCATGCGTCGCGTGCTGGAGGTGGGGGACCCGATGTTCCAGAGCGGCCTCCGTCAGGTCGTTGCGGCTCTAGAAAAAGCGGGCGACGAGGTTCTGGCCGCGGAGCTCCGCGACCGCTGGACGGTGGCAGACTGAGATCGTTCTGAGATTTGTGACGGGATGCGCGGGGCGATTTCGGCCTGTTGTTCGGGAGGGCGGAGATACCCGAGCCAACAGGAGGATTACAGATGTTTCCCAATCGCAATCGCGTTCCGTCGATCGCCACGATCGTGGCT
>JANSXG010000250.1 GCA_024743075.1 bacterium | reverse complement strand
GCTGGTCGGCGCGTCCGAGGCGGATTCGATCATCTCCGTCGGCGCGGACTTCGCGCCCGAGAACGTGGTCGATCTGCGCACGCAGCGCTGTCGCGACATCCTCGGCATCGACATCGAAGACAGCCGCATGCAGGTTCTGCTCGAAACGATCGGCTTCACCGTCGAGCCGGGATCCGCCGGCGTGCTGCGCTGCACCGTGCCGCACAACCGGGCCCACGAGGTGACGCGCGAGATCGATCTCATCGAGGAAGTCGCCCGCCTCAACGGTCTGGAACAAATCGAGGTGCAGCCGGAACTGCCGGTGCAGCTCACGCTGCGCCACCCCGAGCAGTGGAACCATCGCGAGCGCGTGCTCGAGCTCGCGGGGCGCACGCTGGCCGGGCTCGGCTTCTTCGAGACGGTGACGTTCAGCTTCCTCGACCAGGCGAGCGCGGACCTGTTCCTGCCCGAGGGGCGGGTGCTGCTCAAGGTCGATGACAACCGCCGGCGCGAGGCCCCGTTCCTGCGCCCGAGCATCGTTCCGAGTCTGCTCACCTGCCGCAAGGCCAACCAGGACGCCCGCGCCAGCGCGCCCGGCGGCGTGCGCCTGTTCGAAATCGCGTCCACCTTCTCGGACAACCCCGACGGCACGACCCACGAGCGCCGGCGCATCGCGATGCTCATGGATGTCGACGCGTCGCTCGGCTCGCCCAAGAAGCCCGAGACGCGACAGCTCGCGCTGCGCTCGCTGCGCGCGTCCATCGAGAACCTGCTGAAGTCGCTGGGCATCGACGCGGAGCGCATCGGCGTCCGCGCCGAGGCACCAGCCCTCACGGCCCTCAAGGGCGAAAGCGCGGCGACGGTCACCGTCGACGGCGAGGTGCTCGGCTGGATGGCGATCCTCGCCGGCACCTGCCAGAAGCAGTGGGAGCTGCACACGCCCGTCGTCGTCGCCGAGCTCGACCTGAAGATGCTCGTCGACCGCTTCCCGCCCGAGACCAACCTTGACCCGCTCCCGGCCTTCCCGGCGATCGAGCGCGACCTGAGCGTAATCGTCGAGGAGTCGCGCCCGTGGGCCGAGATCTCGTCGGTCGTGGAGTCGAGCGCGGTGGACCTGTTCGAGCAGGTGAGTTTCGTCGGCACGTTCCGCGGCGATCAGGTTGGCGCGGACAAGAAGTCGGTGACGATGCGCCTGCGCTTCCGCGACCCAAGCCGCACGCTGCGCCACGAGGAGGTGGACCCGCAGATGGCGACAATTGTCGGGAATCTGGAGAAGCAGATCGGCGCGGGGGTGCGGTCGTAGGGGGTTAGGGTCGGCGGCGGAGGGCCGGGAGAACGCCGAGTGCCAGCACCGTCATGGCCGCGGGGCTGGGGATCTGCGCCCGGAACACGCCGCTTTCGGTGTCGAAGATCAACCACTCGCCGTTGTCGCTTGCATCGAAACTGAGCAGCCCATCGAGACGCAGTACCCCTTCGATGCTCGGATCGGTGGTCGCGAGCATCTGGGAGTTGCGGAAGACCGCGGTGTAGCGTGCTCCCATCGCGTCGAAGAAGTCGCCCTGCCAGAACACATCGCCGCTGTTCGCCAGCGACAGGTGGGTGCCCATGAATGCCGCGAAGGTCTTGCCAGCGAGGTCAGGCGTGGACCCGTCGTCGACCCAGACAACCTCGTCCGCGTTCTTGATGACCGTGTACCGACCGCCTTCCCATTCACTGCTCTGCGCAATGGCGAGATACACGAAGTCGGCGTTGTCGTTGATCGCAACACGGTTCGGAAAGATGCTCAGCAGACCATTATCAAATAGTTGAGTTTCTCCGTCTCGTGCCACGAACTGGCCGTTCAGGAGAATCGACCCTGCAGTATCGAATTCGTCGTTCGTTGTTACAGCGGCGTGTGCCGTGTCACCAAACTGGTTTTGGTCATACGCGCCCCAGACCACGCGATTTGAGCTGCGTACGAAGTACCCGTCCTCGATGGCCAGCCCGGGAGCCAGGCTTACCGACTGTTCGTACCCTTCGCTCAAGCCGGGCGTGAAGCGGATCACAGTGTCTTCGTCAGCGAACGGATTCGAAAACAGGTCGAAGTTGACGAGCAGGCTCCCGTCGTCTGTGAGGATCGATCGTGAAGAGAGAAAATTGCTGGGGTAAGCCCCACCGAATGTGTGCGTATCGCCGCTGCGAACAACAACTTGATCATCGACGACGAGCATCGAGCGAGTACCAAAGAGATTGCCTTCGGAGTCGAACACCGGGCCGCCGACCGTTGCTGAAACTTGGCCGAGATTATTGATCGAGGCCGTCCGGCCCGGTACCGGAGACCGTATCGAGAGTTCATTGTTAAATGGAATCTCGACCTGCGGATCAAACCGGATGCCGTCGTACGCCACGAGGTATCGACCCGCCAAGCTGCCGTCGGGGTTGTTCGCGACTACTTCGAAGGTCCACTGGCCCGAGTTGTTGATCCTGCTGTCGGGCGCGATCCCGATCACCTCGCCCGCGATGCCCTTGTAGGACTCGCCGGTCCGGACGAGCGGCTCGACGGTGATCGGAGCGGCGGAGACGCTGGCAGCGAGACCAAGCGAGATTAAGGAAGAGACGAGTCTCATCGTGGAGGCCTTTCGTGGGATGCTCCACGATACGCGTCGATTCGGGGTGCGGTTCGAGGGGATCGGATCGGTGTGAAGGTGGGGTGTCGCTCGGGGGGTATGGGCGCCCGTTGAGGCGACTGTGCGGCGAGCGGTGTCGGTGGACGGTGGCCTCGGGCGGTGCTCTTTAGGCCTGCGGTCGATCCGGCGACGGCGATGAGTCGGGCGGCTGGGGACGTTCGGAACGGAGCGGGGAAGGGTATGGGTGGTCTTGGGTGCCACTGGCGGCTCGCCCGCCAGTGC
>JANSXG010000088.1 GCA_024743075.1 bacterium | reverse complement strand
GCACGTGCCCGATGAGGACGATGCCATCGCCATCGACCGCATCATCTTTGGCGAGGCCATCTACGGACGGGTCCGCCCGGAATCCATCGAACTGGTCAACGGCGTCGTTGAGAAACTCGCCTCCAAGGGCTGCGAGGCGATGATCCTCGGGGCCTCCGAGGCCACCAACATGCTCAACCCGCGCCAGCTCCGCCTGCCGCTGTTCGACCCGGTCGAACTGCTCGCCGAGGCGGCCGTGGCGCACGCGACGCAGACCGCCGAAGTCGCCTGATCCATCTCACAGACGAACCCTCCGCAAAGGACACCCGCCGTGCCCATCAAGTTCGCCATCACCATGCTCGTGTACGCCGTCTGCCTGTTCGTTTCCGGGTTCGTCACGATGACGGTCGCCCCTCCGGGTGCGAAACCGGCGACGGCGTTGATCATCCCGGCGGTCGCCGCCGCCCTCTCGGTCGCGGCGGCGGTGCTGTCACTGATGATCAAGAGCAACCGCAAGCTCGGCATGATTGGCATCCATGTCGGACTGGTGCTGCCACTAATCTTCACGGCTGGCTCGTTGCTCCGCGTCTCCGGTTCGGTCGGCAAGGCCAAGGAGTTCAACGACCAACTCGGCCAGATCCAGACCGCGCTCAGGCAGACCGAAGGACGCGTCGACCTGCGCCTGGTTGATGATCCCACATCGGATCGCGAGCGCGACCGCCTGATGGAAGCGGGCTGGGTCGATGGCCAGACGCCGACCACGATCATGACGCCGGCCCCGTGGAAGCCCTACGGATACCAGTCGGTCGGCATGATCTCGATCGCGATGCTCAGCGTGCTCGCCTTCGTTGCGATGCTGCTGCACCGCCCCGAGATTCCCAAGGCCGAGAAGAAGGACGAATCGTTCGACGCCGACCAGTCGTGAGCGCATCAAAAAAGCCGGGCGAACCCGGCTTTGGTCGAAAGAAGACTGGCAGTGCCGATTACTTGGCGTACTTGACGCTGCAGCCGTACGGGCGGGTCTCAGACACGGTGACCGTCTCGCCGGCGAGGATCTCGTTGAGAGCCTGACGGACGTAGTTCACATCGCCGATGCCGCGAGCGCTGCTGTCGTTGTCGAGGCCGCCGGCGTAACGCAGGATGCCGTCGGTGTCGATGATGTACATGTGCGGCGTGGTGCGGGCGCCGTAGGCCTTACCGACGCTGCCGTCGGCATCGACCAGCATCGGGTGGTTGATCTTCCACTCCTCGACGCGCTCCAGATTGCGATCCTTGCTCCCATACGGGTGCCCGCTGTGCGCCGAGTTCATGGCGAGGAAGACAACGTCTTTGTCCTTGAACTCCTTGACCAAGTTGTTGACCGTGGATTTCTCGGTGTTCTGGTAGTGCTTCACGACATAGGGGCAGTCCGGCGCGAACCATTCCAGAACGACGATCTTGCCGTCCTTGGTGTAATCGCTGAGCGTGTGCTTCTCGTCGCCCTTCAGTGCGGGCAGCGTGAAGTCGGGAGCCTTCTCACCGACCTTGGCTTTCGCGTCGCTGCTCTGGGCGGCGACCGCCACTCCGGTCGCTGTCGCACCGAGGGCTGCGATACCAGCCACGAGCAATCCAGTGAATCCCAGTTTCGTACGCTTCTTCATGCTTCACTCCTTTTCGCCCATCGAAGGGCGTTGGTCGCCGTGAGCGGGATCGCCCCGGCGGTGCAGACTTCACGTCGGGCAGACCGACGCGCGTGGTTCAACTCTATTCTCTCGGTGGATCCGAGGCGTCGTCCCGCAAGGGCACGCGGACTTCGATCGCGTGGGTGCTGTGGTTGCCCGCGCCGGGCTGGCCCCGCTCGAAGACGAGCACACCCTCAAGGAAATCCACAGTCGACGCCTCATCGCGATAGCGGATCCGGAGCGTGTCGCCCTTGGCCTCGGCCTCGGTGAGCGCATCGACCGGCAGCGCCAGTTCCTTCGAGGGCGCCGGGAAATACGTCATACGGGTCGCGCTCGGAACCGAAAGCGTCAATACCCCGCTCTCGAACTTGGCGCGATACATCTGCTCCGGCACGTCCTCCCACGGACGGGGAATCGCTCGACGAGCTTCAGAGAACGCCTGGAGGGCGTCCCGGTTCTTGTAGGCGGTCTCTGTGGTGACTGGCAGTTCAAGTGACACTGAGCCCTCGCCCAGCAGGCAGATCTCCTTGCAGACGAACCACTCGCAGTTCAGGTCGAACGCGAGCGTCTCGGGCTTGCCCGCCGCCTCCCATGCCTCCGCGTCCACAGTCAGGTCGGTCAGCAGGATGACGGTGCCCTCGTGGACAAAGTCGAGCAAATCGCCCGGCGAAACATATCGCTTCGGCGCGGGCCAGTGGATCTCGCCCAGGCTGGCCCATTCCGGGCCGTCGTAGACAATGCGCATCTCCGCACCGGTGTCGCCGGGGTTCTTCCAGTAGGTGTGCCAGCCGTCCTCGATCTGGAAGCGGACCGCGATCGAGACCGACTCACCGGCCCGGATCGCCTGATACTCAGCGATCGCCGAGACTCGGACCAGGCTGTTTCCGTCCATCGCCGGAGCCGGTTGAGACGCTCCGAAGCCGGTCGCTACGAGCCAGAGGACGAGGGAACAGGCCGAAACGATCTGTTGGATGCGGGGCATGACACAAGATCAAACGCCCAAACCCGGCGTTGATTCCAGTCTGCCCCGGAAAAAATCCAAGTATGCTGGAACCATGGCGAAACTCACTTCCGTCGGAATCCGGGCAATCCCGTACCTCGCGTGTGCGATCTTGGTTTTGGTGGCCCCCGGCTGCTCGAAATCGGTTTCGGACAAGGCGATCACGAACATCGCGATCGCCGACGCTTCGAAGAAAATCGAGGGCTCCGCCGGCACGGTCTTCGTGGATGCCCGATCGGCCTCGGAACACGCCGAACGCCGGATCCCCGGGTCGATCCACATCGACCTGCGAGACTTCGACCCGAAAGCGCCTCCCGCTGTCCTGCGTCGGGCCCGAGAGATCGTCGTCTACGGCAACGACCCGGGATCGGCCACGGCGATAGCGCTCACGAAGCGCTTGCTGCGAGCCGACCTGAAGCGGGTGTACTTCATGCGGGACGGGCTGAACGGCTGGGTCGCGCGGTCCCTGCCGACCGAGCCCTGAACCGCTCCCCAACGAAAAACGACGCGCCCCGGTCGGGACGCGTCGCCTGAGTGTGACCCGAGACCCGACGACGGATCAGTCGTACAGGTTGAAGGTGTTCGGGAGCTCCGCGGTGCGGAGGTTCAGCGTGGTTTCCACGCGGAAGTTCGAGCGGGTGGTGTGGCGTTCGGCGAAGAACAGGGTCAGCGTGCAGCGCTGGCCGTCGTCAAGGCCGAGTCGAGCGAGGTCGATGGTCTGGCTGACCGCGCCGTGGACACCGCCGAGGTCGATGACCAGTTCGCCGTTCACGAAGACCCAGACATCGTCATCGCCGACGAACGTGAAGGTCTGATCCTGACCGCTCTGGTAGACGAACTCGGTCTCGAGTTCGAAGGTCAGGAAGTAGTTGTGACCGAGGTTGTGGTTGTGGTCGTTCCAGAGCTTGCCGTCGGCGGGGAAGAAGCCCTGGATGCCATCCTGACTGCGATCGTCGTGCTGGTGGAAGACATACTTGTTCGTGCCGGGTTGGCGTTCGAGCACGATCGAATGGATATCGGAGAGGTTGTAGTTGGGGTCGTCGCGGAACCAGACCCGGAACGATTCGGCGGAGGTGATCGACTTACCGGACTGGCTGTTGAGCGAGCCGGCGCTATCGCCGAGTTCCGGTGAGTACATCGCGGGGTTGATGTTGTTGCCGTCGCTGTCGCGGAACTGACTGCTGACTCGTTGGCCGCGAGTGTCCTTGAGGACGGGCTTGCCGTCGTCGTCGAGGTAGCTCTCAACGAGCCCGACGGTGTGCCCGCGGTTGTACTGCTGGAAGTCCGGGTGGGCGTTGCTGGACGAGTTGTACGCCTTGAAGTCGCGGACGACACCCGTCAGTTCGATGGACATCGGGAGGTTCTCGAAGTCGTCGGCCATGACCGCGGCGGCTCGAGCGTCGGCCTTCTGGGGGATCAGCGCGAGCGTGAAGCCCGCGGCGGTGATCAGGCCGAGCGCGGTAAGGATGGTCTGTTTCATTGAATTGCCTTTCATACCAACCTCCACCTGAATCGAGCCGTGGCGCAGAGGCCGCGGTTCCAGATGCAATGGACACTTGCACCTGAACCGTACGATTCGCCGCCGCACTTCCAAAGAAGCCGAGAGACTCCGGGCGCTCGGAACGGCCGGGTTGTGACGGATGGGGAACCCCTCGATCGGGGACCGCACGGGATTGGGCCGGAATCCCGCCAAAGGCCGATATGATCGGACGCGGGGTCGGCAGTTCCGCCGGCCGGTTTGCAGGGAGAGTACTGACGCGATGGATGCATTCGTAATCAATGGCGGAAACACCCTCGGCGGTAGCATCGAGATCAACGGCTCGAAGAACGCGTGCCTCCCGCTTATGGCCGCGGCGCTGCTCGGGGACCAGCCGATAACCCTGCATCACGTCCCCCGCCTCGCTGACATCTCCAACATGCTGAATCTGCTCGAGCGTCTCGGGTGCTCGATCGACGAGCACGACTCCGGCGACGGTCGGAGCATCACTCTCTACGCCGAAGACGAATCGCTCTCGCTCGCGCCCTACGACATCGTGCGGACCATGCGAGCGAGCATCTGCGTTCTCGGACCGATGCTCGCCAAGCGGGGCGAGGCTCGCGTATCCATGCCCGGCGGCTGCGCCATCGGCGACCGCCCCATCGACCTGCACCTTCGCGGCCTTCGGGCCCTCGGTGCTGAAATCACCCTGGACGGCGGAGACGTCGTCGCTCGCGTTCCCGCGTCGGGCCGGCTCAGGGGCAACACGGTCTTCCTCGGCGGTGCGTTCGGCCCCACGGTGCTCGGGACCGCGAACGTCATGTCCGCGGCCACCCTCGCCCAGGGCACGACCGTCATCGAAGCCGCGGCCTGCGAGCCCGAGGTGGTCGATGTCGCACGGCTCCTGAACTCAATGGGCGCCCGGATCGAGGGCGCAGGCACGCCCCGGATCACCGTCCACGGAGTCGAGTCCCTCGGCGGCGCCGAGCATCGGGTGATCCCCGACCGGATCGAAGCCGGGACATATGTACTCGCCGCCGCGATCACCGGCAGTCGCCTCCGGCTGACGAACTACCCGGCCGATGCCCTGATCGCCGCGCAGGATCAGTTCGAGCGCATGGGCGTCTGCGTGCGCGCCGCCGACGGTCCTGATGCCGATCCGCTCAGGCGGACCGTGGAAGCCTGGCGCGAAGCGGCCGTCCGCCCGACAACTGTTTCGACCCAGCCGCACCCGGGATTTCCGACCGATCTGCAGGCCCAGCTCATGGCCCTCGCCTGCCTCGCGGATGGCAACAGCGTCATCACCGAGCGGATCTACGAACAACGCTTCCTTCACGTCGCCGAACTGTCACGCATGGGCGCGAGCCTTTTCCGTCAAGGCTCCACGGTGGTCGTGTCGGGAGTCGAGCAACTCGTCGGCGCCCCGGTCATGGCGTCAGACCTGCGGGCTTCGGCGTCCCTCGTCCTGGCGGGACTCGCGGCGGAGGGCGAAACGGTCATCCGCCGGGTCTATCACCTCGATCGCGGATACGAGCAGATGGAACAGAAACTCCGAACGCTCGGGGCGAAGATCGAACGGGTTGATGAACGGGATCTGGCTCCGGTACCGGGGTGAGACCCAACCGCCCGCGCGCTCACGACTCCCCGAACCCGCTTTCCACAAGGGCCACCAGCGCGTCGCAGGCGTCCGGCGCGTCGTCGCCGTCGCAGGCGATCTCGAGTTCCGTGCCGACCGTCGCGGCGAGCAGCATCATCTGCATGATCGACTTGCCGTCCACGGTCTCGTCGCCGTCGACGCGTTTGACCGTGACCGCGCACGCGAAGGTGTTCGCCTTATCGACGAACTCCATCGCCGGGCGCGCGTGGAGCCCCAGGCGGTTGGGCACGGTGACACGGGATGTCGCCGACTGCGACATGGATCACTTCCACAGGACCGAAGGGGCTGTTCGCGACGGACGAAAAGAGGGGGCGCTCAGGCGGGCAGATCGTTGTTGTCCGCGTCCTCGAGCAGAGTGACCACATCCTCTGTCGAGGTGGACTGGCGAAGGAATCTACGGAAGCTGTCCTGATTCAGGTTCTTGAAGATCACTTCCATCGCCTGCAGGTGCTCGTCGGGACGATCGAGCGGCGAGAGCAGGAGGATGAACGAATAGACCGGTTGCTTGTCGAGCGCATCGAAGTCGACACCGTTCTCGCTGATGCCGATCGCCGCGGCCATCGTGTCGACGTCGGGATGCTTCACGTGAGGAACCGCGACACCCTTGCCGAATCCGGTCGAACCGCGACGCTCGCGCTCAAGAACCTTCGCCGTCAGGTCCTCACGCATGCCCTCTTCGGCCTTGCCGGCGCTGATCAGCGCACCGACAAGCTCCTTGATCACGCCGTCGCGCGAATCGGACTCCAGCTGGGCAACGATGGCGTCCTTGGAAACGATATCCAACATCTTCATCAGTTCGGTCTCCGGCACCCCTGAGGCGATCGGTCCTCGCCTCGCTCAGCGCTTGGTGTTCTTCAGCTTCTCTTTGAAGTCTGTCAACTGTCGGGTCATCTTATCGATGCACGAGTCCAGGCACCCGTACATATTCGACCCTTCCGATTTGGCCACGAAAGTGTCGTGCTTCTCGCTGTCCACACGCACTTCGACATGGAACCCCCCGGGGTTGGACTGCTCGATCACGATATCGATCTCCTGCACGCCGTCGTAGTACTTCGGGAGCCGGGAGGCCTTTTCCGCGACCTGCTCTTTGATCGACTCCGTCAGATCCATGTGCCGGCCGGTGACTTCAATCCGCATCGCGTGGGTTCCTCCGATGACTCCGTCCATAACCGCGGAGCGAACCACAAGTGTAACGACGAGTCCCCATACTTGCCGCTATACGCGGGCGGTGCCGGAATCCGAATCAGCCTCGTCTGAGCCGTTCTGACCGCCAGCCTCCGGCTCAGCGTCGCCCGGTAAACGCCCCGAATCCTCCACCTGTTCACGGACCGGCACAAGCACGCCAGCAGAAACGACGAAGCGGATGGCCTCGTCGAAGCTGATGTCGATCGGATACACCTCGCTCGCCGCGAGGTTGATGGTATATCCGGTGAAAGGGGTCGGGCTTGAGGGGATGAACACGGTCACACTCGGCTCCCCCGCGATCTTCTCGATCGACTTCAGCGTGCCTCCGGTCAGAAGCCCAACGGTGTAGATCCCCATGCGCGGATACTCCACGAGGACCACGCGTCCTGATGTCGGCAGCTTGCTCGAGGTGTCCTCGCCGATGAGGAAGTCCACGATCTGCTTCACGCTCGGGTAGACCTGCTTGATGATCGGGATTCGAATCAGCCAGCTCTCAAAACGGACGTAGAGCTTCCGACCGAGGTAGTTGCCGACGAGCACGCCAGCGAGATAGACCGCGGTGATCGCGACGACGAACCCGATTCCCTGAAGGTACCAGCGCTCGCGCCAGTACTCCCGAAGCTGCTCGGACCGGATCTGGCGTGTGATCGATCGGCGTTGCCCGGTGGGCAGATCGGCGTAGTTTCGATAACTGCTCGGGGCGCGACGGATAATCTCGTCGCGATCAGCGAGGTACCAGCTCGGCCGGTCAAGTTCGTTCGGATACACCTGCGGGACCGCCTGAATGACGACTCGCTGCACCGCCCAGTTGATCGGCTCGGCAATGTTGGACTTCAGGAAGTTGTAGGCCCAGAGCAGGATCGCCAAAGTCAGCAGCGAAGGAAGCAAAATGACGAGGCCACGGACGAAAAACGTCCGGAAGTCGTGCCAGAATGAGCGTTTTTGCCGTCTGAACATGGCGAGGTGGCGTCGCGAGAGGTGCTTGGGCGAGAGTGTACCGAGTTCCGCGCCGTGGACTTAGCCCGTACGCTCGGCGAAAAGCTTGGCGAGCGCCTTCGGGTAAAGATCGGTCTCCAGTTCGAAGACCCTGGAAGCGAGCGTCCGCGGCGTATCGTCGGGGTACACCGGGCAACTGGCCTGCGCGATGGTCTCGCCGCGATCGTACTCACCGTCAGCCAGATGGACCGTGCACCCACTCTCGGCGTCGCCGGCCCTGAGCACCGCCTCGTGGACCCGCTGCCCGTACATCCCCCGCCCGCCGTGTCGCGGAAGCAGCGACGGGTGAATGTTCACCACTCGCCCCCTCCACCGGTCTGGGATCGGCAGCAGGCGGACGTAGCCCGCCAGCACGACCCAGTGGGCCCCAGAGTCGTTGAGCAGTCGCTCCACCTCGTTCACGGCGTCCAGACGCCCGTCGACGACCGTGGTGTACCCGCGCCGGCGGGCGAAGTCCGCGCCGGGGCACTCCTTGGAGGCCACGACGAGTTCGATCGTGGCCGCCAGATCGCCGCGATGAATCGCGTTGTCGATATTCTCGAGCGTCCGACCGCCGCCGGAGACGAATACCGCGATCGGAACGCTTCTCAAGGAACGGGGCGCGGAAGTTTCGGGCAAAGCGACGATTTCCTTGGCGATCCAACGAGAGAGCGGGAGGATGACGCCAGCATCATCCGCGAGGGCGTATCCTAAGAACAATGACCGCCCATGCCCAAACCAGCCCGAACGGACCGATGCCGGCCGCGAGCCCGCCTTGCCGGGAACTCTTTGAGTCCCTGCCGCTCCTTCAATTGATCGAGCGATACCGGACCGCCAGCCATGTCCTGGATGCCCGCGTGCTCCAACTGGATAACACAGCCCTCGCGCGTACCTTCGAGCCCTCTGAAAACGCCGGAACATGGTCCTGCCGGACGCTGCTCGGACACCTCGCAGATGCCGACCTCGTGTTCTCGACCCGGATGCGACGGACCGTTGCCGAAGATCGGCCGATGCTCACGCTGTTCGACGAGCACGCGTTCCTGAACTCCGGCATCTACGAATCGACAGCCGAGCAGATCCCCGGGAGCCTGGCAGGCGACTCAGTGCCGGCCGGCGGATATGTCGCCCTCCTTCATACGCTCCGACGCTGGTCCGGCCAGTGGCTCGCCACCCTTCCCGAGCCGATGTTCGAACGCACGGCGCTCCATCCCGAGCAGGGCGAGGTGACGCTCCGTCGCTTGATCGAGTACGCGGCGTGCCATGTCGAGCACCACGCGTGGTTCCTGAGACGCAAACTCGATCGGATTCTCGGCGAACAGCAGGACTCCGCGTCGGCCTCCGGGTGCGGTCCCGGCTGCCGCTGCGCACCGTAAGCAGGAACAAGAGCGACCACCCATGAACGCCCTCCCCGGCCAGCGTCGATACCTGATCCCGTTCCGCTCGACGCTGCTTCCACAAATCTTCACCGACACGCTCGTGATCGGCGCCGGCGCGGCCGGTCTGACCGCCGCTCGCATCGCGTCGCAGCGGGGCGAAGTCATCGTGGCCTCGAAAGGGCGACTGCATCAGAGCAACACGGCATGGGCGCAGGGAGGAATCGCGGGCGTTCTCGATAAAGCCGACTCGCCTGAACTGCACGCGCAGGACACGCTCGCCGCCGGAGCCGGGCTGTGCGACGAGACCGCGGTCCGGCACATCTGCAAGGCATCCACCCGGTCGCTTCGAACGCTGCTCGACATCGGCTTCAGGGTCGACCGGACAGACGACGGGGGCCTCGAACTCGCCCAGGAAGGCGGGCACTCGACTCGACGCATCATCCATGCTGACGGCGACGCCACCGGCGCAGAACTCGGCCGAGCCCTCGCCGCGGCGTTGGCCCCATCCCCCGATGTCCGGATTTTTAGTGATTGTTTTGTGCTGGATCTTCTGACCGCGAGCGATGAACCAGGGTCGCCGTGCCTGGGCGCGATCACCTACCACCGCAAGTTCGGATTGCAGGTGATCTGGGCAACAACCACGATCCTCGCCTCCGGTGGTTGCGGGACGGTCTGGCGTGAGAGTTCCAATCCGCCCAGCGCGACCGGCGACGGCCTCGCGCTTGCCTATCGAGCCGGCGCAACGCTCGCCGACATGGCCTTTATGCAGTTCCACCCGACCACGCTCTACATCGCCGGTGCCGAGCGACTGCTCGTCTCGGAGGCCGTCCGCGGCGAGGGGGCGCACCTGCTCGACCCGTCGATGAACCGCTTCATGGTCGGTATCCACGAACGCGCGGAACTCGCGCCGCGAGACGTCGTCGCCTCAGCGATCTACAACACACTCCGCACGACTGGCGGCTCGCACGTCTGGCTCGATGCGCGTCACGTCGAGGACTTTGAAACTCGGTTCCCCGGCATCTACTCGCGCCTCGCGCAGTTCGACCTGCACCCGGAGACCGATCTGATTCCGGTCAATCCCGCCGCGCACTACATGGTCGGCGGCGTGCACACGGACCTCGAAGGTCGGACCGATGTCCCGCAGCTGCTCGCCGTCGGCGAGGTCGCCTCAACCGGACTGCACGGCGCGAACCGGCTCGCCAGCAATTCGCTGCTCGAAGCCATTGTCATGGGTGAGGCGGCCGGGCGCGTCGCGTCCGAAGCGAGCAGCGGAAACGGCGCGGGCCCCGCGCGAAAGCCCACGAAGATCGTCTCGGATGTGCCGTCATCGAAGAGAGGCGAACTCGATCTGACCGATGTTCGCAGTTCGCTGCGCTCGGCGATGTGGCGGAACGTCGGCATTGAGCGGAATGGCCCCACGCTCGGCGATGTGGCGGAGATGTGCGACTTCTGGAGCCGCTACACCTTGGACAAGGTGTTCGATGACCCGTTCGGCTGGGAGACGCAGAACATGCTGCAGTTGGCGAGCGTGATCGTCACCTCGGCGCTCGAACGCGAGGAGTCGCGCGGCTGCCACCGGCGGACGGACTTCCCGCAACCCGACGCCACGAGCCCGCTCCACGATCTTCGCAACCGTCGATCCCCCACCGCCGAGTGGACAGCAAACCTTCAGCGGGAGACGAACTCGGAGCGCGATTCACGAGTCATACCCACATGATGCGGAGCACTCTTCGAGTTTCAAATGCAGCCGCGATCGCGGCGGCGATCGGCATCATCTGCGTCGGCTGCGAGACAACCACGCGAGTCATCTCCGTGCGAGGGGGTCTGCAGAACGTAGAAGGCGCCGAGGGGGGGATCCGTCCCGACGCTCCGAACGCCCAAACAACGGCGAGCCTCGAGGCCGTGGCATCACGCCTCTACGGGCCCCTTCCGGGGACGCCGATCGAGGGGAACACCCTCCGTCGCGAACTCGAGAACGGCGACATCCTGCTCGTTTCGCGCTCGCCGGCGGAACTCGTCTTCCACCTGCGCCGAACAATCCGGGACGAGGAATGGGAACTGCTCTACCAGCAGCTACTGAGCGAGCAACTCAAGAACGCCTACGAAGAGCGTGGCCTGCAACCGACCGCAGCGCTGGACTTTGTCAAAGAGTACGCCAGAGCCATTACGGAATTGCTGATCATGATCCCCGCGGGCGATCAGACGCCCGGCGCCGGCTTCGAACGCATCGGGCGCAACGCCTACCGCATCACGATCCCCGGCGGCCGACTCAACGAGACCACGTTCGTGAGCATGGACGTCGTCTACGAAGACAAGAGTTTCAAACTGCGCATGCTCGACTGAGGCGGACCCCTTTACGCGTAACTGTGAAGTCCCGAGATCACGAAGTTGATCACGATCCAGTTAAACGCCATCACACCGGCGCCAACGAGCCCGAGCAGCGCCGTCCATAAACCCTTGTCTCGAGCTTTCAGCCGCACGTGCAGCATGATCACGAACACAAGGAAGGTGTTCATCGCGAACACTTCCTTCGGGTCCCAGCCCCACGGGCGTCCCCACGAGTGATCCGCCCAGATCGCGCCCATCACGATGCCCGCCCACAGCAGCACGAACGAGAACTCGACCAGAACGAGCGTCGCGCCGTCGAACACTTCACCGAGCGAAGCACGGCGTTTCTTCGCGACCGACGCTTCCCCCTCTGCCGCGGCTTCCATCAGCATCTCGGTGCCGCCGACGCGGGCGTAGTCCGGCCCGCCGCCGATCATCCGCCATCCGAGGTAGAGCAGGCTCGACACCGCCGCCATGAAGATCAGCGCATAACTGGCGATGATCACGTTGGTGTGGATATACAGCCACAGGTCGTGCAGCACCGGCATCATGTTGTTGATGCTCGCATCGAGCTTCGACGAGAAGTTCGCCGACATCATCGCGACCATGCTCCCGACCGCGCCGGTCAGCAGGAACATGTTCCGGAATTGCGTCTTGCGACCCCAAATCTCGAGGAGAACCGCCGCCGCTGCACCGAACCAGAACGCGGTGGTCACGGCTTCGAACATGTTCGAATTGGGCCAGCGACCGGACACCCACCAACGGAGCCCGATGGAGGCGGTGTGCAACAGGAAGGCGACGCCGAACACGCCGACACCGAGCCCGCGTGCGCCGTCCCAGCGGAACACGATCGCCATGAGCAGGAAGATGCACGACAGCAGATAGACAAGCCACACCCAGGTCAGGTTCTTGAGTTGGAAGTACAGCCCCTCCCACCGCATGCGAGCCGGCTCCGGATAGATCTCGGGCGAGACCCGTGGAAGCAACTCCGCGAACCCGACCATCGCGTCGTTGGCCTGTTCGGCGTTCTGGCTCACCCATGCCTCGACGAGTCCACGCCACTGCACGAGGAGGTCGTTCCGCAGATCGTCGGGCATCGCGTCGAAGATGCGACGCGCCTCGGGACGGACCTGATCCGGGTTCACGGACTCAACCTGCAGGTCACGAACCGAAAGCCACGGCTCGTTCGGATCTCCCGACGGCGGCGGCACGACGCGCAGCAGCCCAGCGAGCGAGTTCTGGTCCACGAGGCCAACGGCCGATTCCATCCGGTCGACAAACTTCGCCGTCTTGATCAGATCGGACCGCCATTCGCTCTTCAGCGCCTCGACGCGCGGATCACTGAGCAGCCGTGCCGAGATCAGCCCGGACTCCATGAAACGGTCAAGGCGAGGACCGAGTCCCTCCTGAACCGGTGCATTGAACCCGACCGGATCGTCCAGCGCTTCAACGATCTGCTGACGCATCGACTTGTTCTTGATGTAGATCAGGTCCGCGTCCTGATAGCTCGGAGCGCGGAACATCATGTCGAGGTACAGCAGGTCACGCGGCAGGCCGTTGAACCTCTCCCGGCCCGACACGAAACCCATCAGTTCGTTCGCAAACGACTCGAAGGACTTCAGCCGCCCTTGGTGATAGACCGCCATCCGATCCAGCGGCTGGAGTTCGACCTTCGCGCCGAACGAACCGGGATCCAGCGGCGCGGGTCGCGTCACCATCGAGATGATCAGCATCGAGAACGCCGCGGCGAGCAGCGCCCCGATCAGCACATGCAACGGACGGGTACTCACGAGACGCCCCCTTCTTCTGAAACCCTGAGCCCCGCCAAAACCAACTCGCGTCTCCGTCGCCGAATGATCGGCTTGACGTAGAACGTGTAGATCATGCCGATTACCGACAGGCACGAGCCGATGAGCGCCGTCCAGACGCCCTCACGGTTGCCGATGCCCAGCCCGGTGAACGCCATGCCCGCTGAAGTCGGACGACCCTGGCTTGCCCGCGGCGCGTCCCAGAACGACTGAAAGTACGCGAGCCCGCCGAAGTGCTTCGGATTGTTCACTGAGATCTCTCGCCTCACCGGCTCGCCCGATTCGGGCAGGAAGCGCAGCTCGCTCGTCCAGTTGCGGATCTGACCGGCATCGCCTGAAAACCCACCGATGTGCGCTGTGAGCACGAAGTCCTCCAGCACGACCGGGGCCGGGAGGTCGCGACGCTGGCGCCCGAACATGACCTCGATCTGGCGACCGTCAGCGGTCTCAAACACCGTCGGCTCGTAACGCGTAAGCCCGGCGAGCGACAGCGCTTCGGACATATCCGTGTACTTGTGGAACGCCAGCCAGTCCCGCTGCTCGCCGATCTCGGCTTTGATCATCGCGTAGTGATGCGAGCGATCAACATCCGCATCGCGCTGCTGATCCGGAACGATCACCGGCTTCGTCTGCGCAACCGCGTTCGGCGCGAATCGCGTGATCCGAAGCGTGTTCCCGTCGCCGAGGTCGATGGTGTCGCCGAGGCCGACCGTCTGCTGACGCGTGCTGCCGTTGCGGAGCCGCTCCACCATCGTGAACCGCCGCTCGCCCACACGCCCCACGAAACTGATCGCCGGCATTTGCACCCGCTCGTATGCCACATCGATCGCCGGGTCCGGAAACACATACGGCGGATCGGCCATCGCATCGATGTCGCGCGTCTCGTTCGGGTTGGTCGCCACGTACCGGAGCACACGCTGACCGGACGGCGAAACCAGTTCAACGATCGCGAAGTTTGAAGCTACGCCGGGGTTTATCTCAAGACCATTCGCCACCGCTTGAACCCGGAACTCCCAGCCCGTCGTTCCAACGGGCTTCATCGCAGAGTCCGGATTCTCCAGTTCAAGTTCGGTGATCCGCGTCGAGACGACCACCGGGTCACCGTCGCTGCTCGGAACCAAGAAAGTCAGTCGTGCCGGACCGGCATCGTCGAGTATCGCGTCGAACTGCTCCTCCGACTCCGCCCAGAAGAAACCGAGGTTGCCTTCCGCCGCGGTACGCCGGATCGGATCCATCGCGAGCAACTGAAACGTCGATGTCCGTCCGTCCGACGTGTTCAACTGCAGATCGAGCAAGGGATTGAACTCATC
>JANSXG010000204.1 GCA_024743075.1 bacterium | reverse complement strand
GGCAAGTGTAGCGAAACCAACCTCGACCTTATTCCCAGCCCGACGGGGCACAAACGAAAACAGCCGGCGGCTGGGAAGCCGCCGGCAGCGATCTCATGCAGAGATGGAATCTGTTCAGCGACGACGACGGGTCGACGCGAAGCCGGCCAGAGCCAACAGGCCCGCGGCACCGGGAGCCGGGATCACGACGAGGTCGATGTACTGGCTGGAGCCGCCGTCGTACACCTGCGTCACCTGGCCCGTGTTCGGGTCGGTGACCCAGACGCCGGCACCGTTGGTCCACATGATGTTGCCGTTGCCGAGTTCGTAGACGCCACGGGCACCGCTATCGAGACCGGCGACAATGCCGAGATCGTTGCCGGCTGCGTCGTACGCATACACGCCGGAAGTCGGCGAAAAACCGGCGACGAGCAGGCCACCGTTGTCACGCGCGAACGCCTGCTGCGGGAAGTCGATTCCCGAAACGCCGTCCGACGCGTGGAAAACGCTCGCGAAGTTGCCGCCGGCATCGTAGAACTCAAGATCTTCAGATGTGATGTTGGTGCCGAGCACCTGCCCCTGGTAGTTGATGACGTCGAAGAGCGAACCGCTCGTCGGCGAAGAACCACTGATGGTCGCGGAGCCGATATCGATCTTCACAATCGAGTTCCCCGGAGCACCGTTGTTGGACCCGGCGTTGGTCACCCAGACCTCGTTGCCGACGACTTCCATACCTTTAATGTTGTCCAGGCCACCCACGATTGACGAAACGAACGCTCCGTTCAGGGTGAACCGATCCACCTGGTCGGTGAGCTGGTTGCTGACCCAGATCTCGTTGCCGACCTGCAGCGCGTGCTTGGGCGTGCCGCCGCCGATCGTGGCAAAGTTTGAATTGATCAGCGACCCGTCAAACGGGCTGAAGGTCACAAGAATGTCATTGCTCGAGTCCGGAACGACCAAGAACTCAGACGGCGGGCCCGCGACGGCGGTCGAGGCGGCACCGGCGATGACGGCGATAGCCAGAGCGGTCAACTTCTTCATTTCTCTCAACTCCTCTGTGCGCACAGATTTGGCTGGACGGACGCGGAGACTCACCACGGCCGACGCGGGCTGACGCACGGAACTCAGCCCGACCTATTCAAAGGTAGACAGAGGGAGCCGTTGTTCAAAGGAAAAAATCTCAGCGGCGGCAACTACCCACCTATTGTGGGGGCAACATCGAAGGCCCCCTCCATTCCCGTCTGAAATGGTCCGAACTGACGCTCGACCGGAAAGACCGCATCCTCCATGCGCGTCGGGTCGTCCAGCGTGAAGTACCCGTAGCGCACCTTGATGAACAACATTCCCGACTCGCCCAGGCGATCAGTCTGCTCCGGCGATAGGGACAGAGCGGCCGACCAATCGTGCTTCTGATCGGTGACGAGCACATTTGAGCGGGTCAGCACCTCCCACGAGGCGTCTCCCGACGAGGTGTAGACGGTGTACTCGACGACCTGGACATCGGGCTGGCGCGGGGCCAGCGCCCAAGACGACAGCGTCAGACCGGCGTCGTCTCGCGCCGGCGTCAGTTTCACCCGCCAACGCGCGTTCTCAATCTCCGGACGCCGCTTGAGCGAACTCGATGGCCACTGGTGGATGGTGACGCCGTCGATCAGCAGCGCCTCCATCGCGTAAAGCCGGTGGTAGTCGAACGCGATCCGGCAGTACCCGTCGGTCCCCCACTCGGTGCCCCAGGAGTTCTTGACGATGAACCCGACGTCGTCGTACCCAACGATGGTGACGGCGTGGCCGCCGTACGCGTCTTGAGGCGAGTGCGCCCGGCGCGCCCACTTGCCGCTTCGGAGACCCTCGATGAGGTCCTCGCCGCTCTTCATGCAGGACATCTTCGCCTCGTTGTATGTCATCCAAGGCTCTCCGGGACGCCCGAACTGCTCGAGCATGCCCGGATGCACGATGTCGCGCACCCCGGTCGCGTCGGTATTTCCGAGTTCGTCCAGCCCCGGCCACGCACTGACATGGATGACATAACTCACCGGGATCGCCATTCTCCCCGCGTCGAGTTCCGCCTTGATCCGAACGACATCTTTCGCGGCGTCGAGTTGGAGCAGCCCATCGTCCGCCATATCAAGGCGGAACACGCCGACAGCGCGACGCAGCTGCTCCAAATCCTCCGGTGTGACCTGTGCGAGCTCGAGGTAACGCCGAACCTCATCCGGCACGGCGTCCGGCACGGCTTTTGGGTTCGGGTTGTAGGGGAAGACGTCTTCGGCACAGGTACCAAGGGTGCGCGCGAGCTGCGCGTACGTCCCGAGTGCATCGCCCTCCGAGATGGTGGGGTCGATCCCGAGCGCGCGGCGCCATAGATCGGTGTTGTTCTGGTGGAGTTTGATCGTCGCGTACAGGATCTGCTCGCTCAGGTCCGTCGGCACGCCGGGGAAGGTCTCCATCGCGGCACAGACGGAGAACGCCGCGCACGTCCCGCGTCGGCCCTGGTCCTTCACCGCGCTCTGCTGCGCTCGGTAGTCGACCTGGCCCGTCGCCCAGGGCGCGAAAACGCCCACAAGAGACATTCCTACGATCAGTTTCGCAAGCACACATCGCCTCATTCGTCACTCTCCTCGGCGTCGGCGATCGCCTGGCGCGCCGCTTGGACCATCCCTAGAACATACTTCGTCGTTTCGGACGGCGTCCGGTCCGCAGCAGAAGCCGCGGCCGCATCGAGCAGCGCCGTGTCGCCGGTCGATCGAGCGATCGCGCACAGGGCATCGGCGCGCCGAATCTGCCCCCATAGGTCGCCTTTCAGCGACTGCGCAACGTCGATCGCGCGGTCAATCTCGCCCTGGCGGAGCAGCAGATCGACGAGCCCACGCCCGAGCTCGATCGTGTCATACCCGGCACCATCCATCATCACGGAGTTTGCCCACGAGCCGACGAGATCGGCCGAGACGGAGGATCGGGTGCCGAGCGCGTAGCGGAGTTTCAACAGTTCTGCGAGAACGTGACGGTCCACAGCGCGCATCGCGCGGACCTCTCGCGCCATCATTTCGGCAGCCCGACGATCGGACAGCACGCTAAACCTTGAGAACAGCCGGGACGCGCTCATCGCCCGCGCCTGCGGGTCGTCGATCTCGGCGAGTTCTGCGAACTCTTCCTCGAGGGTCTCCGGGCTCGGCTCGATCAGGCCGTCCATCTCCCGCCAGAACGCATCGTCGTCATACCAATCGGTCACCGCATCGGCGAGCAGCCGTCGAACAACAGCCGCGTCTGGGCCGAATCGCCTGCCGTCGATCTCCACCGAGAAATGCTCCGGGTCGAGCGCGAGACGGATGGCGTCCGGGGCATCGGTCGGGGCTTCGCGAAAGACGTCGCACTCGGGCAGGTCCGCGGCGCGCAACACCACAGCGTGCGCCCGAAGCAACCCGGCGACCGTGCGGGGATCGACCTCGATGCCCTCGCGCTCCTCCAGCAATTCTCTGGCGCCACGCCGCACGAGATCGCGCCAGCCACGCTCTTCGACCTCCGCTTGACCGATCCAGAGCGGCCCCGGCTGCGAAAGACTCAGCGTTGCGTTGTAGCCGAGAGCGTTTATGAACATGAACTTCGTCGGGTCGATGCGGATCAGCCGATCGGGGTCTTCGATGAACAGACGCACCGATTCCGCGTAGTCCTCGCGCGCGTCGTAGCGGGCGTACAGGTTGACGAAGCGGGCGGAGCGAGCGTGCGTGTAGAGCCCCTCACCACGATCGTTGCTGACGAGCAGCCGCCCGAGCACCGCCGGCTTCTCCAGCATGATGATGCCACCGTGAAACCCATCGAACGCCTCGCCAGTGTCGCCCCGCTTCCAGCCTGAGAGCGTTCCCCAAGCCGCCATTCGACCCGAAGCGGCCATCAGCGACCCTCCGAGTTGGAGCGCGTGCGCCAACTCGTGCACCATCTGCTGCTCGAGGTTGAGCGAGCCGGCTTCTTCCCAGTCGCGCGCCAGCGCGCGCCCAACGCCCAGACGGACGAACCGGTCGAGGACCCGTTTGTCGCCGAATCGGATGTTCCCATCGAGAGGCGCTTCGCCCGGCCATCCCTGCACGACCCCGACGAACCGATCCCACGCCGCCGAAACATCGCCTCCCTCAATCAGCAGCCCGAGATCGACCATCAGGCCGGCGACCTCGGCCTCGCTCGCATCGCCACCCGTCCACCGGGCCCGCTCGGCAAATCCCGCATCGAGCAGCGTGATCGCGTCACTATTCATGCTGTAGTACGCGTACACCGCGTCGCCCATCAGCCGAACCATCAGCGGTGCGTCGGCGGGCACGCCATAGGAGCGTTCCCGACGCAGCTCGACCTCGCCGATTCGCTCGCGGATCGTCTCGGGGTACAGGGCCAAAGCCCGGTCGAACGCCGCGGCCGACGCCGGC
>JANSXG010000061.1 GCA_024743075.1 bacterium | reverse complement strand
CGGAGGCATGTCGGCGGGCGGCATGGTGACGCTGCTGCGCCTGTGCTCGCTCGGGCTGGAGAACCCGTTCAAGGCGGTGGTGCTGGAGGCGACGACCGGCGACTTCGCGTCGATGCGCTGGCCCAAGGTGAGCGCGGAGCGGGTGGAGGCGATGAGCCCGCTGAATCAGGTGTCGGACATGCCGACGGTGCCGCTGCTGGCGGTGCATAGCCGTCTGGATGAGGTGGTGCCGTACGAACCGATGGAGTCGTTCGTCGATGCCGTGCGCGAGGAGTACGCCAGCCGCGGCGTGGACCCGGATCTGGCGCGGATGCACGCGTGGGACGAGACGGGCGCGCCGAGCGAGCACATGGGGTTCGGGCGGATGACGAACGACACGAAGAACCTGGAGAATGGGTTTTTGGGGGAGTGGTTGGGGGTCTGACACGTCGTCGCACCTCCTGTGCGAACCCCTCACCCCGGCCCTCTCCCGCGAGGGGAGAGGGAGGGGGACTGGGAGGATGGGTGCTGGTGGTTCGATCAGCACTTCCGTTGTCCGCGGGGCCTACGCCCGACGTTGTCGGGCTAGACCCCGGCACTCTTGGTCAGTTCGGTTCTTCCGCTGTGTTGTCAGACTCCACCGCTTCCACCGAGACTTCGGGGCGGTCGCCGTCGATGCCGGTCTTGCGGTCGACCACGACCGTGCAAACCGCGGTGATGACGAACGCGCCGATGATGTTGAGCCAGAAGCCCTTGCGGACCATGTCCTTGATGTCCAGGCGCTCGGAGCCGAAGACGATGGCGTTGGGCGGGGTGGCGACGGGGAGCATGAAGGCGAAGCTGCAGGAGAGTGCCGCGGGGATCATGTAGGTCGCGGGGTCGAGGCCGGCGGCGACGGCCATGGCCGCGAGGATGGGCATGAGCAGGGTCGCGGTCGCGGTGTTGGAGGTGACCTCGGTAAGGAAGGTCACGGCGAGGCAGAGCACGAGCACGACGAGGATGGGCGGCAGGTCCGTGATTGCCTTGAGCGAGGTGCCGATGGACTCGTCGAGACCGGTCTGCTTGAACGCCGCGGCGATGGCGAGCCCGCCTCCGAAGAGGATGAGGACTCCCCAGGGGATGTCGGCGGCGGTGTCCCAGTCGAGCAGGCGTTTGCGCTCGCCTTCCTCGGTGCGCTCGCCGGAGGGGATGAGGAACATGGCGACGACGCCGAGGAGGGCGACGGTGGCGTCGGTGACGAGGCCCATTTCGAGCCACTCAGACCAGCCGCCGTACGGGGCGGTGCGCGTGATCCAGCCGATGGCGACAAGGGTGATGACGGCGAGGACGCGCTTCTGGGCGGTGGTCCAGGCGGCGCGCTTCTTCATCTCGAAGTCGCCGTAGGGCTCGAGCCCGCGTGTGAGGTAGAAGGCGGCGATGGCGAACATGATGAAGAAGACGGGCAGGCCGACCTTGAACCAGTTGAAGAAGGTGACTTCGACGTCCACGCTCTCTTTGTAGATCGAGGCGAAGACGCCGTTGGGGGGTGTTCCGATGAGGGTGGTGACGCCGCCGATGGAGGCGCCGTAGGCGATGCCGAGGAGGAGCGCGACGGTGAACTTTTTGGCGTCGGGCTTGTTCTTGATGATAGCGATCGCGGCTGGGAGCATGATGAGCGCGGTCGCGGTGTTGGAGATCCACATGCTGCAGAAGGCGGTGGCGAGCATGAAGCCGATGACGATGCGCGGGCTGGAGGAGGTGCCGACAAGGCGGAGCATGCCTCGGGCGACGCGGAGGTGGGTGTCGGACTTCTCGGCGGCCTTGGAGAGCATGAACCCGCCGAGGAAGAGCAGGATGAACGGGTCGCCGTAGGCGCGGGCGAGTTGCCCGTGATCGAGGACGTCGAGGAAGGGGAAGAGCGCGAACGGGACGAGGGCGGTGGCGGGGATGGGGAGCGCCTCGGTGCACCACCACGCGGCGCAGAGGACGGTGACGGCGGCGGCGGCGGCCGGGGCGTGGTCCATCGAGCCGAGGTCGCGACAGAGCAGGTAGACCAAGCCGGCGAGGAAGGGGCCAACGATGAGGGCGATGTGGCGGAGGGTCATGGCGAAGCGGCGCTCCGGAAGGCGGGGTCGGGGCGCACAGGGTACCCGGAGGGTTCGGCTTCGCGAGTGAGCGCCAGCGGGTACCTTGGGCGGGTGAGACTGGCGAGGCTCAATCCGTTTCGAGGGCTGGACGACCCGGTGCGTGTCTGGGCGTGGGGCATGTTCGACCTCGCGAACCAGTCGTTCACGCTGCTGATCAACACGCTGCTGTTTGCGATCTTCTTCAAGGAGATCGTCGTCAACAACGAGCAGACCGACGATTTCCTGTGGTCGCTGATGGTGGCGATCTCGCTGTTTGCGGTGGTGCTCCTGGGTCCGGTGCTGGGGGTGCTGGCGGACTACAAGGCGTGGAAGAAGGAGTTCCTGGTGTGGTTCGGGATCGCGTGCGTCGCGCTGACGTGCGGGCTGGCGCTGGTGCCTTCGGGCGCGAGCACGGGGTGGGCGCTGGCGATCGCGATGCTGATCTACATCCCGGCGAACATCGCGTACAACGTCGGCGAGAACTTTCTGGCGTCGTTCCTGCCGGAGGTGGCCAAGCGGAGCAACATGGGGCGGGTTTCGGCGACGGGCTGGACGATGGGGTACGTGGGTGCCCTGCTGCTCTTGATCCTGACGGCGCTGCTGATGAAGTTCGTGATCCCGGCGGGGCCGGAGAATTGGCGCCCGCTGTTCGTGTTCGCGGGGCTGTGGTTCCTCGTGATGGCGCTTCCGACGGTGCTGCTGCTGAAGGAGAAGGCGAAGGCGCGCCCGCTGCCGGAAGACCGGTCGGTGCTGTCGCTGACGTTTGCGCAGCTCAAGACGACGGTAACGCACGCGCTGGCGTTTCGCGATCTGACGGCGTTCCTGAGCGCGTTCTTCATCTACGGGTTCGGGGTGCAGGCGATCATCTTCTTCGCGGGGGTAATCGCCAAGGACGACTTCGGTTTCGACGACACGAAGCTGGTGATCTTCATGCTGGTGAGCACGCTGTGCGCCGGGGGTGGTGCGATCTCGACGGCGTGTTTCCAGGACCGGGTGGGCCACCGGCGGACGGTGTGGTTCTGGCTCGGGATGTGGACGGCTGTCGCGCTGTCGCTGGCGGCGCTGGCGTGGGCGCGGGCGAACAACCCGGACTTCCCGGTGTGGCCTCTTTGGATCGTGACGGGGATGATCGGGGCGTCCCTGGGCGGGATCGGCGCGAGCACGCGGGCGACGGTCGGGTTCTTCACGCCGGCGCACCGGACGGGCGAGTTCTTCAACCTGTGGGGGCTGACCTACAAGCTGGCGGGTGCGATCGGGGTCTTGATCTTCGGGGCGGTGCGATCGACGCTGGGCTCGGTGCCGTCGCTGCTGGCGCTCGCGGTGTTCTTCATCGTCGGGGCGGTGATCCTGATCTTCGTCAACGAGAAGCGCGGGAGCGAGACGGCGGACCGTGCCGAGCGCGAGTTCGATCCGGGCGAGGACGATGCGGTGCTCGCGGGCCCGGGTTTTTCGGTGAGCGAGCCGGACCTGCCGGCGGGCTAGGGCTCAGTCGGAGGAGTCGTCCGGTGCTTCGGTCTCTTCGGGATCGGCATCGGACTTCTCCTGAGCCTTCTGCTTCACATCATGCAAGGCGAGCAGGACGGTCAGGGCGAGTACTGTCAGGACGACAGCGGCGATGTACTCGCGCAGTCCGCAGGCGAGGCCGATGGCTCCGGCGACCCAGATGCCGGTGGCGGTGGTCAGGCCCTTGATGTGGTCCTTGTAGTGGAGGATGGCCCCGCCGCCGACGAAGCCCATGCCGGTTATCACGCCTTGGATGATGCGGTCGAGGGCGATGGAGAAGCCGTCGTCGAGGGCGGCCTGCTCGGTCGCGAAGCGCATCGAAACGGCGATGAAGCCGCAGCAGCCGAGGCTGACGAGCATGTGGGTGCGCAGGCCGGCGGCTTTGCGCGCGGTCTCGCGTTCCCAGCCGATGCAGCCACCGAGGAGGCCGGCGACGAGCAGGGGGACCAGGATGTCCCAGAGTTCGGTGAGGATTTCGGACATTCCCGTATCGTAGCCGGAAGGTGCACGAGACCGGGCGAGGGTGCTGATCGCGTCTACACTGGACGCATGACGACGAGTGCAACTGAATCTGTTTCCCCGCTCTCGGGTGTTCCTGACGCTCGCGGCCGATTCGGGGCGTTCGGGGGGACCTATGTGCCCGAGACGCTGGTTGCGGCGCTTCGCGAATTGGAGCGGGCGTACGACGAGGCGATCGCGGACGACGCGTTTCACGCGGAGTTGGATCACCTGCTCAAGACGTTTGTCGGGCGCGCCACGCCGCTGTTCGAGGCGAAGCGGCTGAGCGGGTTGGCGGCGGAGCGTGCCGGCAAGGACGGGGCAGCGCGGATCTGGCTGAAGCGCGAGGACCTCGCGCACACGGGCGCGCACAAGATCAACAACACCATCGGGCAGGCGCTGCTGACGAGGCGGATGGGCAAGCGGCGGGTGATTGCGGAGACCGGCGCAGGCCAGCACGGCGTGGCCACGGCGACGGCGTGCGCGCACCTTGGGCTGGACTGCACGGTGTACATGGGCGCGGAGGATGTTCGGCGTCAGCACCTGAATGTTGTTCGGATGAAGATGATGGGTGCGAAGGTTTGCCCGGTGGACTCGGGCAGCCGAACGCTGAAGGACGCGACGAACGAGGCGATGCGCGACTGGATGAGCAGCGTGGATACAACGCACTACATCCTCGGTTCGGTCGTGGGCCCCCACCCGTTCCCGCGGATCGTGCGCGATCTGCAGGCCTGCATCGGTCGCGAGGCGAAGGAGCAGTTCGCGGAGGCGATGGCGGGCGAGGGCTCGAAGAAGTTGCTGCCGGACTGCGTGATCGCGTGCGTGGGTGGCGGGTCGAACGCGGCGGGGCTGTTTTACCCGTTCATCGACGATGCCAGCGTGCGGATCGTGGGTGTGGAAGCGGGCGGGCGCGGGCCGGGGCTGGGGAGCCACGCGGCGCCGCTCTCGCACGGTTCGCCGGGGGTGCTGCACGGCTCGCTTTCGTACGTGCTTCAGGACGAGGACGGGCAGACGGCGTCGGTGCACTCGTGCTCGGCGGGTCTGGACTACCCGGGGGTCGGGCCGGAGCACTCGTACTGGAAGGATGTCGGGCGGGTGGAGTACATCGCGGTCGATGACGACCAGGCGCTGGACTCGATGCTGCTGCTGTCGCGGATGGAGGGTGTGCTCCCGGCGCTCGAGACGGCGCACGCGGTCGCGGCGGCTGTCAGGATCGCCGGAGAGATGGGCGCGGACCGGCACATCGTGATCAACTGCTCGGGTCGTGGGGACAAGGATGTGGACGAGGCGGCTCGTCTTCTGCGCGAGCGCGGCGAGCCGGGGTTCGAGTGAGCGTCAGCAGCGCTCGCTGAGTTCGCGCCGGATCTGGTCGCACCACCGCCTGATGCGTTCATCGGTTGCGCCGGACTGGTTGTCCTCGTCGAGGACGAGGCCGAGGAAGCGGCCGTTCCGCAGGCCCCGGGAACGGCGGAAGTCGTAGCCCGCGGGATCGGCCTTCGGGTCCCAGTTGCCGATGAGGGCGGCGCCTCCGGGCTCGACGGCCTCGGCGACGATGCCGAGGGCGTCGGCGAAGGTGTGCGGATAGCCGTATTGGTCACCGAGGCAGACGAGCGCGACGATGGTGTCTGACCAATCGAGTTCGGCGAGTTCCGCGTGGTGTTCGCGCCAGTCGTCCTGGAGGATGCCGTCGTACCAGGTGGACATGGCGAGGACGACGAAGCGGCGCGCCTCGGCTCCGGCGAGCGGCGAATCGTAGAGATCGATGAGCGTCGGAATGCCGAGGTTGGCTGCGATGTGTTTCGCTACGCCTTCGACACGCCCGAGGCTGCTGCCGTAGTAGACCGCGCCGTTGGCGAGGAGTTCGTCAGCCCCGATGCCCATGCGATCAGGGTTGGCTCTGCTGGTCGCGGCCACGCCGGGCCATGGCCGAGCGGTCGGCCGGATCGATGCGCAGTTCTTCGTCGAACGGATCGGGGCCGACTGGGCGGATGCGACCGGCGAGGACGCCGAGGAACTCGACGAAGCGTCCTATGCGGACCGACAGCGACAGACGACGCAGCGCACCGTCGTCCGGGTCGAGGTCGCGGAGTTGGGCGATGTACGCGCCGGCTCGCTTCCAGCGCCGCTCCTGGATGCTGGCGAGGGCCATGTTGTGGATGGCAGCGGTGAGGCGCGGGTCGATGCGAAGCGCCTTGCGTGCGGCGCTCATCCCCGCGGCGCGGTCGCCCATCTGGAAGCGGGCGACGCTGAGGTAATGCCAGGCCTTGGCATCGTCGGATGCGCGTTCGACGAGTTTCTCGAACACCCTTGCGGCGTCGCGTGCGAGGCGGGCGTCGAGGAGGAGTTGGCCGAGGTCGTCGAGATCGCCGAGGGTGAATTTCTTCGGGTCCTCGCCGAGATCGCGGCACTCGCGCCGGAGGAGGCGTCTGGCTTCGGAGTGTTCGGCGCGGTCGAGAGCGAGTTCGGCGAGGCGACGCCGGACCTCCGGGTAATCCGGGTCGAGGCGCATGACGAGGCGGAACGCGGCCTCGGCGTCGCGGCGCCGGTGCTGTCGCAGCGCGAGATCGCCGAGATAAAAGTGAGCATCGGGGTTGTTGCTCTCGAGTTCCAGCACGCGCCGGAACTTTTCGTGAGCCTCCATCAGGCGGTTCATGTCGACGAGCAGGCAGCCGAGGTCGAGCAGCGTGTCGATGTCGCCAGGGTTGTCGCGGAGCTCGCGAAGGTAGAGCTGGCGGGCGCGCTCGTGGCGACCGGTTTCGCTGAGGGCCGCGGCGAGACGGGCGTGGACACGCGGGATGCTCTCGTCGAGGTTGGCGGCCTCGCGGAAGCAGTAGATCGCTCGCTCCCACTCCTGGCGGGTCATCATGGCCTCGGCCATGTTGGCGTAGGCCTGCGCGTGCACGCGATTGACCGGTTCGCCCTCGTCGACCGGGTCTTCTTCGGGCTCGCACTGGAGGGCGAGGTAGAAAGCCTGCTCGGCATCGTCATGGCGACCGACGGCGGCGTAGGCTTCGATCTGGTGCACGGAGACTTCGGCGCGAGTCGATGGGCGGGCCGATTCGCGCTCGGCGATCTCAAGCCACTTCACGGCCTCTTCGGGCTGTTCCAGGCGGAGGCAGATGACTCCCAGCAGCAATGGCGCCTGGTCGTCGTGTTCATTGAGTTCGTAGGCGGATTTGAGCGCCTCGATCGCCTGTTCCCAGCGTCCGGCCGCCTCGAGCGTAAGCCCGAGATTGAAGTGCCATTCGGCGCGATAAGGATTCAGCGACAAGGCGTGCCGGAGGGCTTGTTCGGCCTCGTCCCAGCGTCCGGCCTCGTAGAGCTCATGGGCTCGCTCGACGTGGTTTTCGGCTTCTGACCAATCGTTCATCAAGCCGTCGATACTCCTGACAGGGCGGCCGCGGATGGTCACAGACAGCATCCCGGGCCGGTGCTTGCCCGTATGATACGACAGATCGGCGGGTTCCGAAGAGTCAAATCAATCCTGAATGCAATCCTGAGCCGAAAGGCCCAAATGCGTCCATATCGCGGCAGGAGTTCCAGACAAATGGCGAACGGCACCCTGCTGGGAGCGGCGTTCGGGCTGTCGATGCCCTTTCTGCTGGCCTCCGGCGCGCAGGAAACGCCGAGTCCGGCTCCGGTCGACCCTGCCCCGACGCAGAAGGCACCGCAGACGGTTCCCGCCGACCAGCTGGCGGAGGTACAGGCCGAACTGGATGCGGTGACCGCGCAGCTCGTCGAGGCTTATCGGCGGCTGTTCCTGCGCCTGCCAGAGGCCGAGCGATCAGCGTTCCTGGCGGACATGATGTCGCGCGGCCTGAGACAGGGACCGGACGAGCCGAACGCGGTGTCTCCACTGCCGCTCAAGGTGCGCGAACTGGCCTACGACCTGGCGACCGCTGAGGTGATCAGCGCCCGGCCTCTGGGTCCGGGGCTGATCGAAGCGGCATCGTTGGGTCTGGCTGACGAGCGTGCGCCGATCCGGGCCAAGGCCGCGGGTTTGCTCGCCAAGCTGGACGCGAGCGAAGTCGTGGAGCGAGTGCGCGAAGCGCTCGCCACGGAGACGCACGCCGGTGCCGCGACCGAGATGCTCTCTGTTGTTGCGCGCCACCCGGATGCGTCGTCGCACCCGATCGTGCTGGCGTGGCTGAAGAAGCCGAACCTTCCGGTCGGGGTTCGAATCGCCGCGCTGGATGCAGTGCTGTCGCACCATCGCGAGTTCCCGATCGAGGACCCTGGGTCTCTGGACCTGGTTCGTGCGACGATCGACGGGCTGAGCCCGGACGAGCTGACGCCGAACACGGTTCGGCTCCTGATGATGCTTGGTGATGTGGATCGCGTCCGCTCGCTCGTCGGTTCAGAGCAGGTGCGTATCGCCCGCGCCGCGGCGTCGCAGTTGGTGGAGGACGCGGCATCGCTCGACGGTCTGTTGCGTCGCGCACAGGAGGCCACGGCGATCTACGAGTTCGCGGTCGAGGCGGTCCGTCGCCATCAGCCCACCGCAACGGGCTTCCGTCGGGCCAGCGAGTTGCCGGCACCGAGCCCGGAGAAGCGGGCGGAACTGCTCACACGCCTTGCCTCTGTGCTGGAACCCAGCGAACTGCTGACGGTCGCGAGCCTGCCGATGGACCTTGCCGAGCGCGAGCGTTATCTCTCCGCGGTGGCCTCGCCGGAATCACTCGAGCGCTTCGCGGATGCGGAGTATCGGACCGAAGACCGTCGCCTGCTGCTGGAATCGCTTGTGCGGACGCGTTTGCAGCTCAAGAATGCGACCGGTGCTCTGCGGGTCATTCAGAGCCTTCCCGTCGAGGCGCGGTCCGCGACGCTGGTGCATGACGAGGTGACTGCGTTGATCTGGCTGAATCGCCTCGACGAGGCGGTCACCCGCTCGGAGTCGCTGGGCAGCGCGATCGCTCCCGATGTATGGCTCGATACGCTCGAGAAGATCGAGGCGATGGATCATGCCCCGGACGCGCTCGCTCGATTCACGGAAGCGTACGCCGAGTCTCTGACGGAATTGCAGAGCGATCGGCTCGCCTCGCTCTCCAAGCGATTGGCTTCGCTGCACCCGAGTCCGGAAGCGCCGGACGGCGACGGTGTGGCCGATCAGGAGAGCACCATCGATCCGGACGCCGAGGATCCCGAGAACGACAAGGGCGACGCCGAAGCGCCGCCCGTCTCGAACTGAATCGCGAACCTTTAATCAGTGCGACTGCGAGGCCCACCAGCGGAACGGGCGCGACTGGGTCGCGTCGGCGCTGGGGCCGAGTTTCATCTCGACCATCGATTGGCCCTCGAACATCGAGAGCGCTTGTTCGGGGCAGGTGAACCCGCCGCGCTCGTCGAGTCCGACGGCGAACCATCGGTCCCATGATCTGTCGAGTCGCTTGATGACGCGCGATGCCATCCCGTCTGTGCCGGCGGACGAACCGCCGGTGAGCGACTGGTAGATGACATCGACGGCCGAACGGAGTTCGGCTCGGACGAGCGCTTCGAGGTCCGGGCTTCCCGGTTCGGGGACGTCGCCGCTGAGGCGTCGGTTGAGGCCATACATCTCGAACATGAGCGAGCCGTGGCGATCGACGAGCAGGTCGCGGGCGTTGAATCCGCCGTGGACGATGCCCCGGGCGTGGGCGGCGGCGATCGCGCTGAAGATCTGGCGGACCGCTGTGCGGGTCTCGAAGACGGACAGGCGGTTGTCTCGCTTGGCCCGGCGCAGGCCGTCGAGCGTCAGCACGCCCTCGGACGCGCCGATGTATGGCGTGACCAGCCAGTGCCAACCGGCGCGATCGACGACGGCGTCGGAGATCGGCAGGATGTGGGCGTGCTCGAGAACCCGGATCGGGGCGATCAGTTCGAGAAACCGCTTCGCCTCGCGTCCGTTGCTCCCGGTTGCCGAGCGGTTTGAGAGCGAACGGCGAACGGCATGGAGGACGACCCGTGTGCCGTCGGCGGCTTCGGCGAGGCAGCGCTCGCCACAACTCCCGCGATCGAGCGGGCGGACGAGGCGGTAGCCGCCGATTTGTTCGAGCTGTGCCGGATCGATCCAGGCGGGTGTGCGTACCCGCTGCGTGGTTTCGGCCCGTTGAGTTTGAAACATGCTTCAGAAATCCTGTTCGACACTCTGCGAGAGAGGGGTCCCCGGCGGGCCAGAGACGGTCAGAGCGGGCGGGTCGCGAAGCGGTCGTAGGAGTGAAAGTCTGCGGACAGTGGCGGCGACCGAGCCAGGAAGTTCAAAGGGGAGGAGATTTCCTCGACATGGTAGCAATATCGACCCCAACGGGTCGAGAACTTGGAAGTCTACGCCGAAGCCCGGGCGAATTACCCTTATTCGCATATGTGATCAGGCTTCGTCCAGAACCTCGACGCTTTCGAAGGACTTGCCGGAGAGCATCTCCAGGCTCGCGCCACCGCCGGTTGAGACATGGCTGAGTTGGCTGGCGACGCCGAACTTTTCGGCTGCTGCGGCCGAATCGCCGCCGCCCACGATCGAGACGGCCCGTTGCTCGCTGGTCGCCTGGGCGATTGCCTCGGCGACCTGGCGGGTGCCGACGGCGAAGAGCGACCACTCGAACACCCCCATCGGGCCGTTCCAGACGATGGTTCGACTCTTCACGAGCGCTTCGGCGAAGCGTTCGCGGGTATCGGGTCCGATGTCGAGGCCCATGAAGCCAGCACCGATATCGCCGGAGAAGGTCTTGTGCTCGCCGGTGGACTCGCCGAAGGTCGTCGAGCAGACGTGGTCGGTCGGGAGCAGGATCTCGCAGCCCTTCTCACTCGCGTCGGCGATGAGGCGCTTTGCCTCCGCAAGCATCTCCTCCTCGACGCGGCTGGAACCGACCTTGGTGCCCTGGGCCTTGAGGAAGGTGTAGGCCATGGCGCCGCCGATGATGATCGTGTCGGCCTTGGGCAAGAGGAACTCGATCGTCGGGAGTTTATCGCTGACCTTCGCGCCACCGAGGACGACGCAGAACGGGCGGGCGGGGTCGGCGAGCGCATCGTTGAGGTAGCGGATTTCCTTGTCGACGAGTGAGCCCGCGACCTTGGGCTTGCTGCCCATGAGCTTGGGAACGGTGTACATCGACGCGTGCGGTCGGTGGCAGGTGCCGAAGGCGTTGTTGCAGTAGACATCGGCGTAGGCGGCCAGCTTGGACGCGAACTGTTCGTCGCCCTTCGTTTCGCCGGGGTGGAAGCGGAGATTTTCCAGCAGCAGGCACTCGGAATCGGCCAGCCGGTCGACGGCTTCCGCGGCCTGGTCGTCGATGCAATCGTGGCTCGGGAAGCCGACGCCTCCTCGGGCCCTGTCGCCGAGCAGCTCTTCGAGGCGCTTGGCGACGGGTTCGAGCGAGTGTTCGGACTCGTAGCCGCTTTCGCCGGGTCGCCCCAGGTGGGATATGAGGATCAGGCGCCCGCGGCGCTGAAGCACGCTCTCGATCGACGGCAGGGCCATGCGGATGCGCCGATCGTCGGTGATCTGGCCGTTTTCCATCGGGACGTTGAAGTCCACGCGCATCAGCACACGGCGACCGGCGACGTCGATGTTGTCGATGACCTGCTTTGCCACGACACTGCTCCCTCTGGTGCCCCGGAGAGGTCGCGGGGCCGGAATCTGAGACTCGAGACGGGTTGTGATGCTAACGCGGTTTCCGGTGATCGTGGGTGCGACGGCGAGCGGGAAGTCCGCTTTGGCGGTCGAAGTAGCGCAGCGCATCCGCGAAGCGGATCCGGAGGCAACGGGCGCTGAGATCCTGACGATGGACTCGATGCAGGTGTACCACGGGCTGGACATCGGCACGGCGAAACCGTCGCGCGAGGAGATGGGCGGCATTCCACACCACCTGATCGATCTGGTCGATCCGACCGAGCCGGAACCGACGCCGTTTACGGTTGACGACTGGCTGGGTCGGGCCGAATCGCTGATCGAGGAGACGCGTGGATCGGGGCGGGTGCCGGTCGTCGTGGGCGGGACGCACCTGTACGCGAAGGCGCTGCTCGAGGGGCTGTTCAAGGGGCCGGACCCGGATCCGGAGTTGCGCGAGCGACTGGCTTCGCTGTCTGCGGAGGAGCGTCGCGCTGAACTGGAGCGGGTGGACCCGGTCGCGGCGAAGCGGATCCACCCGAACGACGATCGGCGCACGATCCGTGCGCTGGAGATCTTCCGGCTGACGGGCGTGCCGATCTCCGAGCACCAGCGGCAATGGGACAGCGCGTCCGGGCCGCGTGAGGATGCGATGCTGGTGGGGATCGACTGGCCGGCCGAGGACTTGAGCCGCCGGATCAACGAGCGGGTGCGTCAGATGGTTGAGCAAGGACTGATCGGCGAAGCCCACGCCCTCTACGACGCCGGTGCTCTCCGTCGCGGTACGCAGCCGGCGGAGTCGCTCGGATACAAGCAACTGATCCCCTACTTCGAGCATCGGTGTTCGCGGTCGGAGGCCGTCGAACGAATAAAGATCGAGACCCGTCGGTTCGCGAAGAACCAGCGAACATGGCTCCGGCGTCTTCGTTCGACCCCCGGCTCGGTCTGGATCGATGCGGCGGCTGTCCCTGCCTCCGACTGGGCGAAGGTAGTGCTCAACGCGCTGAAACAAAGCACGTAGCCCTGATTCGGTGGGCTCTCTTCAGTCCCGGACGCCGCTCGGTCGAGAGACATTCATTTCTGCTGGCTTTCGGGTCGGCGCTTGACATTCGAGTCCGAGGTCGATCAAGTCCGGTCCGGAACGCACGGGCCGGAATTGTCTTGTCGGCACCGGGAATTCCGTCTTTACCTCTTTGGCGAGTCGCTCTCACACCAACATGGCCAAGAAGAAAACCACCAAGAAAAAGACCGCCAAGAAGTCCACGACGAAGAAGTCGAAGGCGAAGAGTTCGTCGTCGACGGGGAGCGTGAACGGCAAGAAGCTCGTGATCGTGGAGTCGCCGGCGAAGGCGAAGACGATCAACAAGTACCTCGGTGCGGACTATGTGGTCCGGGCATCGGTCGGGCATATCCGCGACCTGCCTTCCAAGAACCCGAAGGGCGTGAAGCAGCCGGTGCCGGGTGTGGACCTCGAGAAGCGGTTCCAGCCCTCGTACGAGGTGCTGAGCGGGAAGAACAAGACCGTCGCGGAACTTCGGAAACTCGCGAAGTCGGCCAGTGAAGTCTGGTTCGCGACGGATAAGGACCGTGAGGGCGAGGCCATCGCCTGGCACCTCGCGGAGCTGCTGAAGATCTCGCCCGGCGACGCGAAGCGGGTGGTGTTCAACGCGATCACAAAGAAGGACATTCAGGAGGCGTTCGCCAACCCGACCACGATCGACATGGACAAGGTTGATGCCCAGCAGGCGCGTCGCATCCTGGACCGGATCGTGGGCTATCAGGTTTCGCCTCTGCTGTGGAAGAAGGTTGCACGGGGCCTGTCCGCCGGGCGCGTGCAGTCCGTGGCGGTGCGTCTGATCGTCGACCGGGAGCGTGAGATCCGGGCGCACATCCCCGACGAGTACTGGGAGGTCACCGGCCGCTTCGCGCTCGATCCGGCCGACGCGGCGAAGCTCGCCAAGGCCTGGCCCGACTTTATGGTTCCGAAGAAGGATGAGCGCACGGGTCGCGAGAAACTGCCAACGATCAAGCAGCAGACGGCCTGGCTGGCAGAACATCGCGGCCTTCGCGCAGAATTGATTGAGGTCGGCGGCGAGAAGTTCGCCATCGGGCAGAAGGGGCGCCTCGGCAAGGATGAAGACCCGGCCAGCGGCAAGCCGCTCATCGGTGCCGAGCCGTCGGACTTGACCGACCAGGTGACGGCCGTCGCCAGACTCGTCGGGCTCACCGATCTTGAGATCAGCACCGACGAAGACGCGACGGCCAAGGGACCGGCGCGAGTGAAGCGAACCGTGCGCGGATCGATCGACGTGAACACGCCCTATCGCGTGAAGTCGGTCGAGACGAAACCGACATCCTCGCGGCCGCGGGCACCGTTCATCACCTCGACGCTGCAGCAGGCGGCCTCCTCGTTCCTCGGCTTCAACGCCCGGCGCACGATGCAGACCGCTCAGAAGCTCTACGAGGGCATCAGCCTGCCGGGTGAGGGCGAGACGGGTCTGATCACCTACATGCGTACCGACTCGACGTACATCGCCGGCGGCGCGATCGCGCAGGTTCGGGATTACATCGAGGAGAAGTTCGGCGACAAGTACCTGCCGGAAAAGCCGAATTTCTACAGCTCGTCCAACAAGGGCGCGCAGGAGGCTCACGAAGCGATCCGCCCGACCTCCGTGCTGCATCATCCGGACAAGATCAAGTCCGCCCTGACGAGCGACCAGTACCGCCTGTACAAGCTCATCTGGGAGCGGTTCGTCGCCTGCCAGATGACCCCGGCGAAGTTCAATTCGACCACTGTCCTGATCGAGGGCGGGACCGATCCGAACTCGCCCTGCACGTTCCGCACGAGCGGGCGTGTTCTCGTGTTCGACGGGTTCACGCGTGTCTCCGGTCTGCCCTCGAGCGACGACCAGACGCTGCCGGACCTGAAGGAAGAGGATCCGCTCGCTCCGTTCAGCATGGAGCCAGAGCAGAAGTTTACGCCGGCCCCGTCACGCTTCACGGAAGCCGGGCTGATCAAGGCGCTCGAGTCGGAAGGCATCGGGCGCCCGTCAACGTACGCGTCGATTATCTCGGTGATCCAGGACCGAAAGTATGTGGAACTGATCGATCGCAGTTTCTACGCAACCGACCTCGGCGAGGTGGTCACGGACAAGCTGGTCGAGGCGTTTTCGTACCTGATGGAACTCAGTTACACGCGCGAGATGGAAGAGGCGCTCGACGAGATCGAGACCGAGCACCGCGACTGGCAGGACACGCTCGAACTGTTCTACGGCCGGTTCAAGAAGCACCTCGACGAGGCCGACGACAAGCTCTCGCACGCGAAAGCGGAGATCACGCCGGCACCCAAGGAGTTCCGCTGCCAGAAGTGTGGCGCAGACACGGTCTACCGGTTCGGCAAGAACGGGCGGTTCCTGTCCTGCTCGCGCTACCCGGACTGCAACTGGGCGTGCCCGGTCGATCGCGAGGGGCGTCCGCTCCCGGCCGAGTACGTGAACATTCGCTGCCCGAAGACGGGCCGCCCGATGATCCGCAAGAACGGTCGTTTCGGTCCGTTCGTGACCACCTACTTCCCGGACGACGCCGACGAGGAGACTCGCAAGAGCGGGATGATCCTGAACATCGACAAGAAGGGGTACGTGAACGCGCCGTCCCCCCCGCCGCTGGAAACGGACCTGCCGTGCCCGAAGTGCGAAGCGCCGCTGTACCTGCGCGAGGGCGTTCGCGGACCGTGGCTGGGCTGCTCGAAGTTCCCCAAGTGCCGGGCGCGGGGCAAGTGGGCAGAACTCGATGAGGACAAGCAGAAAGCGTTGGAAAAGAAACTCCAGGACCTGCTCGACGAGAACCCTATCCCGGTCATCAAGACGCTCGACGGGCGTCCTCTGACCGACGAGAAGGGCAAGCCGCTCCCGGAAGTGCCGAAGGTCGAGGAACTGCTCATCGACGATCCGTCGCGATTCGAGAACGCGGCGTGAGCAACCCGGTCCGTGTGCAATTTGCCTGAGCGCGCGATACCTTTCGCCGGAGAATGGCGGATGAGGCACCGAACCTGCAACTGTGGAAGCGCATGGTCGGCCTGCTCAACAGGGCAGGCCTGCGTGACGACTGGTATCTGATCGCGCTCGGGGCGATCATCGGCACGATTACCGCGTTCGGGGCGATCGGCTTCAAGACAGCGCTCGACCACACGGCAGAGACAACTTTCGAGTTTGTGGGGCACCTGCCGCTCTGGCTGCTGCCTCTCGCTCCCATCGCCGGGGCTCTCGTCACAGCAGTTCTGATCCATTTCTTCGCGCCCGAAGCGAAGGGACACGGCGTCCCAGAGGTCATCGACGCGGTCTATCGGCGGGGCGGGAAAATCCGCAAGCGGGTTGCGGTCATCAAGGCCCTCGCCTCGATTACCACGATCGGCTCCGGCGGTTCGGCCGGTGCGGAGGGGCCGATCGTGCAGATCGGTTCGGCAATCGGCTCAGGCATCGCCGGATTTCTCCGGATCGACCGCGATCAGGTCCCGACGCTGCTCGGTTGCGGTGCCGCGGCCGGCATCGCGTCGGTTTTCAACGCACCAATCGCGGGGGTGTTCTTCTGCCTTGAGATTCTGCTCCGCGACTTCTCGCTGAAAACCTTCACGCCCATCGTGGTCGCGTCAGTCATCTCGACCGCGACTACCCAGGCGTGGTTCGGAGAGAACAAGGCGATCTTTGCGGTGACCGGGGAGTTGTCGGAATACCAGTTCACGTATGCGGAACTGCCCTCGTATCTGTTGCTCGGCCTCGTGTGTGGAGCCGTTGCGGTCGGGTTCATCCGCATGCTGTACGCCTCCGAGGACCTCGCTGATCGGGTGAAACTCCACCCAATCGCCAAGCCGATGCTGGGTGCGTTGCTGCTCGGCGTGCTCGGCATCGGCTATCTGCTCTTCGCCCGTACGCAAGGCGTTGAAGCGCAGATCCCGAACTTCTTCGGCAACGGGTACGAGACGATCGAAGCGCTGCTCGAACCCAGCACTTTCGGATTCGGATCAGCTTCCGAGGCAGGGCTCTCCAACCCGCTGATGCCCGGAGAAATTGTCTCGACATCGCTTCTGATGTTGGCGCTGCTGCTGATCTGCAAGATCCTGGCGACGTGCCTGACGCTTGGCTCCGGCGGCTCGGGCGGTGTCTTCGCACCCTCCCTGTTCCTCGGCGCGGCGGCCGGCGCGCTCTTCGGAGAGCTGCTCTCGCTCGCGGGCCTGCTCCCGGACGGTGGATCACCGGCGGCGTACGCGCTCGTTGGTATGGCGGCGGTCGTGGCAGGCACAACCCATGCCCCGCTGACCGCCATCGCCGACTACCAGCGTGTCTTTCCCGCCGCCTTCGCGTTCAGCGCGCGGCGCGCGGCGATGATCATGCCGTCCCGCTACCGCGCGCTGCCCAACCCGGGATACGACGACGTCCTGTGGACCACCGCACTGCGACGCTGCGAGGCCTCGGCGCAGGAGCATGCCGGCGCGGCGCTGATCAGCCAGGTCATCGAAGCGCTGCACGACAGCCTGGAACACCCCTGGGGTGGACGCACGCCGCCGACCCTGGCCGAGATGGCCGCTCACCTGCACGTCTCGCTGAGCACCCTCAACCGCCGCCTGCGCGGCGCCGCGACCAGCTACCAGGCGCTGGTCGACGACGTCCGCCGCCAGCGTGCGCGCGAGCTGCTCGCCAATCCCCGCCAGCGGGTCGGCGACATCGCCGCGGCGCTGGGCTTTCTCGATCCGACCAGCTTCGTGCGCTCGTTCCGCCGCTGGTACGGCACCACGCCAGGCCGCTACCGGCGCGAACTCGCCGCCGGCCGCCGCTGAGCGAGCAGGCCGGGCGGCGCGCGCGCACGACCTACTAACCCGCTATTCGCTGCCGTCCACCCATTCCTGGTTGAGCAGCTTCATGCGCGTGGTCACAGTGAGCAGGAACGCGGTCGACCAGGCGAAGAGAATCCAGCCGTTGGTCGATTCGATCGCCGAGAGCAGGCGCCAGTCCGGCGACATCACCAGGTCACCGAAGCCGACGGTGGTGTAGGACGAGACCGAGAAATACAGCGCGGCTTCGAAGCTCGAGAACTCGTCGAGCCACATGTAGACGAT
>JANSXG010000159.1 GCA_024743075.1 bacterium | reverse complement strand
CGCGCTGAACGACGACACCGACGATGCAGCGCTCGAGAAGGCCGATCAACTGCTGCGCGAGCTCAAGACCGAGCAACGGACACTTCAACTGCAGATTGGACGCGTCAAGCGTGACTTCGGACCGAACCACCGAAGCCTTCGCGGTCTGGAGTCCCAGCTTGAGATCGTCACGACCCGCGTCAACGAACGCATCGAGGAACTCAGGAAGCAGATCGAAGAACTCAAGACAGGCGAGGGGGAAGAAGGTAACGCCAACACATCACCGGAGGCGTTGCTCGCCGAACTCGAAGCACTCAAACGCCGGTCTGAGGAACGCCGGCGCGATATCGCGCTCGTGGAGGCGTGGCTTGATGTCATTCCGGACGCGATCCTCAACCTCCTCGACCGCGAAAGCAACGCCGCGCGGACCGCGCGCCTTCTAGAGGACGTCCGCCGCGAGCGCGAGCAACTGGCAGTCGAAATGGTCAACCTCGTCGAAGGCCGTTTCCAGTACTTCCCCGCCCAGGTCCCCCAAAGTCCGAGTTCCGACAAGCGCCTCCCACTCGCCGCCGCCGGCTTCATGGGCGCCGGTGGCTTCGCGTTCGTGCTCGTCGCCGGCATCGGCTTCCTCGACCGCCGCTACCGCTACATCGAGGACGTTGAGTCCAACCACAAACTCCCGCCGGTCATCGGCGTCCTGCCGATGCTCACCGAGAAGACCAAAGACGCCGAGCAGTCCGAGGTCGCCTCGCTGACCGTCCACCACATCCGCAACATGCTCCTGCTCGATGGGCGCCCGCAGCCCGGGCGTGCCCGCGCGATCACCATCACATCGGCCGGTCCCGGCGACGGCAAGACCAGCGTCGTCGTCGCCCTCGGCATGTCCTTCGCGCAGGCCGGCTACCGCACGCTCGTCGTCGACGCCGACCTCGTCGGCCGAGGCCTCTCCGCGCACTTCGATGTGCGTGGAACAGAGGGACTCTCCGAGGCTCTTTTGGCCGAACCGGGTGAAACCGTCGGCGTCCGACCAACCCCGACCGACTCACCCGGCCTCAGCATCCTCAGCGCCGGTTCCGCCGAGGACTTCCGCCCCGAGCATATGGCCCGAGAGCGTTTCGCCGAAGTCATGAGCCATTTCCGCACGATGTACGACATCGTCCTCATCGACAGCGGCCCCCTCCTTGGAAGTCTCGAGGCCGGCCTCGCGACGCGATCCGCCGACCGCATCGTCCTCGTCGTCGCCCGCGGCAGCGAGCAGCGATCGGTCTCCGCCGTGGTCAAGCGCCTTCGAGACGGCGGGCTTCGGCACGTTTCGCTCGTTTTCAACAAGGCACGCCCCGAAGACATCGAGCAGAGTGTGAGCTACATCTCGATGCGATCCCAGTCCATCCGCGCTGCGGACCAGGCCGGCTCGAACCGTCGAACCGTCGCGCTCGCGCGGACTCTGCAGCCCACCGGGCCGTCCAGCCATGAGGCGGAGAAAGCCGCATCGTGACCAGCGCGCAGGTCGACAACTCGGTCGCCCTCGCGCAAGAGAAGTCGCCCACCCGATCCCCTCTCGATGACCGGGTCTGGGGGCTCGATCTCTTCACCGCCTACCGTCTCTTCTGGGGGAGCAGGGGGGTTCAGGTCGTCCGGCGGGGAGTCGCCGCGGGTCCCAACCCGATCCCTGTCGAACACCGGGGACCCAACCTTTACCTGCTGCTCGGCACCGAGACAATCATCTTTGCTGATCTCTCTCCGCTCGCTCGGAAGATGTCCTGGCTCCGCGCCTCAGCCATGCGACTGCGAATCACCGACTCGTTATCCGACGGCTACACCGAGCGCATCGTTGCCGATGACAACGGCGACCTCGTCCGCATCGAACGCTCCTACGGTCGCCGCTTTCGCGCCTCCGCTCGCGCATGGATCACCGCCGACCCGAAGATCGCCGAACGCTGGGCCAATCTCACCCAGTTCACGCGAGGCGCATCCTGGAAATGGCTGCACGAGACCGTTGGACGTCAGAACGTCGGCTCCGCCGCTGTCCAGGGCACCGTCCCAGAAACGCGCTCCCTTGAGGGCCGCAACGCCATCATGAAGACCATCCTCGAGCAGTGGGATCGCCCGGCCCCGATCATCGAGAACGTCTACGAGTCGCACCCCGCCGTCTGGGTCCACGAATCCGCGAGCGTCGAACCCGAGGCCCGTCTCATCGGGCCTCTCTGGATCGGCGCGGGCGTGAGAATCGGCGCCCAGACCGTCGTCGGTCCCGACATCATCGCCGACCAGAAACCCTGCACCCAGACGGACCGCATCGACTGGGCAGAGCTGCGGCGTTTCAACTACCTCCTCCAGTTACCGACAGTCCGACGCAGCCGCTTCGGCGATGCAACCAAGCGAGCGTTCGACATCGTCGCAGCCCTCATCGCCATCATCCTGACCCTGCCGATCTATCCAATTGCGATCTTGCTCATCGTCCGTGAGGACGGCTGGCCGCCGTTCTTTGCCCACACCCGGCAGACCAAGGGGGGCAAGAACTTCCCGTGCTGGAAGTTCCGGACCATGCGCAAGGACGCCGAGGCCATGAAAGCAAGACTCATTCGCGAGAACCAGGTCGATGGCCCCCAGTTCTTCATCGCCGACGATCCGCGACTGCTCAAGTGCGGAAAGATGCTCCGCCGTCTCCAGATCGACGAGCTCCCCCAGTTCTGGAACGTCCTCCTCGGCCATATGTCAATCGTCGGCCCACGCCCGAGTCCGGACAAGGAGAACCAGTACTGCCCGACCTGGCGCGAGGCACGCCTCTCCGTGCGTCCCGGCATCACCGGGCTCTGGCAGGTCAAGCGGACCCGCGTCGCGGAAACCGATTTTCAGGAGTGGATCCGATACGACCTCGAATACGTCCGTCGGCGCAACTGGCGGCTTGATCTCTGGATCATCGCCCAGACGATCAAGACCATCATCAGGGGCTGAATCCGCTCAGCGGGTACCATCAACGCCGACCACGCACACGAACGATCTCAGCAGTCAGGAATCCAAACCATGAGTCTCAGCAGGCGTGCCCGGAAGCAACTCATCGCCGCCGTCGTACTTGTCGCCCTCGTCATTGTCGTCGGGGTCGGCGGCAACGCTCTCCGCCTCGCGCGCAAGGCGTCCTCTGCCGCCGAGGGCCTGCGCCTCGGCACTGAAGCGTTTGAGCAGGGTGACTACGAGCGCACCCTCAACCAGCTCAATCGCTACCTGCCCAGCAACCAGGACGACGCCGACGCCCTGTACATGCACGCCAAGGCACGCCTGGAAGTCCCCCAGGACGGCGGAGCGCACTTCCCGACCGCTCTGAACTGGGCCCGACGTGCAACCGACCTCGACCCGGATTCGGTTGAGAAGCGTCTGCTCGTGCTCGAAGTCCTCGCGCGGTCCCAATCCGGCCCCCCGCAGGACTATCTCGCGGCCATAGACAATGTGCTCAGTCTCGATCCCAACCGCACCGATTTGCGGGTGCTCAAGGCAGATGTGCTCCGACGCTTCGAGCGTCCCGACGATGCCCTGCGCGAACTCCAAGCGATCATTAGCCGCGACCCGAACAGCCTCGATGCAGTTTCCGGTGTCGCGGTGCTGCTCGCCAATCGACCCGCCGAGTACAACCAGTGGGTGGCCGAACTCGACCGTCGCGCCGCCGAGTCCCCGGACAACGCCACGCTCGATATCGCCCGCATCGATGCCCGGCTCCGTCTGATCTCCCCGAATCCATCGAGCACGGGCACCTCGGCGATCGCCGCGTCACGCGCACTGACCGCCTTCGACATCCTCACCGAGTCGCTGCTGCCGAAGACGATCAACGATCCCAAGGCGTTCCGCGCAGCGCTCGCCGTGGTCGACGACATCGAGTACGCCATCCGCCTCACCCGCCCGCAGTCCGAAGATGAGCGCCAGGCTACGCTGGACCGGCTCAACTCCATCGACGAGCGCGTCGCCCAGTTCATCGATCGCCACACGGCCGAACCGGCCGAGAACCCGGCCCGGCTGCTCGCCGCGATGGAGTGGCTCTGGACATCCGATCGCACGACGCAACTCGAAGAACTCGCCACCCGATGGCGGGCAGCCGGGCCGGGTGAGCCCGATTCGTCCGCCACTCTCGCGATCGAGTCATTCATCAAACTGACCGACTCGTTGCCGGCCGAGGAACTCGCCGACCTGCCGGAATCCTCGCCGCACGCCGCGGGCCAGATCTGGATCCACCTCGCCGAGGCGTCGGGGGCCCTCGGCCGCAACGAGTTGACCGAGACCGAACGCCTGCTCGATCTGGCCAACGAGACGATCGCTTCCGTCGGAGGTCAGGCACTCTTCTCGATCGAACCCGCCGCCGATCGATCGGTCGAGACCTTTATTGCAAACCTCGCCATTCCAACATTGACCATCTATCGCGCCGAGTCAGCAGCGGCATCGGGCGACACCGCCCGGGCGATCACGCTGTGGTTCGATGTCTACCGCGCACGCCGCGCGTGGGACTTCCCGGCGCTTCAACTACTCCAGGCCTTCCGCGATCGCGGAAGCATCAACGACGCCGAGGAGATGTCCCGGTTAGCCATGCTCCGCGGCGCGACACTCGGAACCGGCTTGAGCCTGATCCAGTCACGCGTCGACCAGTACGCGCTCGGCATGCGATCGTACGAGGACGTCAGCCGTTCACTGGATGAACTCGGTGCCAGTGGTTTCCCGGAGCCACAGATCCTCGTCGCGAAGTTTCGCCTTGCTCTGCTCAGCGCGATCCGTGAACCCGACCGGGCCTCAGAAAGCGCGGCGGACGCTAAGGCTCTGCTCAGATCCGCCATCGACGACGATACCGAGCCGCTTGCCGCCGCCGAAACCGTCGTGCGCATGCTGCGCGCCGCGGACGAACTGGGCGTGCTCAACAACACCGGCCTGCTTCCGCCTTCTCTGGTTGAGAGCGCTTCCCAGGCCGTAGCAGCGCAGTTTGCGAACCTCTCACCGCAAAGCAAGTTCGCCGCGTCCCTGATCGAGGTGGCTCGCACCGGCGTCTACGGCCCCGCCCTCGCCCGACTCACCGATGAGGTTCGACGGTTTTCCGACGGGCCGGGCACCACCGACGCGAAGGGTTTCGAGCACGAGCGGATCCTCGTCCTCTTCATCGCCGAACTCGCCCGAACGTACGAAGCACTCGAAGAAGACGCCTTCGATCGTGCACTCGCCTTCTCAGAGGCTTACCCCGACAACGCCGCGGCACAACTGCTCTTCATCGACTCCCTTCTGCGCGGAGGCGAGGTTCAGCCCGTCCGGACCGGCCCGCTGACCGAGGCGCTCGACCGCTTGAAGAACGTCCTCGGCGCCGACAGTTACACCTACAATTTCGCCGAGTCGCGCCGCCTGTACGCAAGTGCGCAGACCCGCACCCCCGAGGTTGCCCGCCAGGAAATCATCTCCCGACTCGACCGCTTCGTCGAAGGCCCACAGGCCGACACCGCCTCCGCCGAAGTGCTCCACCTCGTTTCGAAGTGGTGGGAACTGCTCCCGAACTCGCTCGAACGACGACTCGGCTACCTCCGTCGTGCCCAACAAACCAGCCCGAACGGATGGGGCATCTACCCGGACTTCGTTCGCGCCCTCGGCGAGGCCGGCAATTGGGATGAGGCGTCGGAAGCGCTCGAAGACTGGTCGCGACAACTGATGCCGCCGCTGGGCCTGCGCGCCGAGCGGCGCGATCTCGCGCAACTCGCCGGGAACCAGTTCAACCGCATCGCCGCGCAGGCCAACGACGCGCGTTCAGCCCAGATCCAGGCCCTGCTTTGGTCCATCGCCGTCGAAGACGCGTTCGCGATCGCCGATGCCACCCGTCTGCCCAGCGACCGACTCCGCGCCGCGCAGGTCCTCATGGCCGCGCCCGACACCGCCGACGCGCGAGAGCGCGCGATGGCCATCCTCGGCCTCGACGGCCTCGCCGCCGATCGCGTGAATGAGTCACGCCCGGCCTCGGCCCCGCGAGGAGCGGCAGTCGCGGACCTCACCATCGCAGCCGCGGTCCGCTACGCCGAAGAACTCCTCCGCGACCTGCCCGATGGCGCCGGCCTCAACGACAACACGCTTCTCGCCGTCGCAGCAGCCGCACAGCTCATCGCCGAGAACCACAACATCGCCCAGTTCACGCTCGATGTCGCTGGCGGTCGCGAGTCCAGCTTCCCCGTCACCACGACAGCAGAGCCCCGCGTCGATCCTGCGCTCCGTGCGATCGCTCAGGCTGCCAGCAACTCGACCGAAGAACTCCGAACCCGAGCCGAAGCACTGTTCTTCGCGATCGCCTACCGCCCCGAGACATGGGAGGACGAAGCCGCGGCCGCTCGAAGCGCCATGCTCGCCGCCGCCCCGCTCGAATCGCTCACCGAAGCCGAGAAGCGAGCCCTCGTCTACCCGCTCTCGCAACTCGGTGAACTCCAGACCGCCATCGAACTCCAGCGACGCGTCGCGGAAATCGGCGAAGCCGACTCGGATCGCATCACCGATGTGATCGCTATCGCCGAAATCCTGCGCGAAGCCGGAAGGACGCAGGACGCATACGAAACACTCGACGCCCTCTCGGCCGACGACCAAGCCCGCCTGGCTACCGCCGACATCCCAGCCGGCACGCAGGCGCTCGTCGCCTTGCTCGAGCTCGAGACCGAACAGCAGCAGACCCCGGTCACTTCCGCGTTCGCACGCCGGATTATCGACCAGCCCCGCGAGACGCTCGGAACGCTCCGGCTGGCGATCGAGCGTGCAGACGGCTCGGGGCCGCGAATCAACCTGCTCCGGCTCGTCAGCGATGAACTGACCCAACTCTCAACCTCAGGCCCCGGAGCCGGCGAGTTCCGTCCTTTCGTCGCCGACCTCTGGTTCAACGCAGCCGCAATGGCTGACGAGTCAGATCCGCTCCGACGCGAGCTCCTTACGCAGGCGATAACCCGGCTCAACACGGTCGCTCAGATCAATCTGGAGAGCGACAGCCCCGATGATCGCAGACGCCGAGTCTTCGCCTACCGACGCAAGGCCTATTGCGAGATCGAACTCGGCAGCGTTGACTCCGGCATCCGCACCTACCGCCAGGCCCTCGATATCGAACCGACCGATCCGGCAACCCTGAACAACCTCGCCGACGCTCTGAAGCGCCGAGGTCAGTTCCCCGAGGCCCTCCAAACCGCCGAACGGGCCGTCGCCGCCGCCGCTACTTCCGAT
>JANSXG010000038.1 GCA_024743075.1 bacterium | reverse complement strand
TGGAGGAGAGCTTGTCCGACGATCTCACATTGGACGCGTTTCTCGCCCTGACCACCGCCATGGGGGACGTTGAGAGACGGCTACCCATCGTCGTGGAGCGGCAAGCCGCTCTGGTTGCGGCCCTTCCGGACACTGAGTCAGCGTTTGCGTTTGAGACGCGAGTTCGGGCGTTTCCCGATGCTGGGTAAGAACCCCGCTTCTACTGATCGGAGTTCGGTTTCAGCCCGGATCACCAAGTGCTATGCCGGGATTGGGGCTCGCCTTGGTAGGCTGATGGCAGACAGAGGAGGCTGATCCCCGTGGATACGCAACCGCCGAACGATCACTCGCCCGACGTTCGACCGGTCCAGGCTCTCATCGAGGCCTGGGCCGGCGCTGATGCGCCGCCGAACCTCAGAGATTTCCTGCCGGAGGATCGTGCACGAGATAGTGGCCTGATCGCTGAGCTGGTCAGAACCGATGCTCAGCATCGGATGCAACAGGGTTTGGTCGTGCGGCTCGAACTCTACGCGGATCAAATCGGCCCCGAAGCGATGGTCGCAGGCGGGCCGCTACGCCCCGGCGCGCCGCTCACACAACTCGTGCTCGGCCTAGAGCGGATGGCAGGCAACTCGGCGGACGACGTGTTTGAGCGTCTGGGTGACGCGTACGCGAGCGACATAGAGCAGATCTTCGACGGCGTGGGTACATCGGGAAGCGTCACGCTACCGCCCACCGCTACGAGCGACCCTTCGGATCACCCAGCGGAGGCGAAGCGCTTCGGCGTCTGGGTCAAGGGAGACACGATCGGCGCGTTCACGCTGCGCAAGAAGCTCGGCGAGGGCGGATTCGGCGAGGTCTGGCTCGCCTCGCGTGAAAAGCCGCACCAGCAGGTGGCCGTCAAGGTGCTGCGAGCGGACGCCGCTGACGACGCCAGCATCAAGCGCTTCGAGGCCGAAGCCCAGGCGTTGGCGTTCCTTGAGCACCGCTACATCGCCAAGATCCTCGATGCGAGCACGGTCCGCGGCATGCCGTACTTGGTGATGGAGTATGTCGAGGGCAAGCCGCTCACGAAGTACTGCGATGACCACCGGCTTTCGATCCCCCAGCGCCTCGAGCTCATGGCACGCATCTGCGAGGGAGTGCAGCACGCGCACCTGCGCGGGTTGATCCATCGCGACCTCAAGCCCGACAACATCCTCGTCACCGAAGTCACCAAGCACACGCAGGATCTCGACGAGCACGAGGACAAGCTGATCGTCCGTCGGACCGATGGCAAGGTCACCGTCGCGGTGCCGAAGATCGTCGACTTCGGGCTGGCCAAGGCCGCGGAGAAAACCATCCGCCTCGCCGACGGCACGCTGACGGTCGACCTAGGCAAGATGATGGGCACGCCCGAGTACATGTCGCCCGAGCAGGCTGGCCATCAACCGCTCGAGGTGACCCAGCAGGCCGACATCTTCTCGCTCGGAGTCATCCTCTACGAACTGCTCACCGGCACGCTGCCTCTCACCAAGGACGAACTGCGAGAGCGGGTCATCGACGAACTCGTTGCGATGCTGCGCGGCACGCCGAGACCGGATCCGTCAACAAAGCTCAGCAGCCTCGACGCCGAAACGATCAGGCGAGTTTCGTACCAACGCGGCGATCTCAGCCCGAGGGAATTCGAGCAAAGGGTCCGAAGCCGCGTGCGTCACCTGTGCGGCAAAGCACTCCGCCTTGAAGCGGAACGTCGATTCACCTCGTCCGCCGCGATGGCACATGACATCCGGAACTACCTCGCCGATCGGGACTTCGTCGAGGCTGCGGCGGAGCCCCGCACGCAGAAGGTGCTTCGAAACATTAAGCGGCATCGGGGCAGCTACTCGGCAGTCGCGGTGGTGCTCATTGCGGTATCCCTCGCCGGATTTTTGGGATATCGGGAGTCGCTTGCTCGACGTGACGCGATGCAACAGCAAAGGGCGTCTGCCGAAGTACTCCGTCTGTTCACGCAGGACTTGATTGCTGAAGCTTCCCCTGAAGAAGCGGGCCGACAGATGACCGTTGAAGAATTGCTCGACGGGGCTGCTGAACGACTCAACGATCCCGAACGAATTCCACTTCACCCGACCAGCGAACGATCGCTCAGAGCCGCTATAGGTCAGACCTATGTCGCACTCGGCAACTATGACAAGGCTGAACCGCACCTCGACTCAGCACTTTCATTGCCAGCGGCACGCAATATCAGACTCGATCAGGAAGCTCGACTTCTGCTGAGCGCAGCTGATGCGAAGTATCGCGCAGGAAAATACGACGAAGTAATCGCCATCTCTGAACGAATTCTTGGCCTTGCACCGGTGCTACCGGACGACCTCAGTTTTCGTGGGCAGGCTGTCGCATTCATTGCCTCGGCTTTAAAGAAGACGAAGCAGTTTGATCGTGCGCTAGCCGAGTACAATCGCGCCCGCGATTTCTTCCGTCGACTCGGCCCCGATGGCCACATCGATGTGCTCAGGCAGTCTTACAACATCGCAATACTCCTCTCGGAATGGTCAGATGAAGAGACCGGACCGGAACGAGCAGATTTGCGACGAAGGGCAATCGAGAGTTATCGCGCGTTAGCTGCGGCCTACCAAGAGATCGGAGAGTCAGCGGTGCTTTCTCTTGCCAATGTGCACCGTGAACTCGGTCGTGACCTCTTGAAGACTGGTTCTCGTTCGAACGCTTCAGAAGCCGAGAAGCTGCTTCGATCGTCTCTGAAAGTGAGTTTGCAGAGAAGAGGTGAGGGAGCGCGCCAGACGCTTATGGCTCGAGTCTTGCTCGGGCGAGCGCTCATGAAGCTGGATCGGCCACAAGAAGCACTCGATGAATTCCTACGCGCGCTAACTCACCACGAAGAGCAACCAGGCCACTCGACAAGTGTCTCCATAATCATCATGGAGGACGTGCTCGAAGCGTTTGAGACGCTGAGCGGCCCTGGGTCCTCAGAAGCAAAGGACTGGCTCAAGAAGCGAGCTGAGCATCTTGATGCAGGACCAGCCTACGACTGGGTGGCGAAACAGATCGCCGACGGACCCGAATAGTGCCGCCTGGCGGGGCACGGACACGCCCCTTACTGCTCAACCAGTCGCATTGAGATTGCCGTTGAATCTTCGAACAAGGATGAATCCGAGATGGCACTTCACTTTTCTATCGGCCTCGACGAACCAGAAACCACCAACACCGGCCGGTGACAACGCAGACGCGGCGTTAAGAAACCACAAGACCATTGGTCTTCCTTGTTGCTGTGGATAATCTGGACGGGAGGCGCGCTGCCGCGCCGGATTCTGACTCATGACGAGGAAAGGACCTGTACAGATGAGGCAGTCACTCCGCGTTCGCCTGACCTTGGCGGTGGCCGTCGCCGCGACAGCCCCCGTCTACGCACAAGACGGATTCGAGTTCCTAAGCGGTGAGGTCGACCAGACGGCTGATGGCACCGTGGTTTTCTCGGCGTCAAGTGGGTATGTCAACGCTGACGGCGAATTCGTCCAGACGTCTAGCGGTACAAACTTCATCAGTTTCACGATTCCCGAGAAGTTCATCTCAGTGTCATCGTCCGTTGAAACCGACCAGGGCTTCTCCGACATGCTGGTGTCTCGATCGGTTGACTCGAAATTGAACACGAGCACGGTCTTTGTTCAAGTGGAGGTTGGTGACAAAGCCGCCGCAAGTTTCGACTTGGTCCTGAATCTGCCCCAGCAGGCCGGTTTCACCCTGAACGAGTCTGGTAGTTTTTCCGCCCCCACCTTCGAGGGTGCCGGCGGTGACGGCGGTGGAATCATCTCTCCGGATCCCGACGGCATTTTGGACGGGATCGCTAGCGCAGGACGGTATCGACTGGCATTCGGTGCCTCCTACTCTGATGGTTCAACTGAATTTACGATCACCTTTGATCGAGCCTTTGAAGACCCGGTGAACACTCCGGCTTCTTGGTCGCCCGTCGGCGGGGGCCTGAACTATTGGGGCTTTGCGCTGAAAGAGTTCAATGACGGGAACGGCCCTGCGCTCTACGTGGGTGGCAACTTCACGTTGGCGGGTGGCGGTGGGGCGAATCGCATCGCGAGCTGGAACGGTACGGAGTGGTCACCCCTGGGATCAGGGGTAGTCGGAGCTGTCACCTGTCTCGATGTGTTCGACGACGGGACTGGAACCGCCCTCTATGCCGCGGGCACATTCACGGAAGCCGGCGGCAGCCCCGTGAACCTCATTGCTCGTTGGGACGGCGAGGATTGGTCGCCGTTGGACGTGGGCCTGAGTAACGGCGGGGTGTCCTCCCTGTCGGTGTACGACAACGCCCTGTACGCTGGGGGCTGGTTCACGGGGTCGAGCGACAACCCGGCCGTCCGCATCGCTCGGTGGGATGGCTCGGCCTGGTCACCGCTGGACGCCGGAATGAACGCGGTGGTCCGCGGCATGGCCGTATTCGACGATGGAACCGGCGAGGCTTTGTACGCGGGTGGAGACTTTTCCACGGCTGGCAACACCCCGGCGGTTCGCATCGCTCGCTGGAACGGTGAATCGTGGTCAGCCCTGGGTACAGGAATGAATGACCGGGTCTACGCGCTGACTGTCTTCGACGACGGAAGTGGCCCGGCTTTGTACGCGGGAGGAAAATTCACCGTAGCGAACGGTGTCTCGGCAAGCCGAATCGCGCGTTGGGATGGCACAAGTTGGACTCCCTTGGACGGCGGGGTCAACGGCATCGTGCGGACGCTTACGGTTTTTGACGACGGGAGCGGCCCTGCGTTGTACGCAGGCGGCGATTTCACCGAGGCCGCGGGCCAGCCAGCCAACTACATCGCCCGCTGGGACGGCGAGTCGTGGTCCTCGCTCGAACAGGGAGTGAATGAGAAGGTCTACGCACTTGCTGGATTTGACAGCGGAAGCGGCCCGATGTTGCACGTGAGCGGAGAGTTCACCGAAGCAGGCGGCAACGCCGTCGGCTACACCGCGCGATGGGGAGTTGCCGGCGAACCCGCACCCTGCCCCGGCGATACCAGCGGAGACGGCGAGGTCGATTTAGCTGATCTCAACTTGGTCCTCGCGAACTTTGGGTTGAGCGCCAGCGATGGTGATACCAACAAAGACGGAATCGTCGATCTTGCCGATCTCAACGCAGTGCTCGGGGCTTTTGGAACATCCTGCCCTTAGGAACCGCAGAGTTTGGCTTCAGTTCTTCATCCGTCCCAGGAGACGATGAAGAATTACGATTCCTTCCAGACCAACTCGCTCCAGCACAACACCCGACACCATGTGCTCAACTGACTTGGATATGTTCTCAGGGTCGATGCCGAGCACATTGGAAAGCTTCGCGGGTTGCATCTGCTCGATGAGCACGCCGCTCAGGATGGCCCACTCCGGCGGCTCGACCGAAGCGCGGACCGGTTCGAGCAACTTCGCTCGCAGCGACTTCTTCGATCGCGACAGCCGTGCCCGCAACGCGTCGTGAGAACAGCCGATGTGCTCGGCCGCACGGCGTGCGTCCCAACCGCGAAACACGCACACATCGATCATTTGCTGAGCCTCGCTATCCTCGCCGTCGAGAAGCCGAGCGCGGATCTCCGCGCCCTTCGCCGACACTCGCTTCGCCTCGTCGAGCGACTCAACGGAAGTGGCCGGCCCGGGGCCATCGGCAACTCCAACCTCCGATCGCACCTCCGAGCCTTGCGACATCTGGACTGGCTGCCCTGACCTCCCGCCCTTGCGGAGCCGGGTCCGAATCTTGTTGCGGATGGCCAGGCGCATGCGTCCGAGGAGATGCTCATCGTCCGCGATCCGCAGATCGGGCAATTGCCCGAGTTCTCCGACCAGGACACTCTGAGCCACGCTCTCGGGGACGAGGTCAACGCGGTCCCGTTTGCCGGCCAGCTCGGCCCGAGCCTGGCCGACCAGTAGGTCGGTGAGGTCCTCAAGGGCCTGCCGAACCTCGGCATCCTCATCGCTCCGCAGACGCTCGAGCAGCTTGTCCGGGGCGCCGCTGTTGGTCATTTCATCATCCTCCGTCGGCAGTTTAGAACGGGGGGCTGCGTGTACAAGACAGCCCCAGCCTGATGAGCGATCGAGCGATCAGGGGTGTGACAAGGAGAATCGAACTCTTCGGCGTGTCTTGAACCAAGGGTTGTTGAAGCGCGATGCGAGACGTCGTTCCTGCATCGGTCAGACCGGGTTCAGAGAGAGTGCGTACTAGAGAATCACGCAGTCGGCTGATCAGAGAGTCGGATTTTGTTAGCAGGCGTTGCCCGGCGTACCGGGAGATTCTCATGGATCTCAGAGAATCGTATTCAGGCGTGCCGATTCCGGAACTCAGAACCCCGTATCCGATGGGTGCGGGGTTTTTTTGTGGGGTGGAAGGATCGCGTGCGTTCGGTTCTGTACGCTCTCGGGATGTCCGCGGAGGCTCGCAAGCGAATCCCGGTGCCCTTGGTGTTGTTTGTCGGGGCGTACATGGTGGTGTTTTCTGGGCTGGCCCTGCGCGCGGGGAACGCGGAGTTCGCCGTGTACGCGGGGGCGATGGTGGTGTTCATCGGACTGGCGGCCTTCCTACACCTGCGGTTCGGGCTTCGGCGCTCGACGCTGTGGCTGCTCGCCGTGTGGGGGCTGCTGCACATGGCGGGTGGGACGGTAGCGATCCCCGCGGAATGGGCGGACGCCGGCGGGAGCGTGCTGTACAGCCTTCGGCTGCACCCGCTGACGCCCCGGTACGACCAGGTGGTGCACGCCTTCGGCTTCTTCGCGGCGTCGCTGGCGTGCTTCGATGTGCTGTCGCGCTTGGTGCGGCACGACGCGGGGCAGCCGCGGGTGGGGCTCGCGGTGGCATCGGCGCTGATGGGGTGCGGGCTTGGCGCGCTAAACGAGGTGCTGGAGTTCGCGATCACGCTCACGGTGCCCGATCACAATGTGGGCGGGTACGTCAATACCGGTTGGGATCTGGTGTCGAACCTGATCGGGGCTTGCGCGGCGGGTGTAGTGATTGTCGTGCGTCGGCGTTGAGCGGCGAGTAGCGGACCCCTTCCCGCACCGAAAGCTGATTCTCAAGGAGCCACTGCGGACCGAGGAACTCGGAACGCATCGCTGATCAAATGCCCTTTGAGTTCGTGCGCTTCCCCCGAAGCACATTCTTCGCGAGCGGAGTACGCTCGCAGTGACCCGAGGCTCGGCCATGTGGTGCCCTCGATTGCACCGGACGATGTACTTGCTGCACCCACTACGGGTATCGGTTCGGAGACGACGCACCCGATTTGCCGGGGGTTTGGCGAGCGCGAGAACGGCCGCGCCGATCAGGTCGTTTCGATCACGCTGTGGCGGGGGTCACGCCGGCCGGAATTCGCCCTTGCCATCCTTCAGCAGGTCGAACAGCGGCCAGACTGCACAGAAGTCGTCTCCGGGCCCGAACGGCATGTGCGCTGTGCGAACGATCGAGCCGTCCGGCTCCCGGTGGAACGACGACACGCCCGGATGCGGATTCCCTTGCCCGTCGGTGTAGCCCATGGCCTTTGCGAATTCGCTGCCCGCGCCGCTCACGCACTGGAAGTTCCAGCCTCGCTCCGCACTGAACGCCTTGACGACTTCCGGCTGGTCATGACTGCAGAGTACGAACGCGCACCGGCGCTGCAGGTGGTTCGCGATGCCGCGGAACCCGTCGGCCCATAGCGTGCAGTAACTGCAACCCCGCCCCATGTTGTGTACGAGCAGCAGGTCATCGTGGGTGCCGAACAGTTCGCTCAGGCGCACCGGCTTGCCGTCGACATCGCGCAGTTCCCAATCGCTGACCGCCTCCGGACCCTCGCTGCGAACCGCTTCGAGCAATTCTGCCTTCGCTTTCACAACCGCTTCGTACGCCTCGCGCACCGCTTTCGTTGCCATCGCTTCGACCTCCTCAATCGACCCATCGAGTATACGACGACGGGTCAAAGATCGAGCGAGCAATCCGGATCAGACGAACGCCGCGGAGATCTCTGAGATCAATCGCCGCACCACCATCTCCGGTCGAGCCGGCGGCGGCGAGGGCGCTGTCGAGTCTTCCTCGTACTGCGCGATGATCTGTCGGATCGCCATCGGGGTTTCGTCGGCGATCAGACGCATGCTGAACCGCTCGAAATCGCGCCGCTCGATGTTCTGCGCAGAGAGGACCTGGAGCGCGTGATGACGCTTGTCGCGCTCGATCGACTCGAAGACAATCGCCAGTTCCGCCGCTGGGCCCTCGATTACCTGGAAGAAGTACCCGTGATCGAACCAGATGCACCCGGACAGGTCCAGACGTCGGTTCCGCGTCATCGCGGGGAGCACGATCCCGTCCACGACCTGATAGTCGGTGAGGCCCGCAGCCCGCCGACTGACGTACACGATGTGGCGAAGTTGGTTCGTCGCTGCGTTCATCTGCGCACCTCCCCGCCGTCTTGGCGAATTCCCGATGGAAAACACCGCCGCGCACCATGCGGGCGGTCGCCCCTCGGGCAACCTGATTCGGTGAGGCCCGGATGGACCGTCGTTCGCGTATCCTGATGCCGAAATGGGTCGACGTTGACTCTCGACGATCGCCCCCGCGTGGAGCAGAAACCATGTCCATAGACGACCTGAGCATCCTGATCGCGCACGGTGATGAGGACACGCGCACCGATCTTGTCGAGGCGGTCAACGGTTTGCACTCGGTCGTCGAGCAGTGCGCGACCGTTGCTGAATTCAGAGGCGCGGTCCTTCGGAACAGGCCCGACCTCATCATCACCGGCGTCTGGTTCCCCGACGGCGATGGCATCGAAACCGCCATCAAGCTCGGCGAGCAGCGCCCGATTCCGTGCGTTGTCTCGACCGCCAGCCGATCGCTCGAACTCGTTCACAGGGCCATGGAGGACCATGTCATGGCCTACCTCATCGAGCCGGTCCGGCCCGAGGATCTCCAGGCCGCAATCGTGGTCGCGTGGAGCCGGTTCGAGCAGTTGCGCGAACTCGAAGCAGAGGTGGAAGATCTGCGCACCGCTCTGGAGCACCGCAAGACGATCGAGCGGGCCAAAGGGCTGCTGATGGCGGATCGTTCGATCACCGAGAGCGAGGCCTTCGGCGTGATCCGTCGGCGATCTCAGGACCGCCGGTTGAGGATCGTTGACATCGCGAGCGAGATCCTCGGCCAGCACGACGCCGCTGCGGCATCGGAAGCCGAGCAGAACGGCGCGGTCAACAGGATGCCCACGGAGGCTCTGGATTGATGCGGTGACCATGTTCGACGCCGTTCCGGGGTGCTGTCAGCAGCTGCAGTTGCGTTTGAACTGCTATGAATCACCCCTGGCAGCGTCGGCAGGAGACTCCCGGAGTATGGGGAAGATCCCCCGGCGTGTCAAAGCGCAAAGCGATGTTCCGGCGTGAACTGCGCGGACGATGGTTGCGAGATCGACCACGAGCCTGGCCGTTTCCTGCCGTTGGCTTGTTCGCTTTCAGGCCCCAAACGAGGCAAGCACGATGTTCAGATCAGCCAGATCTGTCACGCCGTCGGCGTTTGCATCACCTTCTTCAGACACACCGAAAGCTCCCAGAACCGCGTTCAGATCGGCCAGGTCCACGAAGCCGTCGCCGTTGAGGTCGCCGCTGGGCCCGCCCCGCTCGTCGGAGACATCGATCGCGATCACCCGAAAGGTCGAAACCGTGGTGATGGGCAGTTCCAGTGCGGTCACATACGCCGTTTGGCCGTCGGCGGACAGGCGCGGCTTGGTGTAGACGGCTACGGGCGTCCCGTCCTCGTCGAAGACATCCTGTGTCCAGAGTTGTTCGCCGTCTTCGGCTGCGCGGAGTTCGACGAACGAGCCGCTTCCGACCGGGTCTGTGTAGTTGCCGAGCGCCACGACTCGGTCACCAGAGGGAGTCGGAACCGGGCTCTGATACGACACCGAACCGCGCAGGGTACGCCAGCGTTCGCTGCCATCGGTGTTCACACCCGACAGACGCGTGAGGTCCCAGCCGAAGTAGAGGCTCCCGTCCACTCCGATCGAAGGGCGCGTGGCCCCCGAGGCGATGCCCGGATCGAAGCGCCAGGAGCGCTGACCCGACGGATCGAATGATTGCAACCCCCATCCGGCTCCTCCGATTCCGCCGAACTCCATCATGTAGTGCTTGCCGGTCTCCGGATTGCCGACGATCAGCGTCTGGCCAACGTCGTTTCCGCCGGCGATCGGTGTGGCGAAATTCTGATCGCCGGTCAGAAGATCAAAGCCCCAGTTCCGGCCGTCTCCGTTGCGATCGGCCGTGAAGACGAGCTGATCGATGGTGCCACCGGGTGATGACGGGATGAACGCCATCTCGCTTCCGCGTGCCGCGTTCTCGAAAACGAACGGATCCGCCATGACGCTCCACGCCAGCGACCCGTCCGGGTTGACGGCGAACACTTCGAAGTCATTCCCGAGTGACTGGGCGGCGTTCATCGCGCCGTAGATCTTGCCGTCCGGGCCGATGGTCGGACCGGCTTGCCATGTCAGCGCGTGGTCGATCGTGAACGTCCATTTGTGCGTCCCGTCGGGGTTGAACGCTTCGAGCCGGACCGTTGGGCCGAGTGGGTTCGTGCCGACGTAGATCGTTCCGTCCGCGCCGATCGCAAGGGGCCCCTCGTCAGCGCTGCCCTGCGCGCCGCGAAGCGTGTCGACGATCCACTTCAGACCGCCGCCGGGTGACAACGCGTACAGGCTGCCTCGGACATCATCGACATAGATCATGCCGTCCGGGCCGACGCTCGGATGGAACGTCGAGTACGGTCCGTCGGCCTCAAACCACCACAGCACCCGCTCGTCTGAAGGTCGCTCCACGATCGTGAGATCCATCGAGTCCACGATCTCGCCACCGATTTGCAGCGAAACCTGAGTCGAGCCCAACCCGACCGACTCCGGCACGTATGCCGTGATCGTCTGGTCCGTCCACGATGTGACAATCGCCGTTTGCCCGCCGAGCAGCACCTCGTTCGGCCCGAGCCCGTTGCCGAACTCGACGCCTTGAATGAGCAGCCGATCGCTCGGGTTGACCACACCGTCGGCCGGATCGAGGAACAGAATGTCCGGCTCGGGCTGCGACCCGATCGTCCCGCTGAGTTGGAACGACATGTCCACCGGCGGCAGGTCTCCGGGACGCTGACGCACCCACTCGCCGCCGGCGTTCATATCCCGAAAGTACGCGGGACCGGCCTGCGTCTCGTTGAAGTTCCGGGCGTAGAAGTTCCACTGGTCGCCGAACTCCGTCCCGCCCAGCTCGACCTGCACCGACATGTAGTGCAGCCCGGTCGCGACGAAGGGTGTCGGCAGCGTGATGTCGAGAGTTTTCAGGCAGCACGAGGGTGTCCATATGAACCCGTCGTTCAGCGGGACGAACTGCTCGTCCTGAAGCACGCCCGGACCGGCTTCCGTCCACTCGTAGAAGCGTACATATACCCCGGTGATCCCGGCAGGACTCCCGAAGCAGCCGTTGTTGCAGGTCACGCCGTCGGCAAGGATGTGCTCGATCGTCCCGTTCACATTGAAGTCGTCGGCCACCTCGCCGTGCAGCACCGGGCTGTCCACGCTCGGGCCGATGAGCGCGTTGGAGTAGACCGTCGGGATGTCGGGGTTCGTGCTCCACACGACCACATCCGCGCTCGCGGGGAGCGTCGCCGCCGCGGCCAGGCCAAGAATTGCGAAGCGGCTTTGAGCGATTGCGTCAGTGATTCGGTACATGGCTTGGGCCCGGTCAATTGGAATAGTGTGACAGCGAGAGACCGATCCGGGACCGGTCGCGCTCTACAGGGATACACCGATCAGGTGGCTCAGCCGAGAAGACTGATACATCACACCGCAAAAGCGCCGATTTTTTCACAAACCCACTCATTCAGGCAGACGTGAGCCTGCCCGGGACTGGGTGATTGACCTGTCCTCAGGCGATCGTCGGCGCGTTCTCTTTGCGCTTCTTCCGCCGGTGCCCCGCTTTCATGTTGACCAGTTCCACGCACAGGGCGAACGCCATCGCGAAGTAGATGTATCCGCGAGGCAGATGCTGGCCGGCCCCCTCGGCTACCAGCAGCACACCAATCAGCACCAGGAACGCCAGCGCGAGAGTCTTCATCGTCGGGTGCTTCTGCACGAATCGAGCGATCGGCCCGGCGAAGCCGATCATCACCCCGATCGCGATGATCACGGCCGTCGCCATGATCCAGTAGTTGCTGGTCATCCCGACCGCCGTGATCACCGAGTCGATCGAAAACACCAGATCGAGCAGCAGGATCTGTACGAGCACGCTTCCCATCGTCGCCGCCTGTTTCTTCAGGCCCGGTCGTGTGCTCGGGTCGTGCTCGGTAGCGCCGCCGTCTTCCACCATATGGTGGATCTCCTTGGTCGCTTTCGCGATCAAAAACAGCCCGCCCGCGAGCAGGATCAGTGACTTCCCGGATATCTCAACGCCGAGTATGGTCGCGAACGGCTCGGTCAGCTGGATGATCCAGAACGCCAATCCCAGCAGCACCAGGCGCATCAGCATCGCCAGCAGCAGCCCGATCGTCCGCGCCTTCGCCTGCTGCTCTTCGGGCAGACGCGATGCGAGGATCGCGATGAACACCACGTTGTCGATGCCGAGCACCACCTCAAGCGTCGTGATCGTCAGCAGGGCGATCAGCCCGGCTCCGCTCCAGAACGCGACATCCGCCGGCGCACCGGCTCCCCCCTCGCTCGCGGCAACCAGTAGCGGCATCAGGCAGTCGATCATGCACGGAGCATACCACCCCCTGGACGCATTTAGCCGGATTTGGTGTTCGGGATCGCGACGGCGGCGGGTACATTGAGGGTATGAGCTACCGCATCGCAATCATCTTCGTCGCCTTCATGTTGCTCTGGCTGCCTTCGGACGCGCTGGGTCGCGAAACCGACGACCCGATGCAGCAGCGCATCGATGCCGCCTTTGCGTTGCAAGAGGACGGCGCGACGCTCTCGGAGGTTCAGCAGGCGCTCGACGATCTTCCCGCCGGGGACGCTACCGCCTACGCACGCGGCACCGTCCGCTTCCTTCGCGCTTTCGAGGGGCTGTTGCAGGGAGCCCACCGCCACGGGTTCATGCAGACCTTCAACCAGGTCCGAGGGATCATCTCGCCCCGCCTCGACGTGCTGCAATGGACCGCGAACGACACCCCCGCCGAGACCACTCCCGAACTGATCAATGTCGGCCTCAAGACTTTCATCCTGCAGCTCGCCGACGCCGATCGCGTGCTCGCCGAAGTGGACGGCGACTTCAAGGTCGCCATCGAGATCCCGGAGATCCGCTTTGATATCAACGCCGACGGCAGAGCGACATCAGCGGAGAGCCTCGGGGCGCTGTTCCAGTTGCTCCCGGAGATGGGTCGGTGGGACGAGGAGCAACGCCGCACCGTGTGGGGGCCGCTCGTACCGGAAAACCTTGTGATCGCGTTCGATCGCGGCGACGCCGAGTGGATGCGCGGTTACTGCCACGCGCTATCGGGCGTCAGCGAGATGATCCTCGCCCACGACTACTCCGACTGGTTCGACCGCACCGGCTTCGTGCTCTTTCCCAAGGCCGTGACCACCCACGAGGCGCTCCCCGGCACCGCGTGGTCGCTCGAGTTCCTGATGGGCCAGCAGCCGCCCGCTCCGTTCGATCTGACCGATGTCCTCGCGATGATCGGCAACTTCCAGATGCCGGTGGCAGAACCGGAGCGGATGACCCGTGCGCTCGAGCACTTCCGCGAGACCGTCGATCACGGACGCGCCATGTGGGAGCACTACGACAACGAATCCGATGACGACCGTGAGTGGATCCCCAACCCGGACCAGACCGCGGCGTTCCACGAGGTCACGGTCAGCGAGGACATGCGCGACGGGTGGCTGGCCCTGATCGATGAAGCCGACGCGGTGCTCAACGGCGAGAAGCTGCTGCGGTATTGGCGGGGTGACGGCACGAAGGGTATCGACCTCGTCAAAGTCATGACCGAGCCGCGCGACTTCAACCTGCTGTACTGGGTCCAGGGGTCGGCCGCCACGCCGTACCTCCGCGAAGGAGAGTTCACGGCACCGAACACCTGGGCACAGATCCGGCGCCTTACCGAGCGGCGCTACTTCCGCTTCTCCTTCTGGTTCAACTGATGAGCGAGGCCGGCAACCAAACCGAGCGCGTGCAGAGCGGAACGGTCAACACGCAAGCCGTCGGCCTCGGATGCGGGTCGATCCTCATCATTGCGCTGATCGTGCTCGTCTTCGGCCGAGCCGATGTCGCGCCGCTGGAGGACAAGATCGATGCCCTGCAGACCGAAGTCTCGCAGCTGCGCTCGGAGATCGCTCAACTCGCCGAGAAGGTTGAACAGGCGAGTCAGCTCCGATAACGCGCACTGCCCCCGGTATTCGGGGGGCATCACGCGGCGTTTTCCGACGATTCCGCCCGGGTGCCGGAAAGCCGGCCCGGGGCCGCGCCGATGACGCTTCCGACACATTCGGGGGCGCGCCATCGCGTCGGGGTGAACCGCGCATGCGAGTTGAAACAACAGAGCCGACAGACCGGCCACGGTCGATCGTCCCGCGCCTCATCGGCACGCGGGCGGTGCTGACTGCTCTGGTGGTTCTGCTGCTCGGACTCGGCTCGACCATCGGCGCATCGCTCGGTGCGAAGCGGGAAGTTCTGGACGAAGCGCAGGCCCGATTCGATCGCCTCAACGAACGGCTCGCCGACGAGACCGAGAGACGCGTGAACCAGACCCGTTACGGGCTGTTCGGCGCCCGGGGGCTGTTCTCGGCAAGCAACCTCGTCGAGCGGGATGAGTTCGCTGCGTACATCGCGACACGCGACCTGCGAGCGGAGTTTCCCGGAGCAATCGGCTTCGGTTTCATCGAGCGCGTGCCTCGTGACTCACTCGACGCGTTCGTCGAGCGTGAGCGAGCTTCCGGGCTTCCCGACTTCTCGGTGTACGGCCTCGCGCCCGAGGGATCGGAACTCGCGACCATGGCGGACCTGTTCGTCATCCGGTACTGCTTCCCGCGCGAACGCAACGCCAACGCTTGGGGCCTCGATGTCGGCTCGGAGCGCGAGCGTCGCCTCGCCGCCGAGCGCGCGGTCCTGACAGGGGAACCGGCGATATCCGGGCGCATTACGCTCGTTCAGGACGGCAAGAAGCAGACCGCGTTCCTCTATTACATCCCCGTGTATGAGAACGGTGTCGACACCTCGACGCCGGAACTCCGGGAGAAGAACTTGGTCGGGCTCGCTTACGCGCCGATCATCCTCCCCGAAGCTCTGGAGGGCACCGCCGAGGCACTCGACCGAAGCCTCGACTTTGACATCTTCGACGGGACCCAAACGGTCGTCGATCGGCTGCTGAGCGACCATGACGACGGCCTCGTCTCCCACGCCGGCGTTGTCGCCTCCGACTACTACGAGGACCGCATGTTCACCGCACGCACCGCGCTGCAGATCGGCGGACGAACATGGACGCTGATCGCGACTTCCAGCCCGGAGTTCGAGGCGTCCATCGATTACACCACCCCGGTCCTCATCGCCATCGGTGGCGGCCTGCTCAGCCTGCTCGGGTGCGGATTCGTCTTCGCGCTGATGACCAGCCGCCAGCGTGCGCTCTCGTTCGCCGAAGGTATGACCAGTGACCTCGCTCGCGCCAAGCAGCAGGCCGAATCGGCAAACCGGGCGAAGAGCGCTTTCCTTGCCAACATGAGCCATGAGATTCGAACACCACTCACCGCGATCCTCGGGTTCACCGACCTCATCCGCGACGGCAGCAGCGGCGCTGCCACCGCCCGACAACAGTCCGAGGCGGTTGACACCATCCACAACGCGGGCCAGCACCTGCTTACGGTGATCAACGACATCCTCGACATCTCCAAGATCGAGGCCGAGAAGATGACCGTTGAGTCGATTGAGACGCCGATTCTGGAGATACTCCAAGAGGTTGAAAGCCTGCTGTCGCCTCGTGCTACGGGCAAGGGCGTGAGTTACTCGACTGAACTTCGCACGCCCGTCCCCGACCGGATCATGTCCGACCCGACCCGCTTCCGGCAGATCCTCATGAACCTTGCCGGCAACGCTCTAAAGTTCACTGAACACGGTGAGATACGCGTAGAAGCATCGCGCGTCGAAACCCCGCTCGGCACGCGCCTGGTCGTCGATATCCGCGACACCGGCACCGGGATGAACGCGGAGCAGAGCGAGTCGCTGTTCCTCCCGTTCGAGCAGGCCAACGAAACCGTGTCCCGCGAACACGGCGGTACGGGTCTCGGGCTGGCCATCAGCAGGCGTCTCGCGGAACTCATGGGCGGTTCCGTCCATCTGGTCGAGACCACGCCCGGCAAGGGCTCTCGATTCCGCATCGATCTCCCGCTCAGAGCCGCGCCGGGATCGCGCGATCTCGCCCGACTCGACGACGCCTCGGCGGCGGACGACCAAACATCGACGAAGGACGACGCACCGGCCCTCGCCGGACGCATCCTGCTCGCTGAAGACGGCATCGATAACCAGCGCCTGATCGCGTTTCACCTCCGCAAAGCCGGCGCGACGGTTGATATCGCCGACAACGGCCGCATCGCCCTCGACCTGCTGGAGGCCGCGGAAGCGACGCGATCGCCGTACGACCTGATCATCACCGATATGCAGATGCCCGAGATGGACGGCTACACGCTCGCCCGTGAGCTCCGCTCGCGCGGCTTCACGCGCCCCATCATCGCGCTGACCGCGCACGCGATGCCCGAAGACCGGCGCAAATGCGAAGATGCGGGCTGCGATGACTACGCCACAAAACCGATCGATAAAGCCCACCTGATCGCCACCGCGTCAACCTGGTTGCACCACGAAGCAGAATCGCACGTTCGGGCCGCGTAGCCGACGAGTCTCCCGTCAGCCATCGCCCGGGATCTCCCGCCCGTGCGGGTCCACCTGGGGGCCCTCCGGCGGCAGTGTCTCCAAATGTTCCAGCAGTTCCGCCGTGCCGTGCACGTGGTCCGGTGGCAGCCCGGCTTCGTCCACGAGGTAGTGCTCCCACAACCTGTGACGCCGGATCAGGGCCTTCGCGACGCGACGACCGCGATCGGTCAATACGACCCGACCGTCCGCCACTCGCACATCACCCCGCCGCTCGCTCACGCGCATGGCGGCGCGAACGAGGCGCGGCGCGCGGCCTTCCGACAAGGTCGTGATCGCTGTCCCCGGCCTGCCACTTTCCGAGGCGCGATACAGTGTCGCGAGCAGATCCTCGCGAACCACCGCACGCGCGAGGCGGCGCTGACGAAGCCGACGCACCACCACGCCGTGCCGGGACGAGAACACCACCGCGATCGCCAGCAGCAGCCCCGCGAACACGGACATGGAGCCCGCGGCGTTCACCTCTTCCTTCCCCCAGATCCCTGGCACCGCCGCCGCCGCGATGTAGCCTCCCGACGCGGTAAGCACCGCGATCGCAGCGCTCAGCCACACCTGCGTGCGCAGCCGGTCCGTGAGCAGCCGCGCCGTCGACGCGGGGCAGATCAGCATCGCGATCACGAGGATCGATCCAACCGCTTCGAAGCTCGCCACGGTCGCGAACGCCACCAGCACCATCAGCGCGTAGTGCATGATCCCCGCGTGAAATCCCTGCGTGGTCGAGAGCGCTGGATCGAACGCCGCGATCCGCAGTTCCTTGAAGAACAGCCCCAGAAACGCGAGGACGACCACCACCATGATCCCTAGGGTTGTCACTTCCTGAGGCACGGCTCGCAGCAGATCGCCAAGAGCAACATCTGACAGGTGATCCGGCGCGCTGAACCAGACCAGCGTTTCGAGCTGACCGTGCAGCACGCAGTCCGCGTCAAGATCCACGCCGCGGGCAGAAGCCACCTCTATAAGGAGCACGCCAAGCGCGAACAGCACGCTGAAAACCACCCCCATCGCCGCACCCGATTCCACGCGCCCGAGTCTCTTTACCGCCTCCACGAGCACCACTGTCGCGAGACCGGCGACTGTCGCTCCGATGAACATCGCAAGCGAACCGCGCGAACTCGTCACCAGAAACGCGATCACAAGGCCGGGGAGCACCGAGTGGCTGATCGCGTCGCCCATCAGGCTCAGCCGGCGGAGCACAAGGAAGTTTCCCAGAAGCCCGCAGCCCAGCGCCGCGAGCACCCCCGCCGCAAGCGGGAACAGATCGCGCGCCAGATCGAACTCGACGGGCCCGACGCTCACGCCGTCACCCCCGAGCCCGAAGGCAGCGCTTCTCCGCGTTGCGCCAGTTTCTTCTCCAGATCACGGATGAGCTCCTCGGACAGGACATGCTCCACCAGGTCGACCGACCAATCGACGTGGCTCGGCGCGATATCGGCGTAGCTGACCAGATATTGCTCCCACAGCGCGTGGTTCCTGCTGACCTGTCGCCCACGCCGCCGCCCGCGCTCTTGCAGCACGATCCCGTCACGCGTCCCGGTCGCCATCCGAGCCCCGATCAGCCATCGCCGCACGACCCACGCGAACCACGCGCTCCAACCGTGCAGGTCCGCGATTTCACGCATCGTGACCCGTTCGATCCGGTCCGCTCCGGCATCGTGCGCCGCCTCAAGCACGTGGTCGCTCGCGATGCGCAGGCGAAGACGCAACCGGCGCAGCGCACCGGCGACCACACCCCTCGACGGCGCGAACAGCATGCTCACTCCGAACGCCACACCGGCGGTCAGGACGATGACCGCGCCCGCCGGCATCCGCGGGAGCAGAGCCGAGATCGCCGCCCCGAGATACCCGCTCGCCCCTCCGAACAACGCGGACAGCACCACCAGCAACCACAACCGCTCCGTCCAGAATCGCGCCGCGACCGGCGGCACGATCAGCAGCGCCACCACGAGAATCAGCCCGACCGCCTGCAACCCCGCAACGGTAACCAGCACCACCATCGCCATCATCGCCAGATCGATCGCGCTCACCGGCCACCCGTCCACGCGGGCGAAGGAGTCGTTGAAACAGACGAGCGTAAACTCCTTGAAAAGCGCGATCGATGCGATGAGGGCGCCCGATGCCAGCACCGCCATGAGCATCACATCGCGTGCCTGCATCGTCGCCGCCTGCCCGAAAATGAACGCGTTGAGTCCCGCCGATCCCGACGGCGCGTTCACCTGGACATAGCTCAACGCCACCACACCAGCGCCGAAGAACACGCTCAGGACGATGCCGATCGCCGCGTCCTCCTGCAGTCGCGTCAGGCGAAGGATCGCCTGTACGCACAGGACACCCAGCACCCCCGTCACCGTGGCGCCGATGAGAAGCACCGCCAAAGAACGCGACGCGAGTCCGAACACCGGCGCGAACAGGAAGGCCAGGGCGATACCGGGCAGCGTCGCGTGGCTCAGCGCATCGGTCATCAACGAACGCTTGCGCAGCATCGCGAACGCGCCGACCACACCCGACGCGATCCCCAGCAGCGTCGTGCCCGCGATGACCATTCGCGTGTTGAAACCCGTGCGCAGGAGCAGCGTCTCCACGATCTCGCCGACCGTGACGCCGCCACCGGCGCTGGCGAGCGTTCCCAGCACGACTTACTTCCTCCCCGAGGCCGCGCGAGCCACCGCTTCCGCCGCCTCCGAGAGCAGCGTCAACCGCCCGCCGTATGTCTTGTGCAGGTTGTCGCGCGTGAATACATCCTCCACCGGCCCAGAGGCCACGACGCGCATGTTGAGCAGGATCACATCGTCAAAGTACTCCGGGACCGTCTGGAGGTCGTGGTGCACGACAATCACCGTCTTCCCGCGTGACTTCAATTCGCGCAGCACCTCGACGATCGCCCGCTCCGTCGCGGCGTCGACGCCGGCGAACGGCTCATCCATGAAATAGAGTTCCGCCTCCTGCGCGAGCGCCCGGGCCAAAAACACCCGCTGCTGCTGACCTCCGGAAAGCTGGCTGATCTGGCGATTCGCGTAATCGCGCATCCCCACTCGTTCCAGACACTCGAGCGACACCTGCCTGTGCCGCTTCGAGACCGGCCTGCACCAGCCGATCCGCCGGTACCGCCCCATGCATACGACATCCAGCGCCGACACCGGAAAGTCCCAGTCCACGCTCTCCCGCTGGGGCACGTACCCGATCCGCGACCGCACCTCGCGGTAGTTCTCACCCCAAAACTCCACCTCACCCGAAGCGCGCGACACCAGACCCAGGCACGCCTTGATGAGTGTGCTCTTGCCCGCGCCGTTCGGTCCGACGATCGCGATCAGCCGATTCCGCGGCGCGTCGTAATCCACGTCCCACAACACCGGCTTCTTGTCATACGCCACCGTCATCGCGTGGATCGACAGCGGGCTGTCCGACGAATGCTCCGGAAGCTCAGCGAGGTTTGATTGCCCGCTCCCAGCCGCCGCACTCGCCTTGGTCCGTCGTTTCATTCGGTACCGAGCTTCCCCTGAAAGCCACCGTCCGGCGCCTCGCCGCCGAGCGCTCGGGCGATCCGGGTCACATTGTGATCGATCATCCCGATGTATGTCCCCTCGTAGGTTCCCGCGTCGCCCATCGCGTCGCTGAACAGCTCGCCGCCGATGACCACCGAGTGGCCCTTGGCCGCCGCCCCGGCGATCAGGGCACGAACGTTTCGCTCTGACACGGTCGACTCCACGAACACCGCCCCGACCCGGCGGTCGACCAGGAGATCGACCAGTCGCTCAATGTCGCGCACGCCCGCTTCTGATTGCGTTGAGATCCCCTGGATCCCGACCACCTCAAACCCGAACCGGCGTCCGAAATAGTTGAACGCGTCGTGCGCCGTCACGAGCACGCGCTGATTCTCCGGAACACTCGCCAGAACCGCGGCGGCGTACGCGTCAATGGCTTCAACCCGCTCGCGATACGCCGCGGCGTTTGCCCGGAACGCCTCCGCACCCTCCGGATCGATCTCGACGAGCGCATCGCGGACCTCATCAACCACGCGAGCCCAGACCGCGGGGTCCATCCAGACATGGGGATCGAACTCCTTCTCGGTGTCGTCGGCCGGCATCAGGTACCGCTCGTCGAGCGCTTCCGCGACCGCGTACACCGGCTTGCCCTGCGAGCGCGCCCGGTCCAACGATTCGGCGAGTTGCCCTTCAAGCATCAGCCCGTTGAGGAAGATGGCGTCCGCGTCGATCATCTGCCCCACATCCGTCCGCGTTGGCTGGTACAGGTGCGGGTCGACGCCCGGACCCATCATCCCGAGCACAGCCGCTCGGTCCCCGGCCACCTCGCGGACGACGTCCTCGAGCATCCCGATCGTCGCGACAAGAACGAGGCGGCTGCCAGACGATTCAGACACCCCGGAATCGTTCGCGCGGTCGCACGCAGCCCCGACGAGCCCCATCAGGCCGAGCATCGCCGCGCCGATCATCACCACGGCCGAGCGTCCGATCGCTGTTCCACGAATTTGTAGCATCGCAT
>JANSXG010000110.1 GCA_024743075.1 bacterium | reverse complement strand
GGGATCATGCCGATCTCCTCGGCCACCGGCATGCGCCGGATGGGCGATCTCGCGGCTGGAGCGCGGTTTCCGGCATCGCTCCTCCGGGCGGTGCAGAGAGCGACCGACGGCTTCGGGATCGACACACCCGAGGGCAAAGAAGCGGTCAAGCGCGTCGGCATCCACTGGGCGACCGAGCAGTGCCGCGACCTGCTCGACCACGATGTGCGTGGCTTGCACTTCTACACCCTCAACAAGTCCACCGCGACCCGCGAGATATACGCCAACCTGGGCGTCCGCGACTCGGTGATGCTCGCACAGAAGCCGTAAAGCCGACCGGACGCTGTCGCCGTCACTTCGCGTTGCGGAGTTCGGCAGGCCGTCCTCGCTTGATCGAGACGAGCAGCACGGTCATATCTGCGGGGCTGAGGCCCTCGAGGCGCGACGCCTGGCCGAGCGTGGCCGGGCGGAATCGAGCCAAAGCGTTCCACGCCTCCGTCCGGAGACCCTCGATGCGGCTCTCGAAAAGCCAGTCGGGCACAGGACGATGCTCCATCTCGGACTGACGCTTGATCTCCGCGGTCTGGCGTGCGATGTAGCCCTCGTAATGCCGTTCAGCGGTGACTGTCTCGACGACTCCCGCGGGCAGCGACGCCGCGAATTTGCGATCGAGGAGCGCTTCGAGATCCGGCGGTCGGAAGGCCGGGCGGCGCATCACCAACGACAACGGCTCACCGTCCACGCTCGCGTGCTCGATGTATTGGTGCAGACGCGCCATCGCGTCAGCGCGTTCACGGAAACGACGAACGCGCTCATCGCACGCGAGGCCGAGTTGCTCGGCCAGCGGTGTCAGTCGATCTGAAGCGTTGTCCGAGCGGAGGAGCAGCCGGTACTCAGCGCGACTGGTAAACATGCGGTACGGCTCGACCGGTGTCTTGGTAATGAGGTCGTCCATCATGACGCCGAGGTACGCCTGATCCCGCCCGAGCACGAACTCCGGCTGACCTGAGGCGAATCGCGCCGCGTTCACCCCGGCGATCAGCCCCTGACCGGCTGCCTCCTCGTAGCCGCTTGTCCCGTTGATCTGCCCGGCGAGGAACAGTCCGGGGTACCGCTTGGTCATGCCGGTCGCGAGGATCTGGTGCGGGCGGACCATGTCGTACTCGACCGCGTAACCGTACATGAGGATCTCGGCGTGCTCACAGCCGGGCATGCCGCGGACGATTTGATCCTGCACATCCTTGGGTAGCGAGGTCGCGATGCCGTTGCAATAGACCGTTTCGGTCTCGTGCGATTCCGGCTCGAGGAAGACATGGTGCGACTCACGGTCGGCGAACCGAACGACTTTGTCCTCGATCGAGGGACAGTAGCGAGGTCCTACCGAATCGATCTGACCGGAGAACATCGGTGCGCGATGGATGTTTTTGCGGATGTAATCGTGGATGCCGCAGTTCGTTGAAGTGATGCGACAGGCGACCTGTTCCAGCGGCGGCCAGTCCGCGCGACGGTCCGATAGATCTGAGAACGGCACGGGTGGCTGATCGCCCCACTGCGCCTCGAGGCCATCCCAGTCGATCGTCGAGCGGCGCAAACGCGGCGGCGTGCCGGTCTTGAGGCGGCCGAGTTCGAACCCGAGTCTGGCGAGCGTATGGCTCATACCGACCGCCGGAGCCTCGCCGTGACGGCCGCCATCGGTGCGGGTTTCGCCGGTGTGCATCAGTCCGCGCATGAACGTGCCGGTGGTCAGGACAACTGCGCCGGCTCGGAGCGTCAAGCCATCGTTGACCATGCTTTCCCGTAAGGACTCTCGCCCGGACAGGACCACGCCGACGCAGCGATCCTCGTCACCCACCCGTTCAACAATCAAGTCGTCCGCCGCGGCGCCGTAGACTGTAATCCCCGCTCGCGAAGCGATGGCCTTCTGGATGAAGCGCGGGTACGCCCGGTTGTCGGACTGGCAGCGCGGCGAATGGACCGCTGAGCCCTTCGAGGTGTTGAGCATCTTGAACATGATGCCCGTGGCGTCCGCCGCTCGTCCCATGAGCCCGCCCAAGGCATCGATTTCGCGGACCATCTGGCCCTTGGCGACGCCGCCGATCGCCGGGTTGCACGACATCACGCCGATCTTCGACGGATCGAGGGTCACCAGCGCGACATCCGCACCGAGGTTCGACGCGGCCCATGCGGCCTCAACGCCGGCGTGACCGCCGCCGATGACGATGATGTCGTGATGCTGCTCGGGCATGGGACGCTCGGTCATTCGCCACGCGGGAAGAAGTCGATCGCAACGGGCAAGTGGTCCGCCGCGTAGCCTTCGGGGGCCGGGGTCGTGCGATAGTCCGATCCGGAGGGGCGCAGCGGTGTGCCGAGGACGAATGCTGACTTGGGCACGAGGCGCTGTTCGAGGTTGTCGTTCACGAAGATGAAGTCGATCGCCCGATCGCTCTCGTGCGTGGGGTTGTTCTCGGCCCCGGTGCCGTGGCTGTCCATGGTGAGCACGAGACCGCCGTCATCGATGTATGTCCGGATGCTCTCTGCGCTGGGCATGGCGTTGAAATCGCCGAGCACAGCGATGTGAGCGTCCGGATTCTGCTGCAGGCGATGGTTGATCAGATTGACGAGCCCGCGTGACTCGGCCTCGCGCCAGTAGGACGCGTGGTAACCGGATTTCTGATGGATAACGAAGAGCTCGAGATCGAACCTGCCGTCGGCCCCCTCGCTCGGGATTTCGACACGCACGTAGAGCGGGCTCCGCCGATATGCGATCGGCTCGCCGGCGTACCAGTTCTCGGAGTTCCCGTACTTTTCGGGGTGCACGCCGCCGAGCGGCATGTTCGGCCAGACGCGGGCTTCACGGATCGGGAACCGGCTCAGCACGCCCTGCTCGATTCCTCGCTCCTGCCCGACGTCGATTGAAGTCACAAAGGCGTAGCCCATGTCCGAGAGGTACTCGGCGTTGAAGGCCTCGAGCGCATCAAAGCTTTCGATCTCCTGCAGTCCGATGATGTCCGCGTTCAGACGCCGGATGGCCTCGGCCACCGCCTTCAACTGCTCATCCGGTTTCGCACGCAGGCCCTCGCGGCTGCTGTGCATGTCATCGAAACGCCCTTCGAGCGCCGGGTTGTCGTGCTCGTCGAACAGGTTCAGGACGTTGTATGTGGCCAGACGGACGGCACCGTCGGCCTTGCTCGGGGCATCGGCCAGACCCAGGCGGGGCGCGGGGGAGTCGGGTTTGGCGGCGACGCGGACCTCCTGAAGGCCGCTGGCGAACGCCGAGAATGCAGCGACTGCCGAAAGGGCTCCGGCGACGAAAAGGCGGTTGAATCGCATGCGATTTGCTCCGATTTGAGGCGAATATGCGTGTTCCGACATTGTACCGAGCACCGGGTCCCGCGGACGCGACATGTGCGCAAAGCCCTTGTTAACGGACGCTTGAGTCACCCTGACCGCTCCAGACTGCCCTGCGCGTCGCAGGGAAACGGCTTGTTGTCGCCGTTGCCGGTGTTGGATTGGACCATTCTGGACATGGCTCGACCCTGTAGTTGCAACCAGCACGGCTTCCGGGCGATCGGCGCCCTGGGTTTACTCGGGGTTCTGGGCCTGGGCCTCGCGGGCTGCTCTGCGCAGTCGACGCAGCGGGCCTCGCTCGAGTTTCGTCCCCTTGTCCTTGAACCCGGCGGCGACAGCCTTTCGCTGAACGGGCTAGAGCGATCGAGCGCCGGAACGACCATGCTCTCCAGCGTCCCCACGGAGTGACGCAGTGAGAACACCTCTGCCTTCGAGGCGCGGTAGTCTGAGCCCATGGCCAGAGCATTCGAAGACACCATCGAGACCGACTTCTCGGACAAGCTGAGTTACACCTCGTACCTCGATCTGGACCGCATCCTGTCCGCACAGAAGCCGCTCTCGCAACCCGAGCATCACGACGAGATGCTCTTCATCATCCAGCACCAGACGTCCGAGCTCTGGATGAAGCTGGTTATCCACGAGCTGACCGCCGCGATCGGGCATGTGAAAGCGGATCGCCTCGAGCCGACGTTCAAGATTCTCGCTCGCGTCAAGCAGATCCAGCGCATCCTGTTCGAACAGTGGGCGGTGCTCGAAACGCTGACCCCCACCGAATACGCCCAGTTCCGTGGAGTGCTCGGGCGAGCTTCCGGCTTCCAGTCGCATCAGTACCGGACCATCGAGTTCCTGCTCGGGAACAAGGATCCGAACGCGATCCGCGTGTTCGAGCATCTGCCTGAGCTCCACTCGCGTCTGAAACAGATTCTGGAGTCGCCCTCGCTGTACGACGAGTTTCTCCGCCATCTTGCCCGCCGCGGCTTCGATGTGCCAAAGGCTTCGATCGAGCGCGACTGGTCGGTCTCGTACGAGGCCAACCCGGATCTGCTCCCGATCTTCAAGGAGATCTACGATCATCCGGAGAAGCAGTGGGACGCCTATGAAATGTGCGAGAAGTTGGTCGATGTCGAGCAGCAGTTCGCGATGTGGCGGTTCCGGCACATGAAGACCGTGGAGCGGGTCATCGGCTTCAAGGCCGGCACGGGCGGCTCATCGGGTGTCGGGTTCCTGCGTGAAGCCGTCTTCCAGCGGATGTTCCCCGAGTTGTGGGACGTGCGCACGATGATCGGAACCTGAGCGACCAAGAGGCGGAGAGGAGCGTTGATGTCCACCATGGAAGACACCCGACCGACCATCGCTGAGGCCGTGCAGGCACTAGGCGGCGGCCCGCTGACCGAGGAGTCGGTGCGCGAGGCGATCTGGCCCCTGTTCAGCCGAACCCTCGATCGGCCGTCGCATCCGAAACTGAACGGACGCCCCGAGGTCTATCTCGCCAACCACTCGCTGGGGCGCCCGCTCGACCAGACGGCGCGCGACCTCCAGCGTGCGCTGGACCTGTGGTACCGCGATATGGACGGCGCGTGGGTCGGCGATGACGGTTGGATGGCCGAGATCGCGACGTACCGCAGGCTGATGGCCGAACTCGTCGGCGCGCGCCGCCCGGACTGCATCGTGCCGAAAACATCCGCGGGCCAAGGGCTTCGAGCGGTACTCAACGCCATCTCCGACCACGGTCACGTGCCGACCGTCGTGGCGACCCGAGGCGAGTTCGACAGCTGCGACTTCATCCTGAAGACTTACCACGCCAAGGGGCGCGCCCGAGTGCGGTGGGTCGAACCCGCGGCCACCTCACCGTTCGGCCGCTACCGCGCCGAGGACGTCATCAAGGCCATCGATGGGGACGTTGACCTCGTCCTGTGCTCGCAGGTCATCTTCTCGACGGGCGAAGTCCTCGCCGGCCTTCCCGAAATCACGCGCGCAGCGCATGATCACGACGCGCTGATGATTGTCGACACCTACCACAGCGCCGGCGTGATGCCGATCAACATCGACGGCGACGGTCCCGGCGGCATGGGCGGAGCTGACTTCGCGATAGGCGGCAATTACAAGTACACGCGCGGCGGACCGGGCGCCTGCTGGCTCGCGGTTCACCCGCGTCATCTGAGCGACGAGAATGCGGAGCAACACCCGTCTGATCGATTGTCGACGCTCGACACGGGCTGGTTCGCCAAGAAGGACACCTTCTCCTACCGGCGCACGGATGCTCCCGAACTCTCTGCCGGCGGAGACGCATGGCTCGAATCCACGCCGCCAATCATGACGGCCTATCAGGCGCGCTCCGGGCTGGAACTGACACTGGGCATCGGTCTCGACCGCATGAGAGCCTACAACCTCCATCAGCAGGCCCTACTGCGGAGAGCCTTCGAGAATCGGGGTGTGAAACTGTACACGCCCGATGCTTCGGACTCGTTCGGCGGTTTCGCGCTGCTCGTGCACGACGAAGCGCCGGCCGTCTCCGATCAACTGCGCGTCGAAGGTGTCAACACCGACGCCCGAGGCGGTTGCGTCCGATTCGGACCGGACCTGCTGTCCACGCAGGACGAATTCGAATTGGCTGCGGACATTGTTGCTCGCGTTCTGGGCTGATCAAGCGGTCTGGTCTGGGTTGGCGGAGAACTTCGGAATCACCACGACGAAGTCCGTGCCCTGACCGTCGTGCGAAACAACATCGATGGTTCCGCCGTGCTCCTCGATCAGCCGCTTCGTCGTCGGCAGCCCGAGTCCACTGCCTCCACCCTTCGTGGTGAAGTACGGAGTGAAAATCCGCTCGGCGACGCCTGAGGATATCCCCGGTCCCGTGTCGATCACATGGACCGCCCACTGCGATCCGACATCGGTCTCGACCTCAGTGGTCCGCACGATGAGCTCTTTCGCTCGCGTCGATTCTGCGCCCGGGCCCTCCGTCATGGCCTGCACGGCGTTCAGAAGGAGGTTGAGCAGCGCTTGCTTGAAGTGCGATGCATCGAGCGACGCCTCCATCGGCCCTCGACCGAGCTCCGCGCGCATGCGGATGTTGTGATGCTGGGCCTGGGGGAGGAAGAAGTCGATCAGCTCGTCGACAACCTCGTTCAGATCGTGTCGTTCGCGTACGAGGCGAATCTCGCCGGCGAATCGCAAAAAGTCCCCGAGCGTGTCGCGCAGGCGTTCCGCTTCCCGCTGGAGTACCCCCACCCGACGCCGCATGCTTGATCGGTCGTCCTCGTCGAGACCCGGCAGGTCAGCGATCGCTTCGGACAGCAACTCGGCGTTCAGCCCGATCGTCGACAGCGGGTTCTTGATCTCGTGAGCGAGGCCCGCTGTCATGGCACCGATCTCCGCCAGCCGCTCGGCGTTGCGGGCGCGTCGCTCCGCGGCACGGGCTCGCTTGATCTGGCGCTTCAACTCGAACCAGACGACCGGTACACCGATCACGGTTCCGATTGCCAATCCGATGAGAACACCCTGCAGCACAGCCATAGCGGAACACGATACCGGTGGTGCGCGTCGGCGTGGGGCTCTTCCTCTAGTTCACCCGACGGGGATTTCGGGTGGAAGGGGTGATCTTGCGCACTTCGACCTCCGGTGACTCCACCCGTGAGACGCGCGTCGCATGCCACCCGCGCTCGGTCTTCTCCGCGTCGTACTCCACCGCGGCACCGTCTTTGAGAACCCGGAAACCATCGCCCTCGATCTGCGAGTAATGGACGAACACATCCTGACCCTCGGGTCCCACGATGAACCCGAAGCCCTTGCGCGGATCGAACCACTTCACGGTTCCTTCAACGCGATGGAGTTCGGCCTCAACTTTGGATTCGCTCATGCTCGTCCCTCACAAACCGACGGATCCGAGGAGTGGGCGCCGGGGCACCGCACGAACCGAAACTACTGCGCGCGGAACCAAGGTTCAATAACTGTTTTGTATATCTCCACCCGGTGACACGATTTCTGGAAAGAAAACAGGCCCCGCCGATCGCGGGGCCTGCAGATCTTTGTGGACAAGTCACCGAGGGAATCAGTCGGCCGCGACCGCTTCTTCTTCCTTGGCTTCGTCTTTCAGCACGGCTTTGCGGCTGAGTTTGATCCGGCCCTGATCGTCAACGTTGATGACCTTGACCTTGACGACATCACCCACAGAAACGACATCGCTCACGTTCTTCACGAAGCCATCGGCCAGTTCCGAGATGTGGCACATGCCGTCGGTGCCGGGCGCGAGCTCGATGAACGCGCCGAAGTCCTTCATCGAAACGACCTTGCCGTTGTAGATCGTGCCGACCTTGATGACCGCGGTGACCGCCTCGATCTCGCTGAGCGCGCCTTCGAGGGACGGGCCATCCGCGGACGAGATGAGGACGGTGCCATCGTCTTCGACTTCGACGTTCACACCGTAACGGTCCTGGATCGAGCGGATGTTCTTGCCACCTGGGCCGATCAGCTTGCCGATCTTGTCGGGGTCGATGCTGAGACTCACGATGCGCGGCGCGTTCGGCGAGATGTCCTCGCGCGGCTCGGCGATGACCTTCTCCATCTCGGTGATGAGGTGCTCAAGGCCCTCGCGTGCCTCGGTGAAGCAGGCTTTGATCTCGTCGAGATCGAGTCCGCGCGCCTTCAGATCGAGCTGAATGCCGGTAATGCCTTCACGCGTGCCGCAGATCTTGAAGTCCATATCACCGAAGAAGTCCTCTTCGCCGATGATGTCGAGCACCCGGACGACCTTCTTGCCCTTCTCGTCGGTGAAGCGACCAACGGTGATTCCCGCGCAGGTGTTCGTGATCGGGACACCTGCGTCCATCAGCGCGAGGCATCCGCCGGTGGTCGAGGCCATCGACGACGAGCCGTTGGACTCGGTGATATCGCTGACCAGACGCACGGTGTAGGGGAAATCCTCCGGGCTGGGCATGATGCCGGCGAGCGAGCGTTCGGCGAGGGCGCCGTGGCCGATCTCGCGGCGGCCCGGGCCCATGATGCGACCCGCTTCGCCGACACAGAACGGCGGGAAGTTGTAGTGAAGGTAGAACTTCTTGGAGTACTCGGGCATCAGGCCGTCGACGATCTGTTCATCGCGTCCGGTGCCGAGGGCACACGAAACCAGCGATTGCGTCTCGCCGCGCTGGAACATAGCCGAGCCGTGGGTGTGCTTGAACACGCCGATCTCCATCTCCAGCGGACGGATCTCCATGAGATCGCGACCGTCGGCGCGGATCGACTTGTCGACGATCAGCTTGCGGGTCACCTTCTTCTCAAGCGTACGGAAAGCCTCCTTCGCCATCGAGTGGCGCTTCTTCGAGGTCTCGTACTCGCCGACGGTGCCGTCTTCTTTGATCTGGAAGTGCTTTTCGAGCAGCTGCTTGCGGAGTTCCGCGACCGCCTCGCCTCGCTCGTGCTTGCCCTTGATCTGGCGAGCCTTGGTGAGTTTGGTCTCGCACTCCTTTTTGACTAGCGCGACGACGTCGTCGTCCGGCAGGTTGGAATTGCCGTCGCGCTTCTTCTGACCGGCTTTCTTCACGAGTTCGCCGATGAGGCCGAGCGTCTCCTTCACATAGTCGTAGCCAAACTCAATGGCGGCGTGGACATCTTCATCCGCGACTTCGGCCGCGCCGACCTCGATCATGTTGATGCCGTCGTCATGCCCCGCGAGCACGAGGTCCAGATCGGAGTACTCCATCTGGGTGCCGGTCGGGTTGATGATGAAAGCAGCGCCGTCGTCGGTAAAGATCCGGCCGACGCGCACGGTCGCGGTCGGACCCTGGAACGGTGCGTCGGAGATCGAAAGCGCCGCCGACGCCGCGGTGGCGGCGATGATGTCGGAATCGTTCTCGCCGTCGTGGCTCATGACCCAACACTGGATCTGAACCTCGTCGATGAAGCCATCGGGAAACAGCGGACGGATCGGGCGATCGATCATCCGCATGGTGAGGATTTCCTTCTCGTTGGGAGCGCCCTCGCGCTTACGGAAGCCACCGGGGAACTTGCCCGCCGCGGTCAGCTTTTCGCGGTAATCGACCTGCATGGGGAAGAAGTCGAGTCCCGGACGCGGGTCCGCGCGGACGACGGTGGCGAGCACGGTCGTGCCGCCGTAGGTGGCGAGGACCGCGGCGTTGGCGAGTTTGGCGACCTTGCCGGTCTCGAGAGTGAGTGTGCGACCGCCGATTTCGCGTTCGACTTTGATCTGTTTCATCTTCTGCGTTGCCTTTCGGAGCGTATCGATGGCCGCTGCCTCCGAAGCCGGAGGTGGAACACATCGAACTGCCCGAATGTGCTGGTCCGCTGCCGACGCACTCGAAGAGCAGAAGGCCGGGTGCAACAGGAGCCGTGTTGCCTGCGGCCTGCTGCCGTTCAGGCGTGGCAAGGCCAGCGGATTAAAAAAGCGACCGGCCCGATGCCGGTCGCGCTGTCTGCTGAGTTACTTACGCAGACCGAGCTTCTGGATCAGCGTCAGGTAGCGATCCCGGTCGGTCTTCTTCAGGTAGCCGGAGAGGCGGTTGCGTTTCGAGACCATCGCGAGCAGCCCTCGCCGCGACGAAAAGTCGTGACGGTGCTCCTTAAGGTGCTCGGTCAATTCGCGGATGTTCTCTGTGAGCACCGCGATCTGGACCTCGGGCGAGCCGGTGTCGCCCTCGTGGGTCGCGAATTCTTTGATGATCTCTGCCTTACGTGCTTCGGAAATAGCCATTGTCTTCTTACGAGCCTCTGCTAGCCACCCCCGACCCACATGCAGGGACATCGCACGGAAGGTGCGAACCGGGCGCAGCAATAGTCGGAAATCCACACGATTCCCGCGAAAAGTCTAGTGATGACGGCAGATTTTTGCAAATGAGCCGACGCCGCGTTGGTTCGGAGTCGCGCGGCGGCCAGCCAGCGATACCATGCCGTTCCTATGGCGACCTCCACCAAGACGCTCACCGGTCCACGCCCCCTCGCGGCTCGCGTCCGAGCCCTCCGCCCCTCGGCGACTCTCGCCGTCGGAGCCCGGGCGAAGGAGCTCAAGGCGGCCGGGGTAGATGTGTTGTCCTTCGCCGCTGGCGAGCCGGATTTCGACACGCCAGAGCCGATCAAGGAGGCCGCAAAGAAGGCCATCGCCGAAGGCATGACCAAGTATGCCCCGGTTCCGGGGGACAACGACTCGCGAAGTGCTATCGCGGAGAAGTTGACGGCCGAGAACCGCATCCCCGGTGTCACACCCGAACACGTGGTCGTCTCGACCGGCGGCAAGCAGAGCCTGTTCAACCTGTTCATGGCCCTGCTCGACCCCGCCGGCGACGGCAGCGAGGCCCGACGGGTCATTCTGCCGGTCCCGGCCTGGGTCAGCTACGCGCCGCAGGCCCAACTCGCCGGGGGTGAGGTCCACGAGGTCGTGACAACGCCAGAAACCGCCTTCAAGATGACTCCGGAGCAGCTCGACGAGGCCCTGTCGCCGGATTCACGGGTGCTCGTCCTGAACTCGCCGAGCAATCCTTGCGGAACGATGTACTCCCCTGACGAAATCCGTGCGCTCGGCGCGGTCATCGAGCGAGTCACCACCGGCCCGGCCCCCCGCTGCCCACACCTGGTCGTGGTCACGGACGAGATCTACGAAAAGCTGGTCTTTGACGGGCAGGAGCACTTCTCCATCGGGTCAATACCGTCGATCAGCGAGCGCGTGCTGACCGTCAACGGGTTGTCAAAGGCCTACGCCATGACCGGCTGGCGGGTCGGCTACTTCGCCGGCTCGGGCGATTTCGGGGTAGAGGTCGCCAAAGCGACCGCCAAACTCCAGTCCCAATCCACCACGGCCATCCCGACATTTATCCTGCCAACGCTTCGCGTCGCGTTCGAGCAGTGCCAGGACTTCGTCGAGCACCTGCGATCGACTTTCGAGCAAAGGGCCGAGGTCATGTACAACGGGCTGACGGCGATCGATGGCCTCGTCTGCCCGCGCCCGACCGGCGCGATGTACGCCTTCCCGGATGTTTCGGCCCACTTCGGCAAGTCATCGCCGAAGGGCACCCGGATCGACTCGGCGCTCGCGTTCTCCCAGGCCCTGCTCGATGAACATCACGTCGCGCTGGTCCCCGGCGAAGACTTCGGGACGGGCGGCGAGAAATGCTGCCGCCTCACGTACGCCTGTGCGACCGAGCAGATCGAGAAAGGCATCGAACGACTTCGGGAGTTCGTCGACTCACTCCGCTGAGTCGTCGGGGAAGACGAACAGGCCCCTCTCGTCCGGAGTGTTCAGCGCGATCTCTGTACGGTCGCCGATTCGCAAGATGCCGGCCGAAACCCCCTGCCTTCGCATCGCGATGAGCAGGTCGACGTCGGTGATGCGCTCGACCTTCAACTTCCTGGGCAGCGCTCGTTCGATAATCCTCGGCTGCGCACCACGAACGCGTTCGACGACCGCCAATTCTCGGCTCTTGTCCTCGACGACGCCGGGGAACTGCTCGTGTACGCCGGTCGCGACGGGCGCTGGCTTGGGCGGGCCGCTCTGCTGACCCGGGCCGAGCGACCAGAGGAAGCCCGCGGCAAGCGCGGCGACGAGCACCGAGGCGGTGGAGGCCCCTGTGAGGCGACGACGCCGGCGGACGCGGCGCTGCTCGTCGAGTAGCGACGCGAGCCGATCGTCTCTATCCGATTGGTGTCGCGGTGTGTTCATGTGTTG
>JANSXG010000020.1 GCA_024743075.1 bacterium | reverse complement strand
TCGCTGAACGCCACGGTCGCCGCGTCGATCGCGATGCAGCGCGTCAGCGAGTGCCTCGGGCTTGTGCGCTGAGCGGGTCCGCCCGATCCGCTACTCTGGATCGTATGTCCGAATCCACCACAGACGTCGCCAGAGACCAACTCGCGCAAGCCGCCATCGCCGGGATCAATCACCGGATGATGGTCGGGCTCGGGACCGGGCGTGCCGCCACTCGGGCGATCCGAGCGCTGGCCGATCGCATTCGCAATGGCGGGCTGGCGCACATCAAGGCGGTCGCGACCTCGAACGCCTCGGCGGATCTCGCCCGCGAACTCGGCATCGAGGTGGTCGAGATGCGCGACACGCTCACGGTCGATGTGCTCTTCGACGGCGCGGACGAGTTCGACGACGAGATGCGCATGATCAAGGGCGGTGGGGGCGCGATGACGCGCGAAAAGATCGTCGCGTACGCCGCACGCCGGACGGTGTACCTCGTCCAGCACACGAAGCGGGCCGAACGGCTGGGCGACAGCTTCCGTGTCCCGGTCGAGGTCTTGGATTTCGCGCTGGGTGTGCTCACCTCACGCTTCGAGTGGCTCGGCCTCGACCCGCGCATGCGTCTCGACGACAAGGCGCAGCCGATACGCACCGACAACGGCAACCTGATCCTCGATCTCGCGATGCCGGCCGACCCGGACACGAACCCGGGCGATCGCAACGCCATGGACCCCGAGATGTTCCGGGCAGCGCTGAACACCATGCCGGGCATAGTGGACCACGGGCTGTTCCTCGACGAGGCGGACGAGATCATCATCGAAGACGAGAACGGCGACCTGTCGCGACTCGTTCGCCAGAAGAGCTGATCGGTCGCCTATTTCCCGGATTCGGGTGCGAGCCGCTGCAGCCGGGCGTGGATCGTCCGCCAAAGCCCGTCGGTCTGCGTCGGTCGTTCGACGAGCGTGCGATCCGCGCCCGATGTCGCCGCGGCTAGGATGGCAGCGTACAGCGTGTTCGCGTATTGCCCCGCATCGCGCGGCATGCGCACGAGTTCGTTCGGCGGTTCGACCCGTACCTCGTCGGACACGGCGAGCACGACGGCCTTCCCGTTCCCGCGTTCGAGCACCGCCGGCCAGTCCGCGGCGGAGAACAGCTCGATCGGGTAGTCGTCGTCTCCGACCGGCGAACGCATCGGTGCGCCGACGCCTTCGGCGATATGGTCCAGATCCACACCGAGTTCCTCGGGGGTGATCGCCCCCACACGCAGGATCCGGTCGCCGTCCGGGCCGACCTCGATGATCGTGGACTCGATGCCCGTACGACACGGCCCGCCGTCGAGAACGAGCAGGTCCGAGTCCGGGAATGCGCGGCGGACATGATCCGCGCTCGTCGGCGAAGGTTGCCCACTGCGGTTCGCGCTCGGACCGAGCAGCGGGAAGCCGCAGGTCTCCAGCAGCGCGAGCGCGATCGGGTGGTCGGGACAGCGCAGGCCGACGCCGTCGCGACCGGCGGTGACCTGATAGGGGAGATCCGGCGATCGCCGGACGACGATCGTCAGCGGGCCGGGCCAGAAGCGGTTGGCGAGCACCTTCGCCCGCTCCGGCCATGACTTCACGACGCGCTGGGCCATGCGGGTGCCGGAGACGATCACGCTCATCGGCTGCGACTCGGGCCGGCCCTTCAACTCGAAGACCTTCAGCACCGCGTCCGGGTTGAGCGCATCGGCCGCGAGCCCGTAGACCGTCTCGGTCGGGAACGCGACGACCCCTCCGGCGCGGATGCGCCTCGCGGCTTCGGCGATCTGGGAACGGTCGGTGGCCACTGGGAAGTTACTCGTCGCCGGTGCCCGCCGGGCCGAGCAGTCCACGCGCGGTCGGCGGGGCGACCTTGATGCCGAGCCGCGCCAGCGTCGATCCGGTCGCTGCGTAATACTCGGCGAGGCCGACGCTGTAGTCGGCGAGCGCCTGGATCTCCTGCAACTCCGCATCGGCGAGCGCCCGCTGCCGGGTGAACTGCAGGTCGAGGAACTCGGGCGTGAAACCGCGCGTCGTTTCGCCCTGGACTTCGAGCGTGCGCAGGTTCTCGGTCGCGGCGAGGCGCGCGATGCGCGTCTGCTCGATCAGCTGGTAGTTCGTCTGAAGATTCCGCAGCGCGGTCTTCACCTCCAGCAGCACGGTCTGGACCGCGAGGCGGTAGGTGTTCATTGCGCGAAGGCGTTCGAGCTGGCGCTGCCGGAAGAACGCCTCGGGGCCGCGATTGCCGAGCGCTTGCTCGAAAGTCAGCGAGACGATGTAACTGGCGTAGTCGCCGCCGAACTCCTCGTCGAGCGCATCGCCGAGGTTCTCGGCCAGCCCGTCGAAGTTGGCCTGGGCCGCGAGGTTGAGGGCGGGCAGACGACCGTTGTCGGCGACGGCGACGCGGATCGAGGCATCGTTGATCGTGAGGATCGCCTGCTCGATCTCGGGGCGTCGATCGAGGGCGGTGGTCACGGCGTCGAAGAAGCTCAGCTCGACCGGAGAGCTCACCGGGGCGTCGACGGGCTCCAGCAGGACTTCGCTCTCGATCGGGTAGGCCGGGTCGTTCATCCGGATCTTGAGCGCGTCGGAGGCCTGGCGCAGGGCGTTGGTGGCGCGGATGACGTTCGCCCGACGGAACTCGACCTGCGAGCGGGCGTCGAACACAGCGGCGGGGGTGGCGTCGAGTTCGAGTCGGGCTTCCACGCGCCGGCGGACTTCTTCGCCACGATCGAGCAGTCGCTGCTGGATGCGAAGCGAGCGATACGCCGTCGCAAGGTTCCAATAGGCTCGTTCGGTCTCGGTGACCGTCGCGATCAGCTGGTCGCGGAGTTGCTGGACCGACGCCCGCTGCGCGCTCTCGGCGAGGCGGACCTCGGCGAGCGTGACTTCCCGCCCGAAGCCGCGCAGCAGCGGTTGGTCGAGGCGAGCGCTGAATCCCACGGCGTTTGAGGGATCCGGAACGAAGTTCACGCCGGGGGAACTGATGTCGCTGTAGGTCTCGCTCTGGGAGAAGGTGAGTTCTCCACCGCTCGTCAACCGTTTCCGAAACCCGGCGCTCAGCGCGAGGTCCTTTCGCACGTTCGCCCGACCCGCGCCGAAGCTGGTGCCGAGTTGCGGCTCGTCGAGCGCGTTCCACCGGGCATCGGCGAAGAACACCCAGTCAAAGACAGACTCCGCCTGCGTCAACTGCTCGCGGCTGATCGCCGGCGAAAACGAGGCGTCCTGCAGGCGCAGATTGTGCCGGACGGCCGATTGGATGGCCTGTTCGAGCGAGATTTCGCTGGTGTCGGGCTGGTTGCCGGCGAGGTCGGGCCCGATGTTCGGGAGCGGCTCGCCATCGTAAGACTCCGGGCCGGCCATCGAGTTGAGCGTCTCGAGTCGCTGATCGCTGAGGTCGATCGGCTCGACCTGAGCGCGGAGCGGGCGTGCCGTCGTGTCTGCCATCTCGGTTCGGATGGAATCCAGCACCGATCGCCTCAGGGACTCACCGGTCTCTGCCTCGAACGGGGTCGAGCATGCGCCCACGCAAAGCGCGAGCGATGCTGCCGCGAGGCACCGGGTCCGGTAGGATGTCGTGCGGTTGGGCATAGACTCGGAGCGTAGCCCGCGCGGGGGCCGAGGTCAAAGTGGTTCAACTCGTTGAATCACCGTCCAGTTTTCCCACGAGCAGCCCTGAAAATCGCCGCGCCCGGTACCCGTCGCGGTACGAGACGAACGAAGGAATCGAACTATGAACACGACTTCCCTCTGGCGCCCGTTGGCCCTGTTCATCCTCGCCTTGGTCGCGCTGGGCGCAGCCGCCCCCCGAGCCGGCGCGCAGGTGAACGATCTTGAGCCGTTCTGGGTCGTGCTGACCCGCGACACCGAACTCCGTTGCGGCGACTCGCCGAGCTGGTACGCGATCGCGAACCTGAAGCAGGGTCAGTTGCTCAAAGTGAACGCGGAGTCGTTCGATTGGTATCGAGTGGCGTACCCCAAGGGCACGCGCGTCTGGATCGACACCCGCGACGCTCGAATCATCGAAGAAGGCGCGCGGATCGAGACGGTCCGCAACGCGGCCCCGCGCGCGATCAACGCGTCGGTCCCGACGACCGAGAGCTCGTACCGTCGCGTCAACATGCAGTCGGTCGTTCCCCCGGGCACGAAGTTCCGCTACTTCGGGCCGATCATGAACAACCAGAACCAGACCGACGGCTACATCGTTCCCGCTCCGGACGGGGCGAACGGGTTCGTAATCGCGGCGGCAACCCGTCGTGCGACCGAGGCGGAGGTCGAGCAGTTCCTGGCCAGGCAGAACCAGGCGCAGCCCGAACAGCCCAAGCCGGCCGAGCCGAAGCCGGAGGCGAAGCCCGAAGAGACCCAGCCCCGGCAGCCGTCGGGCGAGGGCGATGCGGTCGACCCGGCCGCCGACTCTGATGAGGACGCTTCGGACGAGGGCGCGTCGCCGGGCACCGACACCGAGGAGACCGCCGAACCGACCGGCACCGATCAGCCCGGTTCGGTCGAGATGGGAAGCGACGAGTCAGCCGCGGACGCCGCGGAAGAAGCCGAATCGCTGTCGCCGATGGACGTCGTAATCCAGCGCAGCAGGCAGCTCGACGAGGCCTACGGCGTCGTCGCGGCTCAGAAGACCGCCGACGCCGAGATCCGTCCGCTGATCCAGGAGTTTCGAGACCTGATCGAACTCGCCGCCGAGACCTCGCTCGCCGCGGACGTCCAGCGATACGCGCAGGCCCGCATCGACCTGCTCAACATCCGCCTCGAGCTCCAACAGGCGATCGAGGAACTCGAAGCGATCCGCTCGGCGACCGATGAGGCCGCCGAGAACTTCGACGAACTGGACGAAGCGCTCGCCGGACGCCGCGACTACATCGTGGTCGGTCGCCTCGTCCCATCGGCCATCTACAACGGCAAGCGGCTGCCGCTGATGTTCCGACTGCAGTCGGTCGAGGGAGGTTCGGGGCGCACGCTCGCGTACGTCACGCCGAACGAAGAGATCGCGATCGACAGCATGCTCAACGCGATCGTCGGCGTCGCCGGCGCGGCCCGCCCTCAGAGCAACAACGGCGTACGGATCATCGAGCCGACCGTGATCGACGTGCTCCGCCCCGGCAACTGAACCGGCGCCGGGCCGGCCGAGTTCAGCCTGCGTGGTACACATCACCGATCTCGCGCGTCATGACGTAGCGATCGGTGAATGTGCGCTGCTGGATGTTCAGGAAGTCGTGCACGAAGCTGTCGGGCAGGTCGTCCGGATCGATCGTGCGAAAGCCACAGCGTTCAAAAAAGGCTGGATTCCTCGTCAGCAGAAAGACGCGGTCCAGATCGAGGCGCATCGACTCGTCGAGCAGGAACTCGACCATGCGCCGCCCGATGCCGTGCCCGGTCCGCGTCGGATCGACGGCGACCGAGCGGATCTCGGCCATCGCCTCGCCACACACGATCAGCGCTGCGCAGCCAACGACCTCCTCGCCGAGGCGGGCGACGACGAAGCACTCGATCAGGCTCTCGACCTCGCGCAGCGTGCGCGGCAAGAGGCGCCCGGCGTTCGCCCAGCGCGAGACAAGGTCGCACACGCCCGGAGCATCCGAAGGCCCGGCGGATCGCACTTCCAGCACGGGCTCGGCTTGACTGTCTTGCTGCGCAGCAACAACTTCGACCGGTTGGGTGACGGTCGAGGAGCGGGCCGAAGCCTTCGAACGGCCGGCCCCAGCAACGCTCACGCGTCCGCTCCCGATGGAGCGCAATCGCGCAGTTGATCGCGCTGCGTGTGGATGCGAGTCCTCGCATCGTCGATGGCGCGGTGAACCCGCGCCGGGGCCGTGCCGCCCACGACATCACGCTTCGACACGACCGAATCGAGCGTCAGCCAGTCGTAGACATCGTCCTGGATCACATCGCTGTACCGCTGGAGCGACGCAAGGTCCATCTCCTCCAGCGGGATGCCCCTTTCGATTGAGCCGCGCACGGCCCGCCCGACGATGTCGTGCGAGTCGCGGAAGGCGACGCCCCGGTGCACAAGGTAGTCGGCCAGATCGGTCGCGTTCGCGTAGCCGCGCTTGGCCATAGCGACGCAACGGTCCTCGTTCACGATCAGTGTGTCTACGACGATCTTCATCACGCGCAGCGACAGCGAAAGATTGGTGACCGCGTCGAACAGCGGCTCCTTGTCCTCCTGCATGTCTTTGTTGTACGCCATCGGCAGGCCCTTCACGGTCACCAGCAGCGACACGAGTGAACCGATGATCCGCCCGGCTTTGCCCCGCAGCAGTTCGAGCGCGTCCGGGTTCTTCTTCTGCGGCATGAGCGAGCTGCCGGTCGCGACCGCGTCGGACATGGTCACCAGCCCGAACCCATCGCTGGCGTAGATGATCAGGTCCTCGCTGATCCGCGACAGGTGCGTCGCGCAGATCGAGGCCGCGCTGAGGACATCGACGACGTGATCGCGATCGCTGACGGCGTCCAGGCTGTTCCGCGTTGCGCAGTCGAAACCGAGCTGCGACGCGATCTGGTCGCGATCGACGGAGTACGCCGTTCCCGCGAGCGCACCGCTGCCCAACGGGCAACGATTGAGACGCTTCCGCGCATCGACCAGACGCTCGGCGTCGCGCTCAAGCATCTCGACGTACGCGAGGCACCAGTGCGCAAACAACACCGGCTGCGCGAGCTGCAGGTGCGTGAAGCCCGGGATGATCAGGTCCCGGTGCCGGTCGGCCAGTTCGACCAGCGCGGCTCGCAGCTCCAGCAGATCCGCGAGCCAGCCGTCGATGGCGTGCCGGGTGTACAGCTTCAAGTCGGTGGCGACCTGATCGTTGCGACTGCGCCCGGTGTGCAACTTTTTCCCGAGCGGACCGACCCGTTCGATGAGCTGGCGCTCGACGTACGAGTGGATGTCTTCGTCGTCAGCGAGCCGGGCCCTGTCGGGCGCCTCCTCGTGCTCCTCGGCGATCTGATGCAGCGCCTCCTGCAGCGACGACAGCTCGTCATTCGTCAGCACTCCCGCGCTTCGCAGTGCTTGCGCCCAGGCGACCGAGCCCTGCACATCGAACGGGAGCAGAACGGAGTCGAAGCGCAGCGAGTCGTTGAACCGCTTGAACAGTTCGTCCGGACCGGTTTCGAAGCGTCCTCCCCACATGGTTTACGCCCCCACGCCAGCGGGCTCTTCGACCACCTCGTTCGGTGCCAGGGGCTTGCCGGTCGAGTGCGGGCCTCCGACCCCGTCCCGCATCGCGACGATGCGTTCGGGCAGGCTGAAGATCTGGATGAAGCCCTCGGCGTGCTTCTGGTTGTACACGGTGTCCGCGCCGAATGTCGCGAACTCTTCGCTGTAGAGCGTCTTCTCGGCCCGACGCTGGACGGTGATCGCCGAGCACTTGTGCAGGCGAACGACCACCTCGCCGTTCAGCTTCTCGGCAATCTTTTCGGTCGCGGCGTGCAGGATCTCGCGCATCGGCGTGAACCAGCGCCCCTCGTACACGAGGTGCGCCGACTTCAGGCCCAGTTCCTCCTTGAACCGACGGGTCTCGCGATCGAGCGTGAGCTGCTCGAGCGCTTGGAGCGCCTCGACCAACACCGTGCCGGCCGGGGTCTCGTAGCAGCCGCGGCTCTTCATGCCGACGACCCGGCTCTCGATCATGTCCACGCGGCCCACGCAGTGACGCGCCGCGATGTCGTTGAGCTGCTCGACCAGTTCGACCGGGCCGAGGTTCTTGCCGTTGAGCGCCACCGGACGCCCGTTGACGAATTTCAACTGCACGTCTTCCGGCTCGTCGGGCGTATCGACGGGGTTGGCGGTGCGCATCCAGACCTCTTCGGGCGCGGGCGTCCACGGGTTCTCCAGCACGCCGCCCTCGTGGGAAACGTGCCACAGGTTCGAGTCGCGGCTCCAGGGCTTCTGCCGGCTGGCCGAGCAGGGCACGCCCTTGGACTCGATGTAGTCCATCAGGTCGTCGCGGCTCTTCATGTTCCACTCGCGCCACGGCGCGATCACCTTCAGGTCCGGCGCGAGCGCCGCGAACGCGTGCTCGAAGCGGACCTGATCATTGCCCTTGCCGGTGCAGCCATGGCACAGCGCGTCCGCGCCGACCTTGCGGGCAACTTCGACCTGTGCCTTCGCGATGACCGGACGGGCCATCGAGGTGCCGAGGAGGTACTTCTTCTCGTAGGTGATGCCCGCGACCAGAGTCGGGAAGACATAGCTCTTCAGAAACTCCTCACGCAGGTCCACGACATGGCACTCGCTCGCGCCGCTGTCCTTGGCCTTCTTCTCAACGCCCTTCAACTCGTCCGCGCCCTGGCCTACATCGGCCACGAACGCTACAACTTCGCAGCCGTAGTTCTCGATGAGCCACGGCACGATTGCCGAGGTGTCCAGCCCGCCCGAGTACGCGAGTACAACTTTGTTCGCCATGGTTTTTCTCTCCGCGCCGATCATGTGGCGCCGTCAGTTGATAGGTGGTGTGAGTTCAGATGAGCTGAGGGAGTCGTCAGGCCTTGCCGAGCTGGCGCAGCAACACCGCGTTCTGCGTGTGCATGCGGTTCTCGGCCTGATCAAAGACAACCGAGCCGGGAGCGTCGATGACTTCGTCGGTCACCTCAAGCCCGCGCTTCGCCGGCAAGCAATGCAAAAACAGCGCATCGTCGGCGGCGTGGCTCATGAGCGATGAGTCGACGCGGTACGGCTCGAACGCTCTGGTCCGTGTCGCGACGCTCTCCTCGTGACCCATCGAAACCCATACATCGGTATAGACGGCCCGAGCGCCAGAAACCAACGAAACATCCGCACCGGACTCAAAAACACCCCCGTTGGCGTTGGCGGCCGCGCGAATCTCCGCCTGAATGTCGTCCTCGATGCCGTAGCCTTCCGGCGCGATGACAACGGTTTCGCAGCCGCACAACGCCATCGCTCTGGCGAACGATACGCACACGTTGTTGCCGTCGCCGACGAACGCAACCTTCTGCCCACGCAGGGCGTCGAACCCGCCGAGGTGCTCGACGAGCGTCAGCGTGTCGGCGAGCGCTTGGCACGGGTGACTCGCGTCGCTGAGCGCGTTGATGACCGGCACGGACGACGCGTCGGCAAGCTTCTCGATGGTGGCGTGCCGGTAGGTCCGCGCGACGATCAGGCCGAACCAACGCTCGAGGTTCTTCGCGTAGTCCGAAACGCTCTCGCGCTCGCCGAGGCGTCCGGCGTTGTGATCGAAGTAGACGCTGTGCCCTCCGAGTCTGTTGATGCCGACCTCGAACGCGGCCCTGGTCCGCAGCGACGCCTTCTCGAACAGCAGGGCGACGCTCGTTCCTGACAGCGCCTTCGAGAAACGCGAAGGCTCGGCCTTTGCGAGCAATGACAGTTCGACAAGGTCCCGCAATCCATCGCGCGACAGGGTGCGCAGCGAGAGGAAGTCGGTGCCCGCTTCGAGCAGGCCCGCTGGCGACCCGGCTGTTGGCATGGCGATCGGTTTGAGTGTCGTCGTCACGAGCGGTCCTCCGCACCGAGGGTTGAGTGAGCATGCGTCATCGACGGGGCCGGAAGCACGAGCGTGCCGCAGTCGCCGCCGGAAGCGAGCGCGAGCAAGGCCGCCGGATCTTTCCATGAGGCGATCCGGGTTGCGACGCCGGTTTTGGTCGCGGTGTCGAGCGCCGCGCGCACTTTCGGGATCATGCCGCCGGTGATCACGCCATCGGCGATGAGTCTGTCGATCGTCGCGGCGTCGAGTTCCAGGATGAGTTGACGATCCGCGTCGAGCACGCCCGGGACATCGCTGAGCAGCACCAGCGACTGTGCGTCGATGATGCCCGCCACCGCCGCCGCGGCGTCGTCGGCGTTCACATTCAACGCGCCGCACACGCCGCCGACATCGTTGCTGGCGATCGGGCTGATCACCGGCAGAAAGCAGCTGCCGAGCAGCGTGTCGACGAGCGCGGGGTCGCCGCCGGTGACCTCGCCGACGCAGCCGAAGTTGATATCGCCACACGCGACCGGACGCGCCGTGGTGAGCCCGCCGTCGCCGATGCTCAGGCCGACCGCGCGATGGGCCGTCCCGGCCCGCTTGAGCGATGCGTCGATCTTGCCGACCAGCGAGCGGTTCATCCGCCCGGCGAGCACTTCAACGACCGCGTCGATCTGGTCCGGCGGTGTCACGCGGATGCCGTCAACACGGTGCGGTTCGTAGCCGAGCTGGCGCAGGTGAGCGTCGATGGCCAGCCCGCCGCCGTGAACAACAACGACGCCGCGGCGGCTCCCGCGTTGCGCCAGCGAGCAGTGCAGTTTGGCGACCATCTCGCAGAGGCGCGACAACGCCGCGGTCTGGTCGATGATCGCCCCGCCGATCTTGATCACGATGGGGCGCTCCATACCGCTGTTCGCAGCATTCACGACGCGCCTCCGATCAGTTGCTGGCGCGGGCTGCTCGGCAGCAGCCCTTCGGCTTGGTCGAGGCCGAGGGCGATGTTCATGCACTGGATCGCCTGCCCCGAGGCGCCCTTGGTCAGGTTGTCGAGCGCGCTGATGATCACGGCGTGAGGCGTCTCGCCCGCTTCTTCATCGAAGCACCAGCCGATGTCGCAGAAGTTCGTGCGCACCACCGCGCCAACCGACGGCCAGACGTTCTCGCCGAGCACGCGCACGAAGGGCTGGCCTTCGTAGGCCCGTTCGAACGCCTCGCGGAGATCCTCGGCAACAGCGTCGCCGATCAGATCGACATGGACGGTGGCCACGATGCCCCGATCGAAAGGTGCCACGCTCGGCGTGAACAGCAGTTTCTGGCTCGGCGAAAGCCCGGCGCCCTGCGCGATCTCCGGAGCGTGCCGGTGCGACAACACCTTGTAGGGTTTGAGCGACAGTTCGCTAAAGGTGTGCTCGAGAACGGCCTTGCGTCCCGCGCCGCTCACGCCGCTCACCGCGTCCACGATCACCGGACGGTGGGGGTGCACCAGGCCACAATCAACGAGCGGTGCGATCGCGAGCATGCTGGCCGTCGCGTAGCAGCCGGCGACCGCAACGAGCCGCGAGCCGCCGATCCGGTCGGAGAGTTCCGGAATGCCGAACGCGGCACCGCGGAGGAGGTCTGGACGGGTGTGCTCGAAACCGTAGTGCTTCGGGTAGAGAGAACTGTCGCGCAGGCGGAACGCGCCGGAGATGTCAATGACAACCGCGCCGGTGCGATCAAGCAACGCCGGCGCGAGATCCAGGCTTGCCTCGTGCGGCGTCGCGAGGATCACCGCGTGCGGGTCCAACTCGGCGATCCGCTCGACCGTGGCCTCACCGACGATCATCTCGCCCAGCCCGGTGGCCGCGAACCGGGGCGCGAGATCGCGCAGGCGCTGGCCAGCGCTCGAGCCGCCGGTGGAGCCAAAGACGCCAACCAGTTCGACGCTCGGATGTCTGCTCAGAAGCTCGATAGCCTCAAGGCCGGTGTAACCGGACGCGCCGACCACCACCACCCGTTTCGGACTGCTCATCGATCAGGCCCGATCTCTCGACGCGTCCGCCGAGTCGAAGAACGCGATCCGTTCCAGGCGCGAGGCGAGCGCCTCGGCGTCGTCCGAAGACGGGGTCGCAATGAAAATAGTGTCGTCGCCTGCGATGGTGCCGACCATCTCTTCCTGAGGCGAGCGGTCAAACTCGATCGCGAGCGCATCGGCGTGCCCCGGCTGGGTGCGGATCACGACGAGGCTTGCGGCCGCCTTGGCCCAAAGCAGGTGAGCCCGGACCGCATCCTCGAAGGCTTTCGGGCCGGCAGGAGCGCCGAGGCCGTCGGGCAAGACCCAGCCGCTCGGTGCCTTCACGATGCCCAGCGCGCGAAGATCCCGCGAGAGGGTCGCCTGAGTCACCTCGACACCGACCTGCGCAAGCCGATCGCGCAGCTCGTGCTGACTGTCGATGGTCTGCTCGCTGAGCAGTCGCTGGATCAGGCGTTGGCGGTCCGGTTTGGCCATACGAATGAATATACACAGTTATGCATATTCATGCAAGCCTGATGCCCCCGTTTACTCGGGCATCGCCAGATCGTGCTGGATGACCACCGAACTCGGCATCGGCGGATAGCGCATCGCGAACCGGAAGCCGTGGAAGTCCGCGGGATCCCAGCCGAGACGCCCGTACACATGCTCGATCAGGTCCGGGTGTTCGGGCATCAGGGGGGTCGCGACCTCCGGAGGCGAGTGTCCGATGCTCTGCATCTGCTCGGCAATCGGAAGCCGATCGAACTCGGAGCCCTCGCCCGGCCCGACCTCCGCCCCAACCAGGCTGTAGACCAGCGGCCGCGGCGTCATGGCGAATTCAAGTTCCCGGTGGACCAACAGATCGCACACCAACCACTCCGTTGGGACCTGGATCGGCACCGCGTGTTCGCCCACGGCATTGTGCTCGTCGGCGTAGATGCTCGCGAAACTGCGAGCCCGCTCGCCGAAGATCCAGGTCTGGCGTCCGTGGTTACCGATCGGGCCCGGCGAGAGCATGTACCGAGTGACTTCGCCGCGCGTGATCGGCTGGAACGCCGGATCCGGCGTCGTGCAGAAATCCCGCATGAGCATCAGCGGGTTCCCCGAACCGTCGGACGGGCAAATCGGCTCCGCCTTGGCATCCGTCCGGACCGAGCCGTCGTCGTTGTAGGCGAAACGCATGAACAGCGGCACGCTCACATCCGCCCTCAGCCGGCGCACATCGATCAGCCCGCCCACACTGGCGGTGTCCAGCCGGGTGGGGTCATCCGTGTTCGGCGCGAGGAAGAATGAGGCCATCCGGACCCGTGCCTGGATACCCCAGATCGCGCTGTTGCCCTGAAACGCCATCTTCCGCGTCGCGTGCAGGTGCTCCTGAGGCACTTTGTGCGGAGCATTGCTCGAGAGCACGAGTTGGAGGGTGGACCGGTCGTCCACGTGCAGCTCTACCATGCGATCGAACTTGTCGATCGCCGCCCGTGCCGCGTCCACGCTCGACTTCGAAGCGCCGCCGGACTCGAACGCCTTGAGAATCCGCTCCATTCCGGTATCGCCGGGCAGATTCGAAATAATGGAATGCGGCTCGGGAACCGTGACGATTTTCGAGATCTTCCACGCCAGATTCTTGTTGATCCCGAACCGCCGAGCCATGTCCTGCGGCTTGGTCGGGTCGGCCTTCACGCTGATCAGGACCTCGGTGAGGGCGCCGCGGACTCCTTGATAGGTCTGGTCCAGCGCGTCGTCGAAGCGCTGGGTGGACGCAGCAGCGGTTGTTCGGTTTCTGACAGCCATGTGGGATGGCATCCTTTCCCGTATCTCGCAGGAGCATACCCGAACCCGGGGCCGAAGACCAAAATTCCCGTCAATTTTCCCATGGGAAAATTGACGGGACAAAAAATCCCCTGTACCTTGACGCTGTCCTGGGCCGCGGCGTGGCTGCGTCCTCCATTCCAGATTGGTGCCGTAACGGCACGCTTTGCAGCAGGGAGAATTGAGATGAAGAACATCGCTATCGCAGCCGTTGCGCTCGGCATCACCGGCGTCGCCTCCGCCGACATCATTCAGATCGACATCGTCGGGCAGGTCGACTTCGGCGGCGTCAACATCGGCCAGTGGGCCGACGTGAACCCCGGCGATTCCGCCGTCATGAGCTTCCAGGTCGATTCCAACAATTTCGTCGACAGCACCAACTTCCCGACCCGGGGCTACGAGATCATTCAGGAGTCGTTCGTCCTGACCCTCGACGGCATCTCCGGCGGCATGGCCAACCCCTACCCGAACGGCGCGACGCCGTACTTCATCATCCGCGACAACGATCCGGCGGTGGACGGTTTCTTCCTCGCCGAGCATCCGGACCAGTTCCCGATCGGCGTCGCCACCGACGAAGCAGCGCAGATCGGCGATACCTTCCGCGCCCTCTTCCAGGCGACGTACGGCGGCGATCGCCTGGACTCGCTCGACATCCTGGGCGCCGTCGGTACCTACGACTTCAACGGCATCTCGTCGTTCAACTGGGGTTTGGAAGACGGCCCCTTCCAGCCGATGGGCTTCATCTTCGACAACTTCACGATTTCAGTAGTGCCCGCGCCCTCCTCCGCGGCTCTGCTGGCGATGGGGACGCTGATCAGCGTCCGCCGCCGTCGCGCTCGCGCGTAATCGAGCTGCCAGGAAGCCCAGACTCCGGAAAGGCCCGCTGCACAGGCGGGCCTTTCACTTTTTGGAGCGGTTGCGATCGATTCGAGCATCAAAAGCAAAAGACCCCGAACGATCGTCCGAGGTCTTCAAAGTGGAGCCGATCGGGATCGAACCGACGACCTCTTGCATGCCATGCAAGCGCTCTCCCAGCTGAGCTACGGCCCCATTGATAGCTGATTGTCGCCCAAAACGCCCGCTTCCGGACGCGTCGGGCCACACAGCGTACCGCCTTCATCGGTTGCGTCAAGCGGCGGGGTCAGTCCAGCTCCCGAAACCGCCGTTCTCTGGCTGAGAGAGAGGATTCCGTGGGCGTGGCGCAACGTCACGCCTTGCTATACCCTGTGCCCCAAGATGCCCACGCCGCACCCCCAGTTCCCGACGCTCCAGGTCTTCGATCACCCGCTGATCCAGCACAAACTCACCTACCTGCGCGATCGCCAGACCAGCTTCCGGGCATTCCGGGCCCTCATCGCTCAGATCGCCGGGCTGATGGTCTACGAGGTGACCCGGACATTTCCCGCCGAGCAGATCGAGATCGAAACGCCGATGGGCCGGCACCGGGGCACGAAGATCACCGCGTCAATCACCGTCTGCCCGGTCCTCCGGGCCGGGCTCGGCATGGCCGAGGGCGTGCTCGACGTCATGCCCGAGGCCCGCGTCGGGCACATCGGGCTGTTCCGTGATGAGAAAACCCTGCTCCCGACGCAGTACCTGTCCAAACTCCCGCGCGATCTCGACGCCGGACCGGTCATACTCGTGGACCCGATGCTCGCCACCGGCGGCTCGGCGGCCAAGGCCGCGCAGATGCTCTTTGATCAGGGCGCCAAGGACGTTCGTTTCCTCTGCCTTGTCGCGGCTCCCGAGGGCGTCACCCGATTCAGCGACGAGTTCCCCAAGGTCCCGATCTACGCCGGCGCACTCGACGATCGCCTCAACGATCAGGGCTTCATTCTTCCCGGTCTCGGTGATGCCGGAGATCGCATGTACGGCACCCAGTAACCGAGCGAGCGTATGAGCACCGTGGAACGAAAACCGAAGAAGTCCGGTACGCCCAAGGCGCTGAAGCCGACCTATCAGGCCAAGAATCCCGATACCCGCGTCTACGTCGGCGACTGTCGCGAAGTCCTGCCACGCATCCCCGAAGTCGCAGCGGGGGAGGTGGACCTCATTTTCGCCGACCCGCCTTTCAACTGGAACCGCGCGTACGACGAGTGGAAGGATTCCATGCCGCGCGAGGACTACCTGCAGTTCACGCGAGACTGGCTGGACCTGTGCATCGGGGCGCTGAAGCCGAGCGGATCGATCTGGGTGAACATCCCCGACGACTCCGCCGCCGAGATCGTCATGCACCTCAAAGGCCGCGGCCTGGCGATGGTGAACTGGTGCATCTGGCACTACCGCTTTGGCCAGAACACGACCGGACGCTTCATCAACAGCAAGGTCCACGCGCTGTATTTCTGCAAGAACCCCGAGCATCGCCAGTGGCACGCCGACGAGATCCTCGAGGCTTCCGATCGCGCCACGACCTACTTCGACCCGCGCACCCACAACAAGAAGGCCGGAACCGCCGGCAAGCGCGTGCCGATGGACGTGTGGTACGGCAAGCACTGGGGGCGCATCCAGGGCAACAACGCCGAACGCCGCCACTACCACGACAACCAGATCCCCGAGGTCTACCTCGAGCGCGTCATCCGGGCCTGCTCACGCGAGGGTGATCTGGTCATGGACCCCTTCGTCGGTTCCGGGACCACGCCCGTCGTCGCGCGCGAGCTCAACCGCCGCTTCATCGGCACCGAATTCTCGAAGCAGAACGCCGAGTCGGCCTGGGAACGCATCACCGAGATCGGCTGCGTCCGCGTGAAGCGGGACGAGCCGACCCAGCACGCCAGCGCGATCTTTCAACCGCGTCCGACGCGCTCGAAGAAGTAGAACCGCTCGTCCTCCGCCCGAACGCGGATCGCGCCATCACTCGCGACCCGCGCCCGGGCTTCGGACCGGCCTGGCGATCACGGGCGCGCGACCGGGAGGGCCGATCGCGCTGAGGTGCCCGCTCGCCTCAGCCCTCTCTCCCCTCCTCTTCGTTCGGTGCGCCCGACAGGAACCGGTCCGCGATCCGGCGCAGCTCCGCGCTCGGGGTCAGGAACGCCTCGTGTCCCTCATCCGTCTCCAGCAGGTGGGCTCGGCTGTCGATGCCGGCTTCCAGCGCCGCGTGATGAAGTTCGAGCGTCTGCCCCGGCAGGTGCACGCCGTCGCTGCTGAACCCGACGAACAGAGTCCTCGCCCGCACGCGCCGCAGCGCCTCGACCAGGCCGCCGCGTCCTGCCCCCGCGTCGTACAGGTCGGCGGCCTTGCTCAGGCGGAGCAGCGAGTTCGCATCGAAACGATCGGCGAACCGAGCGCCCGTCGAATCGAGATACCACTCCACGCTGTGGTCGTGCTCCAGCGTGAAGCGAGAACGCGCCTCATCCCGGCGCGAGCGCCCAAAGCGCCGTTCGAGCAGCGCTGCCGAACGCTCGCTCGAGTGCAGCAGCCCGCGCGCGATCGAGAGGCCTTCGACCGGGCGCCGCTCCGCGCTGTACCAGCCGGAGCGGAAGTCGCCGTCCGCCCGAACCGCGCGTCGCGCCAGCGAGCCCAGCGCGAGGGCCTGCGCGTTGTGTCTCGGCGCCGCTCCCAGCACCAGCGCCCTGCCGACGCGTTCCGGCTCTCGGATGGTCCATTCCAGCGCGATCAGCGCACCCAGCCCACCGCCGACCACGCCGATCGGCTTCTCGATACCCAGAGCGTCCAACAGACGCCGCTGCACACGCACCATGTCACCGACCGTCACGACCGGGAAGCGGGGCCCCCAGGGCTCGCCCGTGCTCGGATCGATCGAGGTCGGCCCAGTCGTCCCGAAGCACCCGCCGAGCACGTTCGCGCTGATCACGAAATGACGCGACGGGTCGATCGGCAGCCCCGCGCCGATCATGGCCTCCCACCAGCCCGGCCGATCTCCACGCCAGCGTCGGGCGGCGTGCGCATCGGCGGTCAGCGGATGGCACACCAGCACGGCGTTGTCTCCCCGGGCGTTCAGGCGCCCGATCGTCTCGAAGGCCACATCCACCTCGTCGAGCACGACGCCCGATTCGAGCAGCAGCGGCTGATCCGGCGACGCAACGCGAAGTCTTTGCGCCGCCTCGCTTACGCGATGCCCGCGGGCGGAGTCGTCCCCGTCATGCCCGAAGCGGAACTGCAGCCCGCCACGGAAACGGGCGCGATCGGTGGTCGTCGAGTTGTTGGTCCAATGGTTGGTCAAGGTTGTCATGTCGTGCTCACAGTCATGCCGTGCGCGCGGGATCGCTTCGCCGGCGTTGGTCGTCGGAAGAAAGGTCAGGGGCAGGTGCGTCGGCGGCGGAGTCGGAAGGATGTGTCCCAAAACGACAAGCACCACCGATCGGATGTGCCCGGGTCGGTGGTGCTCAGTGCAGACTCACTGAGAGTGTGGAAGGGTCGCTACGCTCGACACCGTTTCTCCACGCAACCGCCGCCCGGGCATGTCATTCGCATGCAGGGTTTCATCGGGCACGGTTTGCGAAGGCAGTTGTTCACGAAGCGAATCTCCAGTTCAGCGGCAGAACTATACACCCCCGGCGGATGCTGTCAACTCATCGGCACGCGGGTGGTGCCAACTTTGCACTTTCGTTACGCGATCGATCAGGACGACAGACGAAGCGCTTCCCGTGTAATGATCACGACCGCCATGACAACGAGGAACACCGAGAACCCGCGCTTCAGCGCCCGCTGGTTCACCTTCTCGTTCAGCCGCCTGCCCACGATGCTCCCAACCGTTCCGATCGCGATGAAAAGGGCGATCGTCGACCAGTCCAAGGGCTGGGTCTGCGGGTCGAGTTCCTGCTGGTAGCCCAGGAACGCCGACGCGGCGTTGATCGTGATCAGCGCAAGACTCGTGCCGACGGCACGCTGCATATCGAGCTTTGAGAACAGCACCAGCGCGGGAACGATCAGGAACCCGCCGCCGACGCCGACGAAACCCGTCATCAGACCAACGATCAAGCCCTGTAGCGCCAGAGGCAGCAGTGTCGGCTTGGCGGGTCCGGCATCCCTTGCTGACTCTGTCTCGCGCATGCCGCTGCTTGGGCGCGACCGCCTCCACATCATCACCGATGCGCCGAGCATGACCAAGCCGAAGACCAGGAGCTGCACCGCCCCGGCGACGAAGCCGGCGATCCACGCGCCTCCGAGCGCGCCGACGATGCTCGTTGGTGCGAACAGGAGCAGCACGCGCCACGCAACACGCTTGGCAATCGCGTACTGCAACGCGCCGACAGCCGCGATCGCTCCGACGATCGCCAGCGACTCCGCGATCGCGAGTTTCTCCGGGCGCCCGAGCACATACGCCAGCACCGGCACCGTCAGGATCGAGCCGCCCGACCCGAGCAGCCCGAGCGACAGCCCGATCAGAAGTGCACCGACGATGGCTCCGACCACAATCCGCTCCCGTCCCGCGCCGGAGCGCTCGAAGGATCACGCCATCACGCCGAGCAACTGGTTCCGCAGTTTGCGGCGCCCTTGTTCCACGGCATCTTCGCCAGCAGCAGCGCCATGCCGCACCAGCCCGATGCGCCCGCGAACACCAGGCCAGCGCCGACGAAACCCGACAGGATCAGAAACCACGGGCTCACGAACGCTCCCAGCAGCACCCCGATCAGCACCAGCGAGCCCGCCGTCATCTGCACCTGACGCATCACACCGATCTTCGGCGCGCCCTGCGGCTTGTACACCGCCTGGCCCTGCGCCTTCCAGGCTTCGATGCCTCCGGCCAGGTGGTAGGGCACCCCGCCGCACGCGGCGTACCGCTCCGCGGCGTCCAGCGAGCGGCGTCCGGACCGGCACTGGAACACCAGCTTACGCTCCCCGTATTTCGCGCGGATCGCCGCGGCGTCGAACGCCGACAGGGGGTGCAGGTCCGCTCCGTCGATGCGCTCCTCGCCGAACTCGAACGGCTCACGCACATCGATGATCACCGCTTCGCCCGTCTGTTGCCAACGGCGCAGCTCCGACGGCGAAACATCCGTCACCCGTGCTTTCGATTCGCTTACCGTGCTCATGAGACCGCTCCCGCCGTCGTCGACGGCTTCACCACATCGTGCTTGTCCTGCCAGGCCACAATGCCGCCCTTGAGATTGATCACCTCGTGCCCCCGGCGCTGCAGATACGCCGAGGCCCGCGCCGAGCGCACGCCGCTGCGACAGTGCACCAGGAGTCGCCCCTCAGGAACCTCGTCCAGACGCGATGCCAGACGCGTGTGCGCCACGTTCGTCGCGCCGTCGATGTGCGCCTCGTTGTATTCCGTCTTGCGCCGGACATCCAGCACACGGACATCGCCCGATTCGATCAGATCCGAGGCCTCGTTCGGTTCCACCTCCGGTGTCGTCGCCAGGATGTGCGATCCGTCCTCGTACTCGTCGAGCGTCGACGCGTCGACCCACCCTTCGACCCGGTCCAAGCCGATGCGGATCAGGTCACGAACCGCCTCGTCGAGCCGGTCGGGCTCGATGATCAGGATCATCGGCTCATCCGGACCGATCAGCGAACCCGCATCGGTGTTGAAAGACTTGATCAGCGGAAAAGACAGCGAACCCGGCACGTGCCCGTCCCGGAACGCCGCCCACTCGCGCGTGTCCACGATCGCGCTGGTCTTTGGATCGATCGAGCGCAGGTCCGACGCGTCCATCCGCTCCGGCTGCGGCACGCCTCCGAGTACCGGCGGGCCAACCTTGTTGAGCTTCTTCATCGTCGCGAAGTACATCGGCGGCTCGGGCTGCCCGCTCAGGATGAAGTCCACGAACGCGTCTTCGCTCGTCGCCGCCCGGATCGCAGGGTTGAACCGCTTCTCATAGCCGATCGTGCTCATCGGCACCGCGCCCAGCGCCTTACCGCAGGCGCTGCCCGCGCCGTGGCCCGGCCAGACCTGCACGAAGTCCGGCACATCGTCGAGCTTGTGCACCGTCTTGTAGAGCCGGCGCGCCGACGGCTCCATCGCCCCGGCCTGCCGCGCCGCGGTCTCGAGCAGATCCGGACGACCCAGGTCGCCGACGAACACGAAATCGCCTGTCGCGATGCCGATCGGCTCGGTCGCCCCGCCCCCGTGGTCGGTCACCATGTACACCAGGTGCTCGGGCGTGTGCCCCGGCGTGTGGATCGCGCGGAACTCGATCTTGCCGATCAGGAACACGTCCCCGTCGTGCAGCAACTGGTGGTCGTACGACCCGCCACCGACCTTCCGGTCCAGCCACTGGTACTTCCAGTCCGCGTCGCCCTCGTCCGAGACGTACACCTTCGCGCCGACCCGCTCGGCAAGCTCGCGCGCTCCGGAGAGGAAGTCCGCGTGGATGTGCGTCTCCGCCACCGCAGTGATCCGCAGGCCGTTCTCGCTCGCCAGCTCGATGTACCGGTCCACATCCCGCTCGGGATCGATCACGATCGCCTCGCCGGTGCGCTGGCAGCCGATCAGGTACGCCGCCTGCGCCAGTTTCTCGTCGTAGATCATCCGCATGAACATGGCAACACCTCCGACTGACGCCCGATCTGAGCGCAGCGACAGTCATGCCAATGTAGCCCATGGTTGGGTCAGATGCCGATCACGGTGCGCAGGGTCCAGTCGCCTCAGGCGGCTTCGGCCGCCGTCAACCGCCGGGCAGCACGTCGCACTCCGTTCCGAAGTTGCTGAGCACCATGTTCAGGTCCTCGAGATCGACGACCCCGTCGCCGTTGGCATCACCGGCGGTCTGCGGCTCAACACCGGTCCCGAAGGTCTCCAGCACGCGGTTCAGATCCGCCAGATCGATCACGCCGTCCGGCACGACATCGCCCGGGCAAGCCGGAACGAATGTGCCGATCCGGAGCAGTTCGTCGGGTTGGAGGTGGCGGAACGATGGTCCGATGTGGTTCTCGGGGTCGAAGTTCGAGCTGCTCTTCGAAGCACAGAACTTCGTGCCCGGCGGCAGGTCGCCGAACAGTTCATCGGCCTTGGCGATCCAGTTGCCGTCTTTGTCCTGCGTCACGCAGAACAACCCGTCCAGCGTGTTCACGAACAGCGTGCCCTTGTCGTCGACATCGATGCTCTGCGGGCGCGCGATCTCCTCGAGCGCGACCTCCTCGACAAGCAGCGGCCCGCCGACGACCGGCGTCAGGCCCCACATCGAGTCCTCGCCCGGCGTGATCACCCAGATCGTGCCGTCCGAGGGGTTCACCGACATCGACGATTGAGCGTTCAGCGGAACGCCGTCGGGGATGTCAGTCTCCATCACCGGCCCCTTCAGGTCGGCAGCGGTCATCATCAGGACCCCGTCCGGCGAGAGCAGCACGACCTGCTGACTCACCGGGTCAAAGGAGATGTCGCACGGCGGATGAGGGATCGGGATCTGGACCGGCTCCGGGTTCAGCACGTTCGGATCGATGCACATCAGCGCAACGCCGCTCGCCGCGTACACCGGGCCCATCGGGCTGATGGCGAGATGATCAGCGCGCAGAAGTTCGCCGATCAGGCGCGGCTCTTCTTCGAACGGGAACACCGCGTGCAACTCTTCCGTGCCACCGTCGTCCGGATCAACGAGGACGAACACGCCGGTTTGTTCCGCGTTGACGATGCCGTCGATCATCGGGCCGCCCAGTGTGTTCAGATCGATGTCGATCGTCTGGCCGATGAAAAAGTCGCTGATACCCGCGACGATGACACTCAGTCCGTTCGACGACGGCTGGAACGCGTACCCGGACTTGGGCCGGATCGCCATGTACTGATCGATGATCCGCAGCCGCCCGTCGCTCGGCGGCGGGTTGATCACCATCCGGTCCATGCTGAGCACCGTCAGCGGTTGCCAGTCGAGCCGGTACGCACCGGTCACGAACGGCATCTCGCGGCTGCCGTACGGGCTCTGCGTGAACTGATCGCTGCTGTCCGCAGGATCGCGATACCACATCACGCCGCTGGTCGTGGAGTTCGCCAGCGCCTTCTGCATCGTTACCGCGTGCCCGCCACCTCGATCAAGCACCGGCACGCCGCCGATCGTCCCGAGAACCGTGTACCGTCCGTACGCGCAGGCGACGATCCCGCCGAGCGCGACCTGCTGCGCCATCTCACGCACCTTCGGTGAGTAGGACCCACCGGACCACTTGTTGATGATGTCGAACTTGCCGGTGCCGTTCAGAACCGCCTCCATGCCGGTTTCCCAACCGGCACCGTTCGTGCCGTCCTCGGGAGTGGTGCCCATGACCGCTCCGAGCAGCAGGATGTTGCCGGTCATCTCGTCATAGATCGGGCCCGACGAGGCCTGCCAGTAGCCCGGGCCGGGGAACACCTCGGGGAACCCGTGGTTCGCCACATAGGCGAACAGGTTCATCGAAGCCGTAGGCACGCAGTGCGAACCGCCGTTGCCGGGCAGCCCGGCCCGGACCTGGTCGAGGTCCGACATGTGGCTGATGTCAAAGCCCCAGATCCCGGAATTCACGTAGTACGCATATTCAACGTCCGCGTCCGCCCGCTGCGCGCTGACGCACAGCCCCGCCAGCGCGACAACCGCGCCGATCCGCCCGAGGGCATCCCGTTTCATTTCGATCTCCTCCTCCGCGAACCACCCGGCGCCGCGATACCGACCGACCGATGGAACATCGCCCCAGCCAGCATCTCCAGACTAAATCTCAACCAGCCGCGATCCAGCCCCGTGCGGACGAAGCACGGCAAGTCTGCCCCGCATCCGGGGGATATGGCCGGGCGGCTCAGCCCCGATCCCACAGCGCATGGAAATGGTGCGTCGGCCCGTGTCCGCTCCCGACCTCAAGCTCGTCGGCGTGCGCAATCGCCCCGGTGATGTACGCCTTGGCGCGCGTCACCGCGTCCGTCACCGATCCCGACTGAGGCAGCAGCGCCGCGATCGACGACGACAGCGTGCAACCGGTGCCGTGCGTGTTCTTCGTCTCGATCCGCTCCGCTTCGAACCGTCGAACGCCACTTTCCGAAACCAGCAGGTCGTCGCTGCGACCGCCGCCGGAGTGCCCCCCCTTCATCAGCACCGCCTTTGCGCCAAGCCCGCAGAGCGCCTCGGCCGCCTCGAGCATTTCGTCATCGTCAGCGGGGGGGCTCTGCCCGAGCAGTTCGCCCGCCTCCGGCAGGTTGGGCGTCAGCACATCCGCCAGAGGCAGCAGCACCTCGCGCACCACCGCCACCGCGTCCTCATCCAGCAGCCGGTCGCCACCCTTGGCCACCATGACCGGGTCGAGCACGACGAACCGGGGGGCGTGCTCGCGCAGCGCCGCACCCACCGCCCGCGCCACCGATGCATTGGCGATCATTCCGATCTTCACCGCGTCGATCCGCACATCCGCGAACAGCGTGTCGAGCTGGTCCTTCACGAACGGAGCCGGCACCACATGAACGCCCGTCACGCCTCGCGTGCTCTGCGCCGTCAGCGCGGTGAGCACCGCGCACCCGTACGCGCCGAGCGCGCTGAACGCCTTCAGGTCCGCCTGTATACCCGCCCCTCCGGACGGGTCGGACCCCGCGATCGACAGCACATTGGGGATTCGTCTGGCCATGGGCCAACGGTACACGCCGGCGACCGGCAGATCGACGGCGCACAAGCAAAAAGGGCGGCCTCCCTGTCGGAAGGCCACCCCCTCTTCCCCCTCTCCAGGCGGAACGGAGCGCGCAGACTCCTCCTCGCGCAGCCCCGCAGCCACAACCGCGTGATCGGTGCCGCCGCTCCGCCACAGAATCTCAAAATATTGCCGCTGGTTACGCGCCGGGTGCCCGCTGAGCGCCCAGCCAGTCCACCAACTCTTGAGGACGCGCACCGGTCTCTCGTTCAGCGTCCGCGAGCTCGCGCTCCACCAGCTCGATCGCCTCCCCCAGCCGATCCGCGGCCGCCAGCGCCTCGGCCTTCAGCACAACCGCGATCGACCGCAGCTCGTGACCCACCCGAAGTTTGCCAAGCACCGGCGACAGAACCCCTTCCACCCGGTCCGCCCGGTCCGCCTCCAGCAGCATCTGCGCCCACTCCGTCCGGGTCTCCATCGACTCAACGACCTGCATCCAGTCGAGTCGGGAGTACAGACCAGCAGCGCGCTCGTACTCGCGCTCCGCACGATCCCAGTCGCTCGCCGCGCGATAACAGCGCGCGACCTGCCGGATCGAGAGCATGTAGTACGAAGAACGCGGCCCGTATTGCGCAAGCGCTCGCTGTTCCTGAGATCTGGCCAGCGCGACCGCCTCTTCGAACCGCCCCCGGACATTCAGCATGCGGATTAGATTGCTGAGCGCGGTCTGGAAATACACGCTCTGCTCACCGCCGAGAGTCGCCGAGTGTTCGAGCAGCAGCCGGAACTCACGCTCGGCGTCATCGACCCGACCGGCGTGGCTCAACGCTTGCGCATAGATGAACCGGATCTCGATCGTCTGCGAGTGGGCCGAACCGTACCGCTCTACAGCGTCCGCCAGCGCGCGCTCGGCGATCTCGAGCGACGATTCAGGATCCTCGCTCAGCAGGACACTCGCGAGGTAACGCATCGCCTCGTAATGGAGCGCACTGCCCCGGTGCTCCGAGGAGGCAATCCGTTCCTCCATCCGCCTCGCGTACTCGGCCCGCTCGGGCCGAGGCATCGAGTGCAGTTCGTACAACTCCGTCCGGTACCGGACCGCGTGCCCGGTCGGCAGGTTCTCCGCGGCGAGTGCCTGCAGCCGATCGATCTCGGCGTCGTAGTTCAAAGGCACCCGTGAACTGAAGTGTGCGAGCAGAACATCCAGATTCAGTTCAATAGTCTCCGCGGCATACGGGCCTCGTTGCTCCGCTGATAGACCGGCCGCGCGCGTCAGCGTCGCCACGGCACCGAACGAATCCCCGATCGCCCGCTGCGACTGGCCGATCCGCTCCAGCACCCGTAACAGCACCGCCGGCTGTTCCGCCAGCGACGAGTCCGCCTCCTCCGCCGTCGCTCGAAGAATCTCCTGCAACGAGCGGTCCTCACCCTGGTACAGGTCCGGATCGATCGCCGTCAGCATGTTCCCCAGCAGGAAGTCAGACATCGCCTGAGCCCGCGCACGCTCGATCGCCTCTTCCCGAAACGCGTTCTCCGCCTCAAGCCGCCCCAGCTTCGCCTCACGCATCCCGTAACTCAACGCCGCGAGCCCACCGACCACCGCGATCGTCAGCAGCGCCGCCATCGCCGCGATCGCCTGGTGACGCGCGATGAACTTCCGAACCAGGTAGACGCGCCCGGGAGGCGTCGCGTGCACCGGCAGACCGGCGAGATACCGGCGCAAATCCTGCGCCATCGCCAGCGCCGACGGATACCGCAACTCCGGATACCGAGCGACCGCCTTCAGCACGATCCGGTCGAGGTCGCCCTTGAGCAGCTTTGCCCGATCAGCGGTCTTCGGGTCAGACCCCGCGAGCACGCTCGGACGCGTCACCTGCCCGAACGATCCAGAGCGTCCGCTCCCTCCGCTCCGCTTCGAACCCGATCCGTGATCGGAGACCGATCCGGAAGCCGACGCCTCGTTCTCCGGCGGCACACGCCCCGTCAACAACTCGCACAGCACCACTCCCAGCGCGTACACATCCGTGCGCACATCCGCGCCGTCCCCGCCCCCGAGCTGCTCCGGGCTCATGTACTTCGGCGTCCCAAGCCGGTCGCCCGCCAGCGTTATCGTCTCGCCGTCCTCCCGGTCCAGCAGCTTCGCGATCCCGAAGTCGATCACCCGCGCCCGCGGCTCGCCGTCCGCCGACTCAACCAGCATGTTCGCCGGCTTCAGATCGCGATGGATGATCGCTCTCTGGTGGGCGTGGTGCACCGCTTCGCACACCTGCGCCATCAGGGCAACTCGCTCGCGCACCGTCAGCCCACCGGCCTCGCAGGCCTCGGCGATCGGCCGGCCTTCCACCAGTTCCATCACGAGGTACGGACGCGACTTCGCGTCCAGGCCCGCATCCAGCACCCGCGCGATGCCCGGATGGTTCATCCGCGCAAGGACCCTCGCCTCGGCCCGGAAGCGCGACACCACCGATCGCGTCGCGAAGTCGTGCCGAAGCAGCTTGATCGCCACCGGACGATCCACCGGCACCCGCTGGCGTCCTCGGAACACCACGCCAAACCCGCCGCGCCCGATCTCCTCGCCGACCTCATACCCGGAGATGACCGGCGCCTCGATCTCGGCTGGCCCGGCACCCGACCGACCGATCCCCAGACGCGTCCACCCGGTCTGCGTATCGTCGGTCGCGTCCAGCAACCGGCCCGTCGCCCGCTCGTGCGCCCTCAGCAGCCCCTCAACCGCCTCCCGGATCGAAGCGTCCACCCCTTCGAGCACGCTCTCGATGTCCCGTCCGTCTTCTGCAGCCTCCAGCGCGGCAGCGAACAGGTCCTTCACCGAGGTGCAGTTCTGGCCCCGCCCCGCCGATCGCTGCTCGTGATCTCGGTCTGATCCATCGCTCATCCCGGATCCGGCTCGCCTTCCGCCTCGGGCTCGATCAACTGCTGCAGACGCGCCCGCGCAAATTCCCAGTCCCGCTTCACCGTGCGAGACGAAACGCCCAGCAGGTCGGCGATCTCGTCCACCGAGCGCCCGCCGTAGAACCGCAGGCGCACCACCGTGGCCGCCCGCTCGTCCTCCCCCTCAAGGCGCGAAAGGGCATCATCGAGGGACAGAAGATCCGCGGGATCGGAGGCCGCCGAGGCCTCGAGCACATCCAGACTCACCGCCCCGCCCAGCGCCGAACGCTTCCGCCCACCGCCGCGCTTCGCCGCCACCCGCGCCCGGGCGTGGTCGATCAGGATCCGCCTCATCGCCGTCGCCGCCGCCTTGTAGAAGGCATGCCGGTGCTCATAACTCGCCGGTGTCGGCTCCCCGTCCTCGTCCCCGGCCCCCGCTGCCCGGAACAGACGAAGGTACGACTCGTTCACCAGCGCCGTCGCACCCAGCGTGTGGTCGCCGCGTTCGCCGCGCATGTGCGACCGCGCCACCACCCGCAGTTCGTCATAGACGATCTCCAGCAGCCGATCCCGCGCGCTATCGGACCCGCGCTGCGCCTCTTCGAGCAAGAGCGTCACCTCGCCGGGCTTCCGCCCGCTCGGCGTATCCTGATGCTCCGGGCCGCCGTCTGCCATGCCCGGAATATACCCCGAGACAGAGAAAACACCCGTCGCAAAGGCAAAAGCCCACTGGCCCCAGCCCGGTCACACCGCCCGCGCCTGCACGATCATCGTCGCGTTCAAGAGCAGTTCTGGCGACATCAGGTGACGCATCATCTCGTCGTACGGCGACTCCGCATCCGGTCCCACCCAGCCACCGTTCTTCAATTTCGCGAACTTCTTCCGCGCTCGCTTCTGCGACGCCCGAGTCCCCAGCCACACCAGAGGCGACAGCGGCAGCATCGCCACGCTCGTCGTGCTCCAGTTCGAGGCCATCAGCTTCTCAATCCGGAAACCGCAGTGGTGCAGGCTGTAGCGCAGCTGGAAGTAACTGATCAGAAACGCGTGCCCGTGGTAGATCCGCTCGCGGTCCTCCGACAATCCCCACACCGAGGTGTACTCGTCGATGTAACTCTTGAACGCCCGCTGCCCCGCCAGCGCGTACGCCAGACGCGCCCGCAGCGACAGCAGGTTTGGCGTCGTGATTACCAGCGAACCCCCCGGCGCGAGCAGGCGCCGGAACTCGCTCAGCGTTTTGTGCCGGTCCACCACGTGCTCAATCCCCTCCACGCACGCGATGACATCAAAGCTCCCATCCTCAAACCCCAGCCGGCTCTCCATGTCGCCCGACACCGGCTTCAGGTCGCCCTCGCGCTCCGGGTCCGTGGTTGCGTCGCCGAACAGCCGCGTCCGCAGCCACGCCGGGAGCGTCGCCTCCGCCTCCTCCTCGAACGACTCGACCACTCCGCGCCCCGCGTGCTTCGCCTCGCCGCGCTCGAGGTACTCCGGAAACAGATCTACCGGCGTCACATCGAACCCCGCCGCCGCCAGCGGCGCACTCAGCAGCCCCGACCCCGCCGGCAGATCCAGCACGCGCATCCCCTTGCGCTCGGCCCGCTCGATCCCCGCGAAGTACGACAGCACGAACGGGTACAGCGAGCGCGTCCCCAGACTCATCCGCACCTGCGCGCCGCGAGGCGGATCCTCCGAGCGGATCACCTGCTGCACAGCGCCTCCCGTCGCTCGCGTCGGCTTCTCCTCCATCAACGCCTCCGTCGGTCGGGTCTCGGGCATGCCCAGAGCATACCGGCTTCCTCCGATGGCCCACTTCCGGCCGGGCCTTCGATCCGCTCCCACCCTCCCATACACTGGGGCATGCTCACATCCCGCCTGACCGCTGTCCTCCTGCTCCTCGTCGCCCCGCTCGCGAGCGCCCAGTCCACCTGGCCCGAGATCCAGCGCCTCGCCGCCGAGCGCCACGGCGAGCCCGGTGCCCAGGCCGCCGCCTTCCTCTCCGAGCACCGCCCCGAGCGTGACGACGCGATCGACCCGGAAGTTGTCCTCGAGTCCATCGCCGTCGCCCTTCGCGCCCGCGAAACCTACCCGTGGGCCACGGACCTCTCGGACGACCTGTTCCTGAACGATGTCCTGCCCTACGCCACGCTCGACGAGCCGCGCGTCCTCGCCCGCAAGCGCGTCCACGACCTCGCCGCCGACATCGTCAAAGACGCCACCACCGCCGAGGAAGCCGCCCAGGCCCTCAACCGCGAACTCTTCAAACTCACCGGCGTTCGCTACTCCACCCAGCGCCTCCGCGCCAACCAGAACTCCGCCGAAACCCTCGACACCGGTCTCGCCTCCTGCACCGGCCTGTCCATCCTCCTCGTCGATGCCTGCCGCAGCGTCGGCATCCCCGCGCGCGTCGCCGGCATCGCGAGCTGGACCGATCGCAACGGCAACCACACCTGGGTCGAGATCCACGACGGCGAGCGCTGGCGCTTCACCGGCGCCGCCGAGTACGACAAGAACGGCCTCGATCGCGGCTGGTTCACTGGCCCCGCCTCCCTCGCCATCGAAGGCCACGACCTCCACGCCATCTGGGCTTCCTCCTGGCGCACCACCGGCCACCGCTTCCCGCTCGCCTGGAACATGGCCGACCGCTCCGTCCCCGGCGTCGATGCCACCCCGCGCTACGCGCGCACCGCCAGCGCCGATGCCGAACCCGTGCTCGCGCTCCGCCTCTGGACCTCCCGTGGCGGCACCCGCCTCGCCTCAATCGCGACCCTCCTCGGCACCGACCAGACCGCCGAAACCTTCACCGACCCCATCGACATCAACCGCGTCGCCGAATTCCCCGCTACCGACCCCCGCCCCCTGTCCGTCGCCTTCACCGCCGTCGGCGAAACCCGCACCGCCACCCTCGACGAATCGCACCAGCCCGGGCGCGTCATCGAACTCTACTGGGACGAACTCGCCCTCTCCGAATCCGCCGCCACCGAAGCCGCCGCCCGCCTCTGGTCCAAGCACGCCGACTCCATCCGCGCCGAACGAACCGAACAGCTCGAAGCCCTCGTCATAAACGCCGGCGGCCCAGACATGAAATTCCTGAAACGCGAATTCGGCGAAGCACCCGAGTCCGGACACAGCCTCTGGATCTCCATGCACGGCGGCGGCGGCGCACCTCCCGAAGTAAACGACCAGCAGTGGCGCAACCAGATCCGCCTCTACACCCTCGACGAAGGCATCTACATCGCCCCCCGCGCGCCCTCCGACACCTGGAACCTCTGGCACCGCGCCGAGATCGACGCCCTCTTCGACCACCTCATCGAGTCCGCCGTCGTTTCGTGGGGCGTCGACCCCAATCGCGTCTACCTCTTCGGCTACTCCGCCGGCGGCGACGGCGTGTACCAGCTCGCCCCGCGCACCGCCGACCGCTACGCAGCGGCGTCCATGATGGCCGGCCACCCCAACGACGCCTCACCCCTCGGCCTGCGCAACCTGCCCTTCGCCATCTTCATGGGAGGCCAGGACTCCGCCTACAACCGCAACACCGTCGCCGAGCAGTGGGGCAGTCGCCTCGCCACCCTCCGCGCCGACGACCCCGCCGGCTACCCGCACCGCGTCACCATCTACCCCGAAGACGGCCACTGGATGGGCGGCAAAGACGCCGAAGGCCTCCCCTGGATGGCCGGGCACACCCGCGACCCGTGGCCCAAGACCATCGTCTGGCACCAGGGCAACACGGTGCACGACCGCTTCTACTGGCTCGCCGTCGATCGCGACACAGCAGCCAAGGGCCAGACCATCCGCACCACCGTCGAAGGCCAGACCATCACCATCGACTCCGAAGATGTGTCGAAGGTTGAGCTGCTCCTCAGCGACCAGCTCCTCGACCTCGACCAGCCCGTCACCATCATCGCGAACGGCGAGACCGTGCACGAAGGCGTGATCCCGCGCACCGAGCAGGCCATCCAGCGCTCACTCGAACTGCGCCCCGACCCCGCCATGATCGCCACCGCCACCATCACCATCGAACTGCGAAGCAACTAGCCGCGCCCGCATCTGGTGTGCCACTGGCCGCTCGTCGGCCAGTGCTCCGGTGCCACTGGCGGCTCGCCCGCCAGTGCCGGGCCGCTCCGTTCCGGTGCTCGTTCCAGATTCCTCCAAACCCATGCCCACCCGCCGGTCCCTCATCCTCCTCACCTACGCCGTGTTCTTCGGCTCCGGCGTCGCCGGCCTCGGCTACCAGATCGTCTGGGCACGCATGTTCTCCGTCGGCCTCGGCCACGAGATGCCCAGCGTCTTCGCCGTCATCGCCGCCTTCTTCGGCGGCCTCGCCATCGGCGCGCTCCTCCTCGACAAACGCATCAGCCGCTCGCCCCTCCCCGGCCACTGGTACGCCGCGCTCGAACTCGTCATCGGCCTCTGGGCCCTCGCCACCATCGCCCTCATCCCGTGGATCAACACCATCATCCACGACCTCGTCGGCGTCGACCCTTCCCCGGCCCGCCACTGGTCCGTCTCCTTCCTCGTGCCCTTCCTCGCGCTGCTCCCCGCCACCGCCGCCATGGGCGCGACCCTCCCCGCCATGGACCGCTTCGTCTCCGCGATCGCGCAGCAGGGGCGCACCATCGGCGGCATCTATGCCGTCAACACCTTGGGCGCCGCAGCCGGTGTCCTCGCCAGCACCTTCTTCATCATCCCCTCCCTCGGCTACCGCGCCACCGTCATCGCCTTCGCCGTCATCAACCTCATCTGCGCCGGCATCATCCTGCTCTGGCCCGCCCAGAACGAAACGAAGCGCGAGCCCGTCCTCGAGCCCGTCGAAGACGCGCTGCCCACCTGGCGACTCAACCTCACCCTCCTCGTCACCGGCCTGCTCGGCATCGGCTACGAGGTCCTCGGCGTGCGCGTCATGGCCCAGGTCCTCGAAAACACCGTCTACTCCTACGCCGCCGCGCTCATCGTCTACCTGTGCTTCACCGCCATCGGCGCTGCGCTCTACCAGCGCCTGCTCGCGCACCGCGTGTTCCGACCGACCCTCGCCTGGCTCGTCCTCGGCCTCTCGACTGCCTGCCTCCTCGGCATCTTCGTCCTCTCCGAGGCGCAGGGCATCTACGAGTCCATCGCCGTCGACTCCGGTCGCAGCTTCGCCAAGGGCCTGCTCGCCGAGTTCGTCATCGCCGCACTCGTCTTCGCCGTGCCGACCCTGCTCATGGGCGCAACCTTCAGCCACCTCGCCCAGGCCGCGAGGCGCGAAGCCGGCGGCGTCGGTCGCGCCCTCTGCATCAACACCCTCGGCGGCTCGCTCG
>JANSXG010000105.1 GCA_024743075.1 bacterium | reverse complement strand
CCGATGAGATCCAGTTCACGCGGAGAGAACCCGGGGAGCTCGCTGTGCACGATCAGGTGGTAACTGTGCTTGTGGTGGCCGGTGTAGTTGATGAAGTATCCCACATCGCGGAGGAGCGAGGCGGCGTGGAGGATCTCGCGGGACTCGTCGGAGGCCCAGAACGGAAGGCTGCCCGACTCAGATGACTCGATCGCGGCGAGCTGGTCGTACATCGACAGGGCGAGCTCGGCGACGTGCTTGCTGTGGGACTCTTCGAAGTTGCATCGCCGGCCGAACTCAACGACTCCGCGCTGCCGATCGGGAAAGCCCGAGGTTGTCATCTGCGTCGCGAATCGATCGCGGAGCATCTCGAGGAGGATGCCGTCGCGCACGCCGCGATCGTGAATTCTGAGGTTGTTCACGCCCAACCGCCGCATGACCCCTTCGACGAGGGTGATGCCCGCGACGATGATCCCGGCGCGGTCGGCAGAAAGCCCCGGGACGCTGCGCCGTTGTTCGACATCCATCGAGCGGAGCCACTGCAGGATGTGCTTCACCTCGGCTCGCGAGATCTCGTAGCCGCGCACGCGGGCGGGAGCGCCCGAGCTCTCGGCGGGACCGGTCGGGGACTCCGCTTCGGCTCGCTTCATCGCGATGGCGGCGAGCGTGGTGAACGTGCCGCCGGTTCCGAACATGACCTGCGGCTGGACGCTCGGTTTCTCTATGCGGGCGCGAAGGGTCCTTCGGACGAAGTTGTACATCGCCTGGTTGCCCGTTGGGTCGGTTCGGTCGGCGGGGCCGAACCGGTCGGTAAGCCGTACCGCGCCGATGGGGATCGAGATCAGTCGTTCGACGACACCTCCTGCGGACAGAGCGAGTTCGGTGCTCCCGCCACCGATATCAAGGACGGCTGCCCGAGCGGCGGAGAGGTCGAACGCGTGGGCGACGGATTCGTGGGCGAGTCTCGCCTCATCGTCGCCGCTGAGGATTTCCGTATGCATCCCGGTTCGTGCTTGCACGAGATCGATGAAGTCTTGTTTGTTGGGGGCGTCGCGGACGGCGGCCGTCGCGACGAGGCGGATCTGCTCTGCCCCGAAACCCTGAGCGATGGAGACCATGCTTGTAATCGCGGTGACGGCGCCTTCGATGGCGTCGGGCAGGAGCGTGCCATCGCGAGCCGCACCGGCGGCGAGGGCGATGTGCGCCTTCTCGTCGGTAAGCAGGCGGTACAGGCGCGCTGACGCGGCCTCGGCGACGACGAGCCGGATGCTGTTGGAGCCGATGTCGACCGCCGCGATGCGACAACTCGCGGGTCTGCGTTCCTCTGGCCTGAGATCGCCCTCGGGGCGCGATGACGCGTCGTGTTCCTGCATGCGCTGGGAGTCCTCCGGGCCTGGTTGAGCGGATTATAGATGGCGTTGGTCCTGCCCAGCCGTTGCTCAACAAAAAACCGGCGTCGGCGCGCCGGTTTGCAAAGTGAAGAATTCGCGTCGCGATCAGGCCGGGACGAACCCGATGCGGACCTCGTAGTCGCCCTGCGGCAGAATCGCGTTGGGGTTCGAGCGACTGACCGTGAAGTTCGGGAAGACGGTTGTGATCTGACCGATCGAACCGGCGGCGATGCCGAACGGAGTCCCGAAGTTGCTCGTCTGCGGGCGGAAGACGAACGCCGAGTCGATTCGTCCTGCAACGATGAAACTGTTGACGAGAGAATCCTGGTTGCCGCCGATACCGGTGATCTGGATCGAGCCGATCGTGGCGTCGAGGTCCATGCCCTCGGGCGAGTCGGGCAGACCGAACTGACCTTCGGGTGCGCCGACATACAGTTCCGAGTTGAACATGCCCTTGGCGGTGATCGAAGTGATATTCCGGTCCGCGGTAATGATCGAATCCTGCAGGGAACCCCTGACCGTCAGGGTGCCGATGCTGTTCGGGCCGGAGAACGATGTTCCCTCGAAGTTCCAGTTGCTGTTGATGACATCGCCTTGGATGAACAGCGTGTTGGTCGAGTTCGAGAAGTAATCGAAACTCGCGTCGCCGTAGATCGCGACGAGGTTCGCGGTGCGGAGTTCGACGTCGCCGGTGAGATCACCGAACACGATGAGGCGGTCGATGTCGTTGGTTCCGATGACGCCGTCGATGAAGTCACCGGTACGCAGCACGTTCGTGATGTTGAGCCACTCGACGGTGGTTTCGATGGAATCCCCGAAGAAGATGATGTTGCGCGCATCGCCAGAGCCGAGGAGTGTGAAGTTGTCGGTGTTGCCGACGATGACGGCGGTGAAGAGATCGCCGCCGACGCCGATGGTGCCGTCGGTCGCGGCACCGTTGATGCGGATGTTGTAGACCGGTGCGTCGAACTGCGACTGGTTGATGACCACTTCGCCGCTGAAGTTGCCGGCGAGGCCGAGTTGAGCGTTGCCTAGCACGAAGAAACTGCGAACCACGTTCTGGCTGGTAAAGAACGAGGCGTCCCACTCGAGCGAGCGGACCATGTTCATCGTGCCCTCGACCTCGATGGTCGAGCCGGAAACCGCGCCGGCGATCAGGTTTCTCACATCCGCGCTGAAGGTCGCGGTCGAGTTGGAGAAGCCGGTCACGAAGCGGAGCAGATTGACGTCGCCGGTGATATCCCACGTGGAACCGAAGACGCTGCCGCGCACGAAGGCACTGAGCAGCGTGAAGGGGTTCTCCACGTCGCCCGCGAGCGTCAAGTTGGCCTCGAAGTCGCCGGCGAGTCCGGCGCTCGGGTTGCCCGTGACGACCAAGGCCCGAAGGGTCGGGGCGACGATCTCGGCGATCTGGTCCGATGAGTTGGTCCAGTTGGTCGCACGCACGAGGCCCAGAGGGATCGCGCTCGAGATCCCGGTGTTGTCGGCCTGACCCAGCACGATGTTCGTCGCCGCCGGCGGATTGGCGAGGTCGGCGACACCATCATTGCCGATGCGGATCGTCGAATCGATCGTCTGGCCGAGCACGCGGATCAGGCGCGTTCCACCTTCGAGCACGATGTCGGCCTCGACGTTGCCGAGGACGGTGAGGCTGCCGACGAATCCGTTCTCGACATACACGCCGAGGCGGTTCTCGATGTCGAGCCCGTCGCGGGCCACGTCCTCGCCGATCTCCAGTCCGCCGCCGAGGGTGAATCCGGCCAGGTCCATCCCAACCACGGAGTGGCGGAGGTAGATTGAACCGATCAGCGCTTCGGAGGCGATGAAGGCCAACTCGCCCTGGGCGGTGGTTCGCAGGTCTCGGATGATGCCAACGCTGTTCGCGTCGGCGATCGAGATGCCGATGCGGCCTTCAAAGCCGTCGTGGATGATGATCGACTGAACGGCGTTGCTGTACGGTGAGAACACAACGCTCACGAAGTTGTCGATGTTCCCGCTGTTGAGGCCGTCCAGGTCGTAGACGTAGACCTTGGAGTTGTTGCCGGCGATGTTCGTGGAGAACACCCGCGTGTCCTCCGCCCCGAGCTGCTGGAAGGGCTGCCCCGAGACATCCTGGATGATCGACACACGCGTGAGGATGACGAGGTCACTCGGCGTGAGGTCGCCATCGACCGCGTCGGGATCGACGACCGGGACATCCGTGAAGGCTCCGCCGGCCTGAGCCGAAGCGTCAACCGTGGTCAGACCGGCGAGCGCCGCGAGCACGTCGAACGACTCCGGGGTGATCTCTCCGAAGACGGTGAACCCGCCGTTCTGGTTGTCGAGGTTTTCGGAGTTGTCGGCGAGGTTGAAGAAGAACTGGCTTGTCGCGGAGTTCGGATCGCCGCTCAACTTAGCCATCGCGACCGTGCCGAAGAGGTTCGAAAGCTCGAACTCGTTGATGATCGGCGCGTCGGTATCGACGGGTGTGAAGTCTTCGTCGGCATAGAACCCGCCGCCCTGGAGGACGAAGTCTTCGACGAGGCGGTGGAAGAACGTCTCGTCGTAGCGCCCCGACTGAGCGTAGTTGAGGAAGTTCGCCACCGTCACGGGTGTGGTGTCGCCGAAGAGGAGGATGTCGATGTTGCCGAACTCGGTAAAGATCCGCGCGACGAGGTCTTGTTGGGGAGGACGGGTAAAGACGAGGAACTCACCGCCGGCCGTTCCGTCACCGGACTCGTTGCCCATGCCCATGAACTCGGCATCGATGAAATCGCCTTTGGCGTCGCGGATAGAGTCACCGTCAACACGGATGGCATAGCGCGTCGATTCGTCGAAGTTGCCTTCGATCACGATGCGGTCGTTGAGCGCGTCGTACGAGACGACGACGTCGGCGACCACATCGTCGGCCGTGCCGAGAAGGCCATCGGGGCCGGCGAGGAGAATCTGCACGGAAGACGAATTGACGGTGTTGCCGTCGAGAGCCTGCGACATCTGCAGGAATACATTGCCGCGATCGTCGGCCTCGAACGACTCGATGAACGTGAGGTCGCCGGTCAGCAGAACCCGTCGCTCAAGTTGTTCAAACTGCGCAATGTCGGCCTGCGACGCCCGAGGGCGGTCGATGAGATCGTTTGAACTCGTCTTCATTTTCATCGGTCACGTCTCCACCACGAGCGGTGCCTGACGCGAACGCACCAAGAGCGTCTTGGCCTGCGTCGGCATGAGACAACTTATCGGAGTCGCCACCATTCCGACACCACTCACCGGAGGGCGCGGCGCGGCTGCGCAACTGCCGTAGATGTATCTTCATCCGTAAACTCAGTGATCGCAAGGGTTTCCGGTAAGATTTCGAAAGTCGTACCGGTCAGTCGTGCTGTGAGGGCGGTTGGCCCGACTCAGGAGCCGTCGGTCAGGTAGGTGACCACGTCCAGTTCCGTATAACTCCCGTCGGGACGGATGAAGGTCAGGATGCCGTGGTAAAGCCCCGGTTCGGAGTCCGGGTTCCGCGTGAATTCCACGTCGACGAAGAAATCGCCCGACTTGCGCGGGTCCGGTTCGACGGATTGGACCTCGACGGTCGCAGCGGCCGGTCCGGTTGGATCACGATCGGTGGCCGTGCCAATGACCGATTTCCCAGTCGCGGGGCGAATATCCGCCTCGACCACTGGGAGTTCGCCGGCCTCCGTGCGTGTCCGCTTCAGTTTGACGCGACGGGTGATGGTGTCTGTGTCGTCGTCGAAGGTGACGTGAACCATCCGGTTCTCGGCGAGCCACGAGAGCGGCTGCGCCATGAGTTGCTCGCGGAAGTTGTCGCTGAAGCGAGTCGGGATCTCGGCCAGCGGATCGCTTTTACGGTTGGTCGCCACGTGGAGGTACCGGGGGATGCCGCTGTCGGGCCGTTGCGTGAAGTCGTAGCGGACGAGATACGAGGATCGCGGGGTATCCGAGGCCGGGTCGAAGTCGACGAACTCCGGTTCGCGACCGTCCACGAGGAGCACCTCGAAAGGTTCGCCATCAAAGCTCTCGACCAGCAGTTCTCCGCTCAACTCCGTGATCAGCGGATCGCGATCGGAGTTGAGGCGGATCTCCCGGCCGACGGTCGCCTTGATCAGAAGACTCGTGACCTGTCTGGGGTACTCGCGGGTTTGCAGACGAACCGAGCGGAGGGGGGCGACGTGGGGAAAAGACTGGGCTGTGTAGGTCAGCGTCAGGACTGATGTTCCGCGAGGCGCGACCGTGCGAGGAACAACCTCGGCATCGGTGCACGGGCACGCGGTGTGGATCGCCTCAACGGTGACGGGGTAGTCGCTGTCGTTATGTATCAGAACCTCCGCCCGACGGGTCTGATCGACCAGCACGTATCCGTAGTCCACTTCTGCCGGTTCAAGCCGCAGGGGGACTTCCTGGGGGCGCGGCTCGCGAGGCTGAGCTTGCGGCGTTGGCTCGGGCGTCGACACGGAGTCGGGGGCGGTTTCGTTCGCCTTCGGCTCGGCGGGCTGCTGGTTCGCGCTCGAGGCCTGCTCGTCTTTCAGACGATCGAGAGCCGACTTCGGAGCCGGGTTGACGAAGAGCAGAACCCCTACAACCGCGACCAGAACGATCACGACGAGGGTGAGCACCTGTGTGTTCCCGAGTCGGGCACCTTGAAGCCGCGGTGTTCGTGAATCGAAGCCGTGCATTTGGATCGAGTCTCCTGTTTCAACGGATCCGGGGCGGGATTCGTGACGTTCTACCATCGTACCCCGGCGTCGGTTCAAAAATGAAACATGGCCGGGGGGCGGCCGGCCACGTTGAGCGTTTCCTCCGCGGAATTCGCTTATCGGCCCGAGAAGAACTCCTTGATGCGGTGCAGGGTCACCGACCGGCCCATCGCGGCGATGGATTCGGTCAGGGGAATCTCCTTCGGGCACACTTTCACACAGTTCTGCGAGTTGCCACAGTTGTTGATGCCGCCGGGGCCGGCGAGCGTGTCGAGACGCTGCTTCTTCATCGTTGCACCAGTCTCGTGCATGTTGAAGTAGCGGGCCTGTGAGATGACCGCTGCACCCACGAACGACTCGTCGAACTTCGATTCGTCCTCTTCGAGCGTGTACTGGGGGCAGGCCTCGAGGCAGCAGCCGCAGGACATGCAGGTGCTGAGCTTGTATCGGGTCTGCTGCTCGTCCGGCGTTTCTTCCGGCCCCTCGCCGAGGTCGTAGGTTCCGTCGATCGGGACCCACGCCTTGACGGAGGCGAGCGCTTTGAACAGGCGGCTGCGGTCGACCCAGAGGTCGCGCACGACCGGGAACTTGCTCATCGGTTCGAGCGTGATCAGGTCGCCGTCGTTCGGGGCGTAGTCGTCTACGAGGCACGAGCATGCCTGGCGGACCTTCCCGTTGATCACCATGGTGCAGGAACCGCACACCTCTTCGAGGCACCCGGATTCATAGGTAACGGGCGTCGAGCGTGTGCCGTCGACAGTCACCGGGTTCGAGGCGATCTGCTGAAGGCAGGCGATGACGTTGATCGCGCCGTCTCGTTCACCGGCGGACGGCAGATCGACCTTGAACTCTTCCCAGCGCACGTTCTTGCCGTGCGAGTCGGCCCGCTTGATCCGGACTCGGATGGTCCGGGCTCCGGACGGTCCTTTGCCGTTGGCGGCGTGCCCGCGGGTGTCGGTCGCGAGGTCGGTATCGTCGTTTGACTGGATCATTGCTTAGCTGCTCACCTTCTCGGAGTCGCCGGGCGCACGCACATCGCGAGCGCCGGAGACGTCAGCGTTGGGATCGGAAACGCGCGGCGACTGCTTGGGATCGTCCGCGGAGGTGGGGGCGGGTACTTGCGCCTTCGACTTCTTCGTCGTGGAGTAGTCGCGGACACGCGGGCCGACGAGGCCGCGCTCGACCTCCTCGAAACTGATCTTGGAGCGCCCGGTCGAAGCGTCGAACTCCGCGACCGTGGTTTTGAGGAAGCGGCTGTCGTCGCGCCCGAGGAAGTCCGTGCGATAGTGAGACCCGCGTGACTCTTCGCGGGCCAGACCTCCCCGGACGATCGGATCGGCGAGAGCGATCATGTCGCCGACGGCTCGGGCCCACGACAGATTCTGGTTCGTCCAGAATCCGCTGTCGGAAAGGCTGATCCGGCTGTAGCGATCGCGGAGCTCTTCGAGTTTGTTCAGCGACTGCTCCAGGCGCGGACCGGTCTTGATGACCGTCGAACTGGCGGTCATTTCAAGGCCGAGCTCTTTGGCGATTTCGTACGGGTTCTCGCCGCCGGAGGACTCGACAAGCTGCTTCATTCGGCTTTCTTCGGCTTCAACTCCCTTGTCGAAGATTGAACTCGGAAGCGAGGCGGCCGGCGTGTGCGCCCGCTCGCGAACGAAGTTGACGACGCTGCGGCCGCAGAACAGGCCGTCGAACGTGCAGCTGAGCAGCGCATTCGCGCCGAGGCGGGTGCCGCCGTGGTACTGGTAGTTGACCTCGCCGAAGGCGTAGAGCCCCGGGATGTTGGTCATCATGTTGTTCGGCGCGTCCGGGTCCATACCGACCGGCAAAGCGTCTTTTCCGTGCAGGTCTGCGAGCGAGACGTACGGCTCGAGTTTTTCGGGCGTCTGCTTCGAGTCTTCGAGCTTCTGGACCTCATCGTCGCTGCCGCCCTTGTCGCGGAGGTCGGCGATCTGTTGGTCGATCTCGTAGTTTCGCTGCAGGATCTCGTTGTTGCGTTTCTGGACCGGCAGATTGCGTGCCTCGATCGGGTCGTTGATCTCACGGAGCTTCTTCGCGATCTCGTCGTACTTGCGGTTCGGGCTGTACTGCGTCCATAGGCCGCCCATTGAGTAGTGGACGCCGGGGAAGATCTTCATCGGGACCTCGACCGGATCCTCGCCGACGAATTTGCGGTAGATCTCGATGATGCCGCCGAGCTTGGTTTCGAGCTCCTCGCGGGACTTGTGCGACAGGTCGAGGTAGACCATGTTCCCGCCACCGACGCCAAACCCTTTCATGCAGGTGTCAAAGATCTCACGCGTGGCGATGTCTCGCGGCACGATGTTGCCGTACGCGGGGTACTTCTCTTCGAGGAAATACCAGCGTTCCTCGGTCGGGATCTGGCGCGGGTCTCGACCGGATTCTGGGTGTGGCTGCCAGCGCCCTTCAGCGTCCTTCTTGGCGGGGACCCAGACGCGACCGCCTTCGCCGCGAGCCGACTCAGACATGAGGCGGAGCTTGTCGGCGCCGGGGATCGCGGTGGGATGGACTTGGATGAACTCGGGGTTGCCGTACTTCGCGCCGGCCTGGAAGCAGCGACTGGCCGCGGCGCCGGTGCACATGACCGAGTTGGTCGACTTTCCGAAGACGAGGCCCGGCCCGCCGGTCGCCATCACGACCGCATCACCCCGGAAGGCGCGGATCTGCATGGTGCGCAGGTCCTGTGCGACGATGCCGCAGCACACGCCTTGGTCGTCCATCAGCGGACGCAGGAACTCCCAGAACTCGTACTTGTTGACCTTTCCCTCGGCCTCGTAACGACGCGTCTGCTCGTCAAGGGCGTACATGAGTTGCTGTCCGGTCGTCGCACCAGAGAAGTGGGTCCGCTTGTAGAGCGAGCCGCCGAACAGGCGGAGGGCTCGTTGGCCCTCTGACGTGCGATTGAACGGGACTCCCATGCGATCGAACAAGTCGATGATCTTCGGGGCCCACTGGGCCATCTCGTATACCGGCGGTTGGTGCTGGAGGAAGTCCCCTCCGTAGAGGGTCTCGTCGAAGTGCTCGTACTCGGAGTAGCCCTGCTGACGCGCGATCTTGTTGCACGCGTTGATACCGCCCTGAGCGCACACGGAATGCGAACGCTTAACCGGCACGAGCGAAAACAGGTCGACGGGCATTCCCGATTCGGCAATACGGATGGTCGCGGCCAGGCCGGCGAGGCCGCCACCGACGACGATGACTCTTTGCTGTGCGGATGGTGTAACCATGGTGGTTTCGGTCCTTTGGTTCCGTGTGGCCGATTCAGGCTTCGATAGCGACAAGCGTGTGCTCGGTCGCGGGGATCATCGATACTGCTTCAGGTTCGACAATGTCAGCACTCTTCTTTCGAAGCATTTCTTCTTCGATATCTTTGGCCGCCTGAACGTCGACGAACAGGAACCCGAAGAGGGCACCCCACCCGGCGGCCATGAGGCCGGCCCCAAGCGCGGCGCAGACATACCCCCAGTTGCGCTGGGCCTTGGCGGTAATCGTCACGCCCCACGTGATCGCGGCGGTCCAGAGTCCGTTGGCGAAGTGGAAGACCAGCATCGTCACGCCCAGCAGGTAAAGCAGCGAGACCAGAACGCCCAGGAACGTCCAGTCCCCCGTCTCCGAGCCCTTGAGGGCCATCGCGAGCGTCGACGATGCGTACTCGTAATCCCACTTGGTGCCGCCCGGGATGAGCCAGGTCCAGCCCCATCGGAGGGTCGCAACGTGGTACACGATGAACAGGATGCCGACATAGCCGGAGATCCGCTGGAGCGTGTACCGCCAGTTGCCCTGATACTCGTACCGCTTGGTGTTGGCCTTGCCGGTCCGGGCGTAGTAGATGCCGAGGATCGAGTGGAAGGCGATGGAGAGCCAGAGCGTGATCTCGATGAGGATCAGGAACGGCACCGACTCGTTGATGAACGTCACTTCATGCTGGAAGGTGCCAACCTGCCCGGCGGTCGCCTTGCCTACGCCCTCGACCAGTTCCGGATCCATGGCGTGGGTGGCACGCCCGTTGATCGCCCCCCAAATGATCGAGGAGTTCGTCGTCAGGTGCCCGATGAGAAACAGTCCGATCGGGACAATGCCGGTCAAGCTGTGCAGGCGTCGGAGTAGGAAGTGATGCTTGTTCATGAAGGACTGGTCGTTTGTCACGGCACCGGGTTCCTCGGGGGCTGGGCGTGCGCGGACGCCCGTTCGTGAGTGCGTTCCGGCTTCGTCCGGAACAACCTGTCTAGATACACCAGGTCATCGATCGTCGGGCGATAGGCCCATCACTCTCGAGTCAGATGAGACACGGTCTCATCGTGCTCTGAATTCCGCGACTACTGCTGCGGCGGCATCGGGCCCGTGGGACCAGAGGGTCCACCCTGCCCTGCGCCGGCCTGCTGCTTGGCGACAATCTGCATGAGTTCGACGAACCGGCTCCGCAATTCATTGAGAACGCCGGAGATCTCGCCGGCTTCTTCGTCCGTCAGGTTGCCCTTGGTCTTCTCTTCCAGCACGCCGAGCAGGTCGATCATGTGCTGGGCGTACATCGGGTCGAAGACGGGCTTGCCGGTGTTCGGGTCGGCGATGCCGCCCATGTACATGAGGGCCTGCGTCGCGAGCATGCCCATGAGGCCGCGGAAGTCGGCCTCGGGCATCTCGCCTTGGCCGCCGTCGGACCCGGCATCCGATGACGCCTTCTCGGCCTGCGCGAGCTTCTCGCGCTCCGCCTGCGCTTCGTTCTTCCAGTCGGAGTCAATAATCAGTTTCGGGGCTTCGCCGGAATCGTCGGCCATGTCGCGGTCCTTTCGGGGCTCGCGGTTCTCGTCGTACAGTGATGGTTCCGGGGAAGTCTATCAGTTCGGGCGTGGTTTTCGACCACTCGCGAGCGATTCCGAGTGAGTCGATGCCGTCCTCTCGCTAGGATGTTCCCCGATGCCACCACTGAAACCGCGCGTCGGAAGGAGATCGGTCATGGACGTACCGAGCACGAAACCCCTTTGGGTGCGCGCCGGAGCGGCGACCGCGAGTTCCGCGTTGTTCGCCGCGATGCTCGGTATTGCTGGCTGCGCCGGCGGTTCTGGATCGCTCCGAGCGGGTGCGCAAACGGTTTCGCCGTCGGATTTCCGCGATGCGGGCGAGGTGCAGGCCGATGCCCCGTCGATCGAGGTCTCGCCCACGCCCCCGGATTCGCCGCGAGTCATTTCCGCGAGAGAAGCCCGAGGCGGCGATCCCGACGTGCTCACCCTCGTCGGCCGCCCGGCGAACATCGATGCTCAGATCCGCCGGCCGTCGCCGACGGCGCCGATCGGCTCGGACTCGTCGGCGGACAGCGGCTCTGTCGCTGCGGGTGCCGGCGTTGCCGAAGAGGGCATTGTCGTCGACAAAATGGTCGGCCAGATCAATGGGCGCCCCGTTTACGCCGCGCAGTTCCTCAGCAGCCTCGACGACCTGCTCCGGGCTGAAGCAATCGAAAAGAGCCGAGAGGAGTGGGTGAGTCTGGCAGGACAGCTCATCCAGAACCAGTTGCTCGAGCGCGTCCGCGACGAACTGCTGATCGCCGAGTTCAACGCGGGGCTGACATTCGAGGAGCGCGTCGGCCTGTTCGCGTTCATCGACCAGATCCAGCAGGGCATCATCGATCGCGACCTCGGTTCCGCGGCACGCGCGGACGAGCGTTTGCGAGATCAGGAAAACGTCTCGCTCCGTGGCAAGGCCGAGGAAGAATTCAATCGCGAGATCGTGTTCGAGCAGCTGCGCCGCGAGGTAACCCGAAAGGTCCAGGTTAGTTGGCGCGATATCCAGCGGTACTACGACCAGAACATTACGGTGTTTCAGCCGCCGTCGACGGCGCGGTTGCGGGTGCTTCGAGTCGCCCCAGCCGATCGCGACCGGCTCACGCTCGCGTTGGCCGACGAACCCGCTCGTAGCCAGATCATTTCGAGCGAGACAACCTTCCGAAGTTCCGAGGGCGGGCTCATCGAACTCGAACTCGGCTCAGATGGGTTGGAAGCGGCCGAGTTCTTCGGCCCACCGGAACTGAACGATCCGGCGACGCAACTGCGCCCCGGCGAACTCAGCGCGCCGATCGATTTCAACGGCTCGATCTGGTGGCTGTACCTCGAAGCGGTCGTGCAGCCGGAGACGGTCTCGCTCTACGATGCTCAGAACAGGATCGAGCAGGCGATCCGAGCGGAGCGCGAGCAGGCGGAGCGGGCGCGGTACTTCGAGCGTTTGTTCGGCTCCTCGACTATGACCGAACAGCAACTCGGCGAGATGCGTGATCGGCTGATCGACTTCGCGATCGATCGATATCTCGGCGACGGGACGACGGACGGCTGATGCGGGCAGGGCTGCTCGCGAGATTCCATCGCGGACCGCGTGCTGCGCACCTCGACACCGGGGCGCGGGGCGAGCGCTGG
>JANSXG010000122.1 GCA_024743075.1 bacterium | reverse complement strand
TGAGAATCTCCGCGCGGGGTGAGCGATAGTCCTCGGCCAGAGGAACCAGCTGCGGCCTATCGCTCATGCCGCCGGTGATGAGCGTCCAGTAGGGCCGGTCTTCGGTCGGCGCGAACTGGTAGATATCGATGTGCACCGGCTTGATGTCGGTGGAGTGGTAGATCTGCTGATCGAGCGGGCCGAGAAATCGCGCGTAGTGCGATTCGCGCTCGTCGAGGTTCTCATGAATGCCAATGTGATCGTCCATGGTGGGTCGCAGCGTACTGACCCGCTGCCGGCGTCACAATGGTTTGTGATTAGAACCACAGCGCCATCGCCACGAGGAGCGCGATGAACGCGCCGATGTGGACCGCCCAGACACCGGCGGCGAACGCGGCCTGTCGCCGCGTGGACCAGCGGATGATCGCCAGGCGCCGGCGGTACATCAGCACGACCGACGCGGCGCTGGTGATTCCGAAGGCTTCAGCGCAGAGCATCGGCCACGGCACACCGCGGAGGCTCGGGAACGAGTACCAGAGGGAGACGGTGATCGGGACGGCGAGAAACATCGCGGCGACGCCGGAGAAACTGCCGGGGACCATCGCCACGATCAGCCAGCCGAAACGGACGCGGGGTGTTCCGATGGTCAGGATCAGCGGCTCGGCGCACTCGGGGCAGACCGCGGCGCGGATGTCGCGCAGGTCGTAGGCGCAGCGCGGGCAGGGGAAGGACCGGCCGGCGAGGAAGGCAATGAGTTCCTGATCGGGCGATGGCGGGGTGTCGGGTTGGGGGTCGTCGGCCATGTCGGTGGATTATGGACGACGGGGAGGGGGAGCGGGTTCGGTGCGTCCGGTTCGGAGCGGGGGCAAATCCGCATCTATCGGTCTCACGAGGGCACTCCGTCGTTTACGGCGGCGCAAACTGCCTCGTTGCTCAACCCGAAGAGTCTGTCGGAGATTGTGTCGTACTCCTCCTGCAGGCTGGTGTCGCGATGAAAGCCGAGGTCGTTCCAGCTGCCCATCGCGCCGAACACGAATGGCAACTCCGCCGCGCCGAACAGGCGCAGGGCGTCGAGTGAAAGCAGGCCTTCAGGGATTGCAGGTCGGTAGTAGCTCCCGGCGAGCGGATCTTCGGAATCGAGTCGATCGAGCGATTCCTGGAATGTCCTTGCGAACTCGACAATGTCCTGCTTTACAGCGAACGCGTGGATCGCGACGAGTGCGTTCCGCAGGTCCGACGAGACCAACGCGACGGATCGGTTTGTCGGCGGCGGATCGGATTGAGACGATGCGACGAAGAACCCAGTCTTCCAGATCTTCTGATCCGGATCGTCCTTGTCTTCGACTTTCGTCATGGCGTGCCAGAACTCGGTGCGGTTTCTTCTGTGAAGGACAAGCAGGAACTTGCCACCGCCGCCAACAAAGCCCGCAGTGTTGCGGTCCTTGCGTGTCCCGTTCGCCGAGGGCGTGTACGCGATGGAAGCTCGTGTTACTCCGCGGTTGACCTGGTCATCAATCCACCCGTCCGGATCGGTTGAGACGAGTTGCAGTTCTGTCCATTTGGACAACTGCTTCCGCTTTGCGCCCCAGAACTCCACGGCGCGATCGCACTTGAAGACGACTTCACTCTGCGCAATCGGCGGACAAGCGATACCTCGGACCCTCGCATTGATGTGGCACGCGATTGCGGTCGTGTTTGCGACGTGGTCGTTCACGGAGCCGGCCCGTCGGCACCCGCGGCTCTTCGCTTCGCGGTCCGTCGTGGCAACTTCACTCGGGCGGCGTCGGCCAACATCTTGAGTCGAGGGTCGTTGCAGCCGCTCAGATGCAGTTCGATGAGATCACGCCCGATCGCCTCGAACTCGGATCGCTTGCTCTCGCCCTTCTGTCTGTAGACGCGCGAGATCCGGTCCTCGAGTTCCTGGAGCTGCATTCCGGTGCTGCGGTTGAGCACCATCTTGACTTCGGGCCCAAAGCCGATCACACCTCGGAAGAGGTCCTTCGCGGCGCCCTTCTCTTCGAACCACGCTTGGTACGTCGCGGGTGGCAGTCCGTGGACCACCACGGCTTGCCCGGCGTCGATCATGCCCTGCGCGGCCGCGCGCCTTTCCGGCGTGAGGTCACAGATCTGTACTTCGGCACTGTCGCACGAGACCCGACCGGGCAGAGCCGCGAGCTGCGACCGCGAGCCCGCCTTGAAGATGCGAGGGTCGATATCGACGAAGTAGCAATCACCATCGCTGTAGACCATGAAGTCGCCGTCGCCGCTCCACGAGTCAAAGACGACTCGATCGTCGTGATCCGGTCTATCGATGTCCGAGAGGATGCGCGGGTCGCAGACCAATACGTCGCCTGTTCGGACTTTGAACGCATGCCTTCGTAGTCGCATCGGGCGGATCTCCATGTGGGCCCGTCCGCCTCAAGGGCGGTCAAGCGGATCCGAGCGGGGTCCTGTCGCTCAGTAGCATGGATCCTAAAAGTTCCCCGGCGCAAGAAAAAGCCTTCCGCTGATCGCGGAAGGCAATTTCCTCGTGAAGTCGGGGCGACAGGATTTGAACCTGCGACCTCCACACCCCCAGTATGGCGCGCTACCAAGCTGCGCTACGCCCCGAATCGGTGTCGCGCCGGGGTTTCCCGGCGCGGTCGGGCACTGTACCGGGTGGTGGCGTGGGTGGCAATTCTGGGGCTGTTCAGGGGCTGGGCGACGGGCTGAAGCCTCCTCGTGGGCTTCGCCTGCGGCTCAGACCACGCCACCCCGGGATCGGGAGCCCCCTCATCCGCCCGCTTCGCGGCCACCTTCTCCCGCGAGGGGAGAAGGACCCCCCGCCGCGTCGGGTTGCGGGGTGTGGCGGGTTCACTACAATTGGCGGACCCGGCGTTCATCGGCGACGGGGGCTCTGCTGTCGTCTGTCTGCGGCAATCAGGGTGGGAATGTCCCCAATCTGTCCGAAGTCGCTCCGCGATCGATCGCGGGGTGCACCCAAGCGCCCTTTGGGCGGCTGGGATCGTTTTCCTCCCGACTCGGGTCGGCAGGAGCGATCAGCGATGACTGCCGCCGGATCCGCTGCGAAGAAAGAAGACTGATTCAATGGCCGAGACCAAAGAGAACTCGCTCGTCAAGGACCTGATCGAAGCCGGCATCCACTTCGGCCAGCGTTCGTCGGGCTGGAACCCGCGCATGGCGCGCTTCATCTACGGCAAGCGCAACGCCATCCACATCATCGACATCAAGGAGACCATCAAGGGTCTCCTCCTGGCGAAGAAGTTCATTGCCCGCACCGTGAGCGACGGCAAGGACATCTGCTTCGTCGGCACGAAGCGTCAGGCCCGCGAGGTGCTGCAGCAGCGCGTCGGCGATGTCGGCATGCACTGGGTCACCGAGCGCTGGCTCGGCGGCACGCTGACCAACTTCCGCACCATCCGCGCCCGCCTGAAGCGCCTCGAAGAGCTCGAAGCGATTCAGGAGAAGGACGACTTCGCCAGCTACTCCAAAAAGATGGAGAGCCAGCTGCGTCGCGAGATGAAGAAGATCAAGCGGAACCTCGACGGCATCCGCGGCATGACCAAGCTGCCCGGCGCGCTGGTCATCATCGATGTGAAGCGCGAGACCAACGCGATCATGGAAGCCAAGAAGCTCGGCATCCCCACCGTCTGTCTGATCGATACCGACGGCGACCCGGAGATGGCCGACATCCCGATCCCCGGCAACGACGACTCGATGCGTTCGATCGATGTGGTCATCCGCGAGTTGTGCGCCGCGATCACGCAGGGCAAGACCCAGCGGGCCCAGACTTCCGGCAAGGAGGGCGACGACTCGTCCGCCGGCGGTCAGCAGCCGCAGCGCCGCAGTTCGCGTTCGCAGTTCCGCGCCGCCGACGACGCCCCCGCTGCCGATGGCGCGAAGGCCGAGGAGCCCGCGGCGGCCGCCGAGACGACGACAAACTGATCTCCGGATCCCGCTCGCACGTCAGAACAAGTGAAGCCCGCCTTTCGAAACCGAGCGGCGGGCTTTTTCAACCCGACCGATCCTTCACGAAGCAATACAGAGAGAAAGCACGATGGCTCAGATCAGCGCGAAAGAAGTGATGGCCCTGCGTCAGAAGACCGGCCTGTCGATGATGGAGTGCAAGAAAGCCCTGACCGAGACCGAAGGTGACCCGGTCGCCGCCGAGGAATCGCTGCGCAAGAAGATGAAGGGCAAGATGGACACCCGGACCGACCGCGCCGCGGGTGAGGGCCTGATCGTCGTCAAGATCGAAGGCAACGCCGGCGTGATCGTCGAGCTGCGCGCCGAGACCGACTTCACCGCCAAGAACGAGAACTTCGCGAAGGCCGCGGGCCAGATCGCGGAGATGGCCCTGAAGGCCGGCGCCGGTGACGTTGACCCCACCGACGAGATGAAGGCGATCATGGACGACGTGCGCATCTCGACCGGCGAGAACGCGTCGATCGCGCGCATCGCCAAGCTCGAGGGCGCCGACGGTACCACCTTCGGCACCTATGTGCACCACGACGGCAAGACCGGCGTGCTGCTGCAGCTCTCGGGCGGCGTGTCCGACGAAGTTGCCAAGGACATCTGCATGCACATCACCGCGGCGCTGCCCCGCCCCGAAGGCGTCTCGCGCGACGACGTTCCCGCCGAGGTCATCGAGCGCGAGCGCAAGCTCGCGATGGAGCAGGCGGTCGAGGAAGGCAAGAACGAAGAGATCGCCGCCAAGATCGTCGAGGGCAAGGTCAACAAGCTCTATAAGGACCTCGCCCTGCTCGAGCAGCCGTTCGTGAAGGACGACAAGAAGCAGGTGAAGGACCTGCTGCCCAAGGGCGGCAATGTCGTGGCGTTCCGTCGCTGGGCGGTCGGCGAGACGGCCTGAGCCTGATCATGGTTTGAATCATCGAGCCCGGCGCGGAGCGTCGGGCTTTTTCATGCCCGATTGGGATTCTCACCGCTGCTCGAAGAGGAGCCACTCGCGCTCGACGAGATCCACGGGACCGATGCGGCGCTCGAAGAGCTCGAGCATGCGCTGCGGGCTGATGGCTCCCGCGGGTTCACGCTCGATGTCGCGGAACAACTGAGCGAGCTGCTCGCGGTGGCTTCGGAACAGGTAGCGGAACAGGGCGTAGCTCTGGGCGTAGGCGGCGCCGGCGTGGTCGCTCTCGAAATGACCGATATCGACGAGTTGCACGAGCTCGCGCAGCGGGAGCAGCTCCCCCGCTTCCATGCGTTTGTCGAAGTCGCGCTCACGCGCATCGAGGGGGCGATCGGGACCGAACGCGCCGTTGGCGTCTTCGGTCTCGAAATTGGTGGCGAGGCCTTCGGTCAGCCAGAACGGGTAGCGGCGCGAACGGGACTGCAGGCCACAGTTGAAGGCGATGAGGTGCGCCGCTTCGTGAACGGCCTTGGCGTCGGACGCGGCCCGGACCAGATCGCGGATGCGCTCGGCCTCACGCTCGGCGTGCTCGCGGACGCGCTTGGCGTGGTCCTGCGCGCGGTTCAGCTGCGAGCGGTCGACGGAGCGGGCCTGTCGCCGGGCTTGCTCGGCCTGCTGCTGCAGTTCTTCGATCTGGCGGTTGGCTGCGGCGAAGGTCGGGCCGGTGGCGTCGTCGTACATGACGATGCGGTTCGAGCCCGAGGCGTAGTAGCCCGCCACCCAAGGCGCTTCGACGCGGTCGGTTCGACGAGCGAACGACGTGTAGTCGGCGTGATCGTCGAACAGGATGCAGATGAGCTTGTTCTCGGGCGGGATGGACTGGAGGCCCATGAGCTTCATCATGCGTGTGAACTGGAAATGAGTCCGCTCGAGCAGGGCGAGGCGCTCGTTGGTCCAGTGGAGGGGACCGTTGGACAGCACGACGAAGTGGCGGGACTCGAAGCGGCCGAAATCGCGGTTCTGCTCGCCGAGCTGGTCGCGGACCAGCAAAAGGCTGCTCTCGTCGACGGCGAGTTCGAGGCCGTAGTTCGTGTACAGCGTGCGGAGCATGGTGGCGGCACGCTGCTGGTCCGGATCCGATTTGAGGACGATGCGGAGCAGCCGATCGGCCTCGCCGACCCGGCCCTCGGCGAGCGAGAACTGGGCCTGCTCAAAGGCCTTGCTGATCGCGGCCTCCATCGAGGCGACCTGCTCCGGGCTCCGGTTCTGGGCAGCGGTCGCCGAGACGCCGGCAAGGACGGTGAGAGCGGCGATGGCGATACAAGAGCGCAGGTGGCGCATGGGCGGTCCTCCGTCAAGACGCGGTATGACGGAGGGATCGGCTATCGGGCGGATGGGATAGACCGCAAGGCCGACCGGGGCGACCGATCGATCCGGCTGTGCGGGTTGTGCGGGCGACGACCGGGAATCCCCGCAGGCGTCAGACGCGGGCTGACCGAACGGACGCAACCGACTACACTTCCCACTCACGGCAGCGATGCTGCCCGGAGCCCGCTTTGGAGCGGGCGGATGCACTCCAGGAAGGACCGATTTCCATGGGTTTGGAAGCCGCCATCACCGCCGAAGGATTTATGACCACCCAGCTCAAGCGGGTGATCAACTGGGGTCGGCGTTCGTCGCTCTGGCCGATGCCGTTCGCGACGGCCTGCTGCGGCATCGAACTTATGGCGACCGCCTCCAGCCGGTACGACCTCGCCCGCTTCGGGGCCGAGGTCATGCGCTTCAGCCCGCGCCAGGCCGACCTGATGATCGTGGCGGGCCGGATCTCGATCAAGACCATGCCGGTGCTCCAGCGGATTTACCAACAAATGGCCGAGCCCAAGTGGGTGATCTCGATGGGCGCGTGCGCCTCGACCGGCGGCGTGTTCGACACCTACGCCGTGGTGCAGGGCTGCGACCAGTTCCTGCCGGTGGATGTCTACGTCCCCGGCTGCCCGCCCCGCCCGGAGCAGCTCATCGAAGGCGTGATGGCGATCCAGCGGATCATCGACGAGGACGGCATCCCGCCCAAGGGGCCCGACGGCAAGCGGATCCCGCTGGGGATCGCGCTCCAGCCGAAGCGCCAGCCGGTGCCGCAGCCGATGCCCCTGACCCTGAACTGATGCTGAACTGACTGGCCTGAACACGAACCACGCCGACGGTATACTCGGCCGCATGCCGAACACGGGATCGATGATGACCAGCACTCTGGGCCTTGAGCTCATCAATTACGGGCCCGTCCTGCTGCTCCTGCTGATGGCAGTGACCTTCGCGTTGGCGAATGTTGTGGCGTCGCTGGTCATCGGCCCGAGCCGTCCTGGCTCGGTCAAAGGGACGAGTTACGAGTCGGGCATGGTTCCGATCGGTACGGCCCGCAAGCGGTTCAACGTCCGCTTCTACATCATCGCGATGACGTTCCTGGTGTTCGACGTCGAGGTCATCTTCCTTTACCCGTGGGCGGTGACGTACTCGAACATCAACCCGGACTCGGCGTACCACTCGGTGTTCTGGGGCCGGATCCTGTTCTTCATGCTCACGACGGTCGTCGCGTATGTGTACGGCTACCGCAAGGGCGTGTTCCGCTTCGACTGACGCCGGCCCTGGGCCGGAAGGCTGGGCATGGCCGGTGTGAGCGCCCTGAAACTCCCGAAGACCGGATGCGTCCCCGCCTCCGAGCGGATCGTGTGCGCCGGGGCGGCGCTGTGCATCCTCACCGTTCTGGTGATCGCGGCGTCGCTCGAAGCGGCCCCGGTGGGATTCGGCACCCATACCCAGCTCGGACTCGATGAGTGCAGCTTCGTCGAGATGTTCGGCTACCCGTGCGCCAGTTGCGGCATGACCACGGCGTTCACCCACGCGGCAGACTTCAGCCTGCTCGATTCGTTCGTCACCCAGCCGGCGGGGGCGGTGTACGCCGTTGCTTCGGCCGTGGCGTTCTGGATGCTGACCTACGTGGCGTGGACGGGGTCGGTTGCGGGCCGGACGGTGCTGCACGCGATCGGCACGAAACTGCTCTGGGGCGGGCTGATCCTGCTCGGCCTCGCGTGGGCGTATAAGGTATGGACTTGGCCGACGCTGGGATGACGGAACATCCGTCGGCAACGGGCGTCTGACCCGAGGCGGGGACTCTCGGCGCTGTTCGTGCAGGAAGGTCTTATGGTGCGACGGATGTTCAAATTGGGTCTTGCTCTCGCCTTCGGAGGGCTGGCGGTAGCGCAGAGCGGCTGCATCGTTGGCGCGGCGATCGGCGGCATGGCGGCGAGTTACGAGTCCACCGGCGAGTCGATGGTCTTCGCCGAGTATCAGGGCCTGACGGACAAGACCTACGCCGTGATCGTGACCGCTCCCCGATCCATCCAAGGTGAGCATCCCCGCCTGGTCAGTTCGCTGACCAACGCGATCGGCTCACGCCTGGCTTCGGCCAACGACGACGTGCTCGCGCTCGGGTTCGTTCCGGGGCCTCGCGTGCTCGAGTTCCAGTACACCACGCCTCAATGGACAGCGTGGTCGTACGAGGAACTGCTCGACCACTTCCAGGTCGACCGGCTGATCGTGGTCGACCTCTTCGAGTTCCGCCTCCGCGAGCCGGGAAACCGTTATGTGTGGGACGGGCGGATCTCCAGTCGCGTCGGCGTGGTGGAAGCCGACACTGGCTCGCCGAACGAATTTACGTTCGTCCGCGACCTGCGGATACGCTACCCCGACGACGGCGGGTACACCGCGGCGGACTACACGCAGGCACACGTCGAAGCGTCGCTCAAGGACCGCTTCGCGAACCGAGTCTCCTGGCTCTTCTACGACCACATGGAACCCAACCGGATCCGCTACTGATTCTCACCGAGGGATGTTCGTGACTCCGAATCGACTGCTCGCTGCCGCCATGCTGTTCGCGATACTCGTTCTCTCCGGGTGCAACGTCGTTGCGCCGGTCGCGATGGCGGTGGAGGGCCCCCCACGCGTTCCCGCGGTGTTCGAGCTCGACCCGGAGCGCCCAACGGTCATCTTCGTGGACGACCGGCACAACGTCCTCCCGAAGCGTTCGCTGCGCACCGAGATGGCGAGGGTGACCGAACGGGTGCTTCTCGATCGCGAACTCATCCTTCAGGGAAACCTCATCGATCATCGGGCGGCTCTGCGGACCGCATCCCGCGAACTGCCGGACGAACCGATGTCGGTCGTTGAAGTCGGACGGCGCATCGGCGCAGAGGTCGTGGTCTACATCAGTTTCGACAACTTCATGATCACGCGGGACCGCGTGTCCGTGCATCCGCTCTGCAACGGCAACCTCACGATCTACGACACCGTCACGAACACCCAGCTCTTCCCGCCCGCCGGCGAGTACGCCGTGCGGACCTCCCTGCCGCCCAAAACATCCCCGTTCCAGTCGCTGAGCCTCGCCGAGCGATCGGAGGTGGAGCGTGAGCTCGCCGCTGGCGTGGGTCTCCGGCTGGCCCGCCTGTTCTTCGAGTATGAACTCGATCGCGACCTGACGAACTGATCGGCGGCTCGATGGGACCAGTCTCGTTTCATGTGCTCGACTCCGATTCGGCGCTGTTCGACTGGCCGCTGCTGCTCGCGCTCGAAGCCTGCGAACATCAGGTGGTCATCCTTGGGCCGGTTCGTGCGCGGCGATGGGCCGAGTCGGTCGCGCCGGCCCTGCGAATACTCGCGAACTGCTCGGCACCCAAGTGGTCCGTGCGATCGAACGCGATGGCGCTCCGGCGAGCCGCGGCGATCCGTGGCCTGACCGACGCGACCGCGCTGTGCTGGGGCGAGCGGACGGAAGCGATCGTCGCCCGATCGGATATCGCCCGACCGATACCGGTGCCGCAAGCCCTTTGGCGAGTCCCGCAGGTCCAGACTGAGACTCGCACGATCGCGCCGGATCGCCGCGCGTCCCGGCAAGCGCTCGGTGTGAAGGACGGCGAAAAACTCGTGGCTGGTTTGGGCGCTCGTGGGACCGTCGATGCGTTTCGCCTCGTGCATATCGCGGGAGTGCTGTGCTACGCCGGCGAGCACGTGACCGTCGTTGTGCCCCGCGATTCTCCCGGCCTCGAGAGAGCGTGTCGCATGGTCCGTCGGCATCGGCGCGGCTGGCGGATCGCCGTACCGGAGTCCGCCGGCCCGGCGGAGTGGGCCGGCGCGGACGCCGCCATCTGCTTGCCCCTGCCGGCTAGGGCCGCTGCGAGCGCGTCGGAACGCGCGATGGTCGAGTCCAAGTCCGACTGGATGCGTGCTTCCGGCATCCCGGTGCTGGACACTCCCGCCGAGGAGGGTATTGACTCCGATCTCGCGATCGCCCGGACTCTGCGTGCAGTTCTCGAAGCGAACTCGCTTGAGCCAAGCAGCGATGCGGGCGGGTTCGCGGCGTGGCGTAAGAGAATGGAAGAGCTCGCCCGGTCGAACCGTCCGCCCGCCTGACTCAGGGAGCGACCCGCTCGGTGATCGTGAGGTTCACCGTGGTTCGTTCCGCGCTGAGGATTTCAACGCCGCGCGGCAACGGGCTGAGTTGGCCGTCGCGACGGATGAACCACGAGATCTCCTTGGTGCCGACGCGGTTGAGCATTTCGCTCGCATCGAGCGAAACGACGGCGATGAGCGGAGTCTCGCTCGAGGAGATCCGCGAAACGGCGTCGCGCGGGCCTCGGATCGTGACGCGGACCACGGTCTGGTTCGATGCGAG
>JANSXG010000229.1 GCA_024743075.1 bacterium | reverse complement strand
TGACCTGGCCAGAACGCGAACTCGTCGAACAGCTGGGCACCAAGCTTTATGGACCACGCCCCGCTGGGGAGGTGCGCCATGGGTGAGAAGAAGACATGGACTGCCGACGATGTCGCCGACCATTTCGAGGAAGCGTTTCGCACGCTGCGCAAGCTGCCGCCAGTCAAGGCGCGCGGGTATTTCAACGCATGGCCAGACATCGTGCGGTCAGCGCGAGAGATCGCGGCGATGGATCCGCAGCCGATGCGGGTCTGGCCGTCGGCCGCCGCCATCACCCGACTCGAGCAGACCTTCGACTGGGTGCTCTGGATCGAGGAGGAGGAGCGCAAGCTGATCTGGTCTCGCGCCGCCCGCGTGCCGTGGAAGCAGATCAGCGGCGAGCTGGGGTGCGACCGCACGACCGCCTGGCGGCGCTGGCAACTGGCGCTGACCAAGATCGCCGCGCGGCTGAATGCACAGTGACTCCAATGTGTTGCAACACTTTTTCCTTCGACATCTGCAACATGATCGTGCTATTCCGAAGGCAAGATGGGGAGAGTGCGCTGGAAGCTCGCTCTCCCTTTTGCGTTGACGGGGGCCTTCTGGACCCCGGTATCCAGCGAGGGTCCGGCCGGGGTCCAGCCCACGGCAGTTTCTGGTTCCTTCCTGGCGACATTTGTATGCTGGCGGGCGAAGCGCGGGACATCGCCAGCGACAGGGCCGGATTTTTGGGAAGCCACCCGGAAGCCAGACCCGCTCGCGCCCCGCGCAAACACCAATAAACACTGGCCTTCCGACCGGACACCGCAGGTGGCCGCTGGACCCCGTGTGGAGTCCGGCCCGGCATCCGGAGTCCGGAAGCCACCGGTATCCATCCGACCGAGGAACCTTGCCCACCATGACGCTGAGCTTCGCCCCGGACGCGATCGAGACATGGCCGCTGTCGCGCCTCCAGCCCTACGCGAAGAACGCGAAGGCGCATGGCGCGGATCAGGTCGCGAAGATCGCCGCCAGCATGGCCGAGTTCGGCTGGACCGTGCCGTGCCTCGTGGGTGAGGACGGCGAGCTGATCGCTGGGCACGGGCGGGTGCTGGCGGCGACGCAACTCGGGTTGACCGAGGCCCCGGTGATCGTGCTCGGGCACCTGACCGAGGCGCAGCGGCGGGCGTATCGCATCGCGGACAACAAGCTGACGGAACTCGGCAGCTGGGACGAGGCGCTGCTGTCGGCCGAGCTGCAGGACCTGCTGGCGGACGACTACGACCTGTCGATGGTCGGCTTCTCGGACGGCGAGCTCGACAAGCTGCTGGCCTACGTCGCGGAAGACGACGGTGAAGAAGGTGGCGCCGGTGGCTCCGTGCCTCCGGTGACCATCCCCGAGCCGCCGCGCAATCCGGCCTCGCGGACGGGCGATCTGTGGATCCTCGGCGATCATCGCCTGCTCTGCGGGGACTCGACCAGCTACGACGACGTGCGCCGCCTGATGAACGGCGAGCGGGCGATCCTGTTCGCGACCGACCCGCCATACCTCGTGGATTACGACGGATCGAACCACCCGACCCGGAACAAGGACTGGTCCGCGTCCTACGGCACCACCTGGGACGACAGCAGCCAGGGCGCGGACCTCTACGACGGCTTCATCAGCGCCGCGGTCGCCGAGGCGATCACCGAGGACGCCGCCTGGTACTGCTGGCACGCCTCGCGCCGCCAGGCGATGCTGGAAGCCTGCTGGGAAAAGGCGGGCGCGTTCGTCCACCAGCAGATCATCTGGGTCAAGGACCGGGGTGTGCTGACCCGTTCGCATTACCTGTGGAAGCACGAGCCTTGCTTCATGGGCTGGCGCCGCCCGAACCGCCCACCGAAGGTGGCCGAAGAAACCCTGCCATCGACATGGGCGCTGCCCAGCTTCGCCAAGGACGACCGGCCCGACCACCCGACGCCGAAACCGCTCGACGCCTTCGGGATCCCGATGCGCCAGCATGTGGCGCGGGGCGGGCTCTGCTACGAGCCGTTCTCCGGCTCCGGCTCGCAGATAATGGCGGGCGAAGCCAACGGCCGCCGCGTCTTCGCGATGGAGATCAGCCCGGCCTATGTCGATGTCGCCGTGGAGCGGTGGCAGGCCGAGACCGGCCGCGACGCGGTCCTCGATGGCGGTGGTCGGACCTTCGCTGAGGTGAGGACCGAGCGGCTGGGCGACGGCACCGAACCCGCGGCCGATACGCCGGACACGGACGCCGCCCCTGAACCCGCGCGAAAGCGCAAGACCGCCGCGTGACATGCATGACCTGGCTTTACCTTCCTCCGGACGCGCTTCCGGGGCCGGAGACGCATGCCTCTTCGGCCTCTCCCTCTGCTCCGGCGCGGGCGGTCTCGACCTCGGGCTCGCCATCGCCATCCCCGGATATCGTGCTGTGGGCCATGTCGAACGGGAAACCTTCGCCGCAGCCACTCTCGTGGCGCGGATGGAAGACGCGTCCCTGGATCAGGCTGTTGTCTGGGACGACGTTGCCACCTTCGACGGCCGCCCGTGGCGCAGCGCGGTGGATATCATCACTGCGGGCTATCCGTGCCAGCCGTTCTCGGTCGCGGGCAAGCGCCGGGGCGCGGACGACCCGCGTCACCTCTGGCCGCATGTCGCCCGCATCATCGGCGAGTGCGAGCCGCCCTTCGTGTTCCTCGAGACTGTCGCCCATCATCTCCGCCTCGGCTTCCCCGAAGTCGCCAGCGGACTGGTCGGCATGGGCTACAAGCTTGCGGCAGGCCTCTTCACGGCGGCGGAAGTCGGCGCGCCCCACAAGCGTGAGCGGCTCTTCATCCTCGCCATCCGCGAGGGAGACGACCTGGCCGACCCCGCGCGCCTGCTCCGGCACCCGATCGAGTGGCGGGAACCGAACGGAACTGCTGCGCCTCTGGCCGACGCCGAGGGCCAGCGCCAACGAGAACCGGCAGACGAAGCCGACGCCATCGCAGGAAGCAGGCCAGCACGGCATGAACCTGGCGACCACGGCCGCGCTCTGACCGACGCCGCAGATCGACAGTTTCCGCAGCCGGGGTGGCGAACGGCGCGACGAGAAGGGTCTGGACCGCATGGCGCGGGACTGGCCGACGCCGATGGCGAACGATGGCGGCAAGCCGAGCGCGGGCAATCGCCGCACGGCAGACCTGACCCATGCGGTGGGAATGTGGATGACGCCAACAGCGCGGGATCACAAGGACGGCGCGACGACATTGGCGAACACCCCCGTGAACGGCCTGCTTGGCCGCCAGGTCCTGGTGACACCGCTGGCTGGGAGCGATACCTGCGAGCCGCGCCGGACCTTGAACCCGCTGTTCGTCGAGGCGCTGATGGGCTGGCCCACCGGGTGGACCGGCTTCGGCTCTGTGGCAACGGCGTGGTCCCCTTGGTTGCAGCGCATGCGCTGCGAACTCTCGCGGGTGAACTGCTGGCCGAT
>JANSXG010000158.1 GCA_024743075.1 bacterium | reverse complement strand
GCACTTCGTCGGGCCTGACTCTGAGCGTGCTCATCAACCCCGAAGCACAGGTGCAGCGCCGCATCAACGAGCTCGGCCTGCTCCCGAACCAGCTCGATGAACTGAAGAAGATCGTTGAAGACGGCGGTGGTGTCGTCCTGCTCGCCGCGCCGCCGGACAACGGTCGGACGAGCACCATGTACTCGATGGTGCGTGCGCACGACGCGTACACCTCGAACGTGCAGACGATCGAGCTGGACCCGCAGGCTCCGATCGAGGGCGTGCGCCTGAACCTCTTCGACCCGCAGGAGGACGGCGCCGAGTTCTCGACCCTCGTCCGGTCGATCCTGCGTCGCGACCCCGATGTGGTCGCCGTCGCGGAACTGCCCGACGACGAGACCGCCAAGACGATCGCCCGCGCGGACCACGACCACACGCGGACGTACCTCAGCATGCGAGCCGATTCCGCACTCGCGGCGATACAGATGTTCTGCCGCGCAGTCGGCGATCAGGAACTCGCGGCGAAGGCGCTGCGGGGCGTGGTCGCTCAGCGGATGCTCCGTCGCCTGTCGGAGAACGCGAAGATCCCGTTCCAGCCGACGCCCGAGATGCTCAAGAAGCTCGGCCTTCCCCCCGAGGTCAAGACGCTGTACCGGACCGAGGGCAAGGTGCTCATCAAGGACAAGCTCGAGCCGGATCCGGTGTCGAACGGCACCGGGTACTTCGGTCAGGTGGGCGCGTTCGCGGTGCACTACATCGACGATGAGGCGCGCAAACTCATCGCCGCGAACGACATCTCCGGACTGCGGGCGCTGTTCCGTCAGCGGAAGCAACCGAGCATCAACACCGCCGCGATGCAGCTGGTGGTCAAGGGCGACACCAGCGTCGAAGAAGTGCTGCGCGTGCTGCACAACCAGTCCAAGGGCTCCGGCTCGTCCGATCGCAAGTCTCCTGCTCCGGCTTCGGCCTGAGCTCGAATCCGTTCATTTCCCCTCGCTGCACTTGCCCCGGCCGTCCGGGCCGACGCAGAGGACCGTTCGACATGATTCTCAATGTTCTAACCATCGCGATGATGCTTGTGATCACCGGCCTCTGGTGCACGAGCCAGAAGGGTCGCGGCTTCTTCAGTTCCTTCCTGTGCATGGTGTGCGTGGTCGCCGCCGGTGCCATCGCCTTCGGCGTCTGGGAACCGGTGACCATGCTGATCCTGGAGAACGCGGGCGATGCCGGCAACGGGCTGGTTGAACGCATCGCCCCCACCGCCGCATTGCTGCTGCCGTTCTGCCTGGCGCTGGCAATCCTGCGCTTCTCCGTCGACGCGTTCGTCGGCAAGAATGTGGACTTCGACGATGCGACCAACTTCATCGGCGGCATGGTCTGCGGCGTGGCCTCCGCCGCCGTCACGACGGGAACGGTCATCGTCGCTCTGAACTTCCTCGGTGTCGGCAACAAACTGATGGGCCACGAATACATCGAGAACGAGTCTGGCAACCTCGTCTATACCTCGAGCCTGTGGGTCCCGGTCGACAAGATGACCGTCGCCATGTACGAGAAGCTCAGCACCGCCGGCTTCGCTTCCTCGACGCCGCTGGCCCAGTACGCACCGGACCTGCACGAGCAGGCCGCTCTTAGCCGCGCGGTTTTCGAGACCGAGAAGGACAACAAGACGTTCGTCGCACGAGCCTCGCTGACACCCGACGAACGCACGTTCCAGATCAAGGGGCGGATGACGACAACAGGTGCGAAGAACGATCTCCTGAGCGACCGCTGGTTCCCGGACCGGCAGCACAATGTTCGGACGGTCCAGGGCGAGCAACCCGCCGAGGGCTCGACTTCTGAGGTGATCTTTGTTCAGGTGCAGGCGGCAGGTGCTGCCGAAGCGAGCGGGCAGATCGTATTCACGCCCGGCCAGATCCGTCTGATCGCCATCGACGGCGATGAGGGCGTGGCCATCCATCCCCACGCGGTGTTCGCCAAGGCCACCGAGAGCGCGGGCGTTCTGACCCGCTTCCGTTTCGACGACACGAACGAGACCATCGCCTCGCCCGGTCGCGGCGGCGAGCACGTCTTCGGCTTCGAGTTCCTCGTCCCGCCCGGCTTCTCGCCGGACTCAATCATCGTCCGCAACGTGCGTCGCTCGCTCGACGGCGTGTCCCGCTACCCCGAGACCGGCGAGGTGCTCGCGGGTGCAACCGCCCGTGACACCGCTGTCCTTGGCGGCGAGGTCATCGCGGCGCTGGATATCTCGATGGGCGGCATCGACCTGCCGGCGCCGGGCGGCACTCCGGTCGCGACCGACAACCCGACGCTGCAGACCTCGGCGGTCATCCAGACCCCGACGCTGCCGGACCGCTTCGGCGTCACCCTGAACCGGGAGCGAGGCCTCACGCTCGCCACCGTCCAGCGCGGTCGTTCTTCGACACAACTCGTCATCCGCAGCGGACGGGCCACCTTCGGTGCCGACGAAATCGGCGGCGCGGTCGGCGCCTCGGACTCGGTCGCCAAGACCTTCGAGCAGCCCGACGGCAAGCGCATCCTCATGATCCCGCTCAAGGAGCGTAAGCAGCCCAATATCACGGTGTTCGGTCGTGCGGTGCAGCAGCTCGGTACCAGCGGCCAGCCGCTGCTCTACGACCGCTCGTCGTCCCGCTACTTCCAGGCCTTCGGCTTCGTGCACATCGACACGAGCAACAACGTGACGATCCAGTACGACTTCACGAAGCCGGTGACGAACATGAGTGAGGACATGCCGGGCATGGTCATGAACGGGAACGACACGGGCATCTATCTTGTGTTCCTGATCGACCGCGGCGTTTCGGTCACCGACTTCGTGCTGAACCTGCAGGGCGAATCCGAGCCTCGTTACGCCGTCCGTTTCCAGCCGCCGATCCCCGCCGGCTGATTCGCAGCACCAGTTCACGGTTCAAAAACGAAAACCGGACGCCGAGGCGTCCGGTTTTTTGGTGCGCGGTTGTCGCTCGATCGGACGATGCGATCAGGCTGAGGCGGTTTCCTCTTCGGCCTTTTCGGCGCCGTCGCCCTCTGCGGCGGCCTTCTCGGCTTCCGCAGCGGCGGCCTCGTCGGTGAGTTCCGTTTCCTCGGGCTCTTCGTCGATTGCGAGCGGCGTGTCGGACTCGACGACGAGCGTCACGGTTGCTTCCAGGTCGCGCTCGGGCTTGACGGTGATGTCGAACTCGCCGACCCGCTTGATGGTCTGGCCGATGCGGACGTCGCGCGGGGCGACTTCGAAGCCCTGCTGCTCGAGCAGGTCGGCGATGTCCTGCTGGGTTACCGAGCCGTAGAGAAGACCTTGGTCGTTGCAGGCCTTCGTGACGGTCAAACGGAACTCGTTGAGCTTGCCGATCATCTTCTCTCGCTCGGCGCGGAGAGCGGCACGCTCGGCCTCGGCCTTGGCCCGCTTGTCGGCGAGCTGGGCGATGAGCTCCTGCGAGGGCGTCGTCGCGAGGCCGCGGGGCAGGAGGTAGTTCCGGGCGTAGCCGGTGCGCACGGTCACGACGTCGCCGACGATGCCGAGGCTGTCGACGTTCTCGAGCAGCAGGAGCTCGACGTTCTTACTGGTTGCCATGGTCTGGCTGTCCTTTCGGTGGCTCCGCGATCGCGGGCCTGGTGAAAGTTGAGGAGCTGGCCCGCGACGCTGCGTCGCGGTGGATCACCGGCCCCAACTCGATTGAGATGCGATGCCGCAGGCATCGCGGGAATCGGCCGGGCGCGTCTCTCGACGCGACCGGTCGGAGATCGGTTCCGACTCAGAACGGGATGTCGTCGTCGTCGAGAGCTTCGTACGCGGGCGAGGTCTGCTGGCTCGATCCGTAGGAATCGTTGTCCGAGGACGAGTAGCCCGAGCCGCCGCTGGGGCCGCCGTCACCTGAACCGCCGCGTGAATCAACGAACTGGAAGTCGTCGACGACGACCTTCAGCTTCGAGCGGTTCTGGCCGGACTGCTTGTCCTCCCACTTGTCGAGACGGAGCTTGCCCTCGATAAAGACCGGACGGCCTTTGCCCAGGTACTGCGCCATGACCTCGGCCTTGCGACCGAAGACCTCGCAGTCGATGAAGTTTGCGCGCTCCTGCCACTGCTCGTTGCGGTCCTTGTAGCGTTCGTTCACGGCGAGCGTGAACTTGCCGACGCTACCGCCGCTGGGGAACTGGCGCATCTCGATGTCGCGGGTCATGTTTCCCATGAGCAGGACTTTGTTGACGTTGCCAGCCATCGTGCCTCCGGCGTTCGAACAGGGAAAGGGCCGGCCCCGCGGGTCGGGGCCGGGCGAGGAACCATCGTATCAGACCGTGCGGGCCGGACACCGCCGGCGGCACAGGAAGAAGCCGGATCAGGCCGAGGTCTCGGCTTCCTCCTCGGCTGGGCTCGACTCGGCCGGGGCAGCGGCTGCGTTGTCGGCGGCTTCCTGCTCGGCCATATCCGCGGCCAACTTCTCGGCACGCAGCTTCACCTCGTCGGCGAGCTGCTCCTGGCCGTCGGCGGCACGCATCTCCTCTTCGCTGAGGTGGTCGCAGCGGAGGACCATCACGCGAAGGATGTCGTCGGAGAGGTGGGCCTGACGCTCGATGATCTCGACGTTGACCGGGTCGGCGCTGAAGTAGGTCAGGAAGTAGACGCCGCGCTTCTGCTTCTTGATCTCGTAGGCGAGGCGGCGCTCGTCCCATTTCTTGAAGGCGATGATGTCGGCTTTGCCTCGTCCGAGCACTTCCTTCACGTGATCGACGGCGGCGCCGAGGTCGTGAGCGGCGGCCTGGGAAACGAGGAACATGGCCTCGTAGTTGTTCGTGCGTCCTTTGGACTCTGCCATGGTGTGAACTCCCTATGGGTTCTGAGGTTGAAGCCCCGACGCACCGGCCGGAGCAGGGTTGTGATTGGTATCAGCGGGACGACGGAGCGTCGCCCGCGTTGTTGTTGGTGAACCAGCCTGGATGAATCTCCCCGGGCTGTTTGGTTTCATCCGAAGACGGCTCGGCCGCGGACGCCGTGGGCTCCGGCTTCGGTTTGGGATTCTTCTGCTCGTCCGGGGCGTTGAAGGCGTTCATCGCGGCGATCGCTCCCTGGTGGACCCAGGTCCGCGCGGCGTCGACGCATGTTTTCATCGCCTTCTCGATCTGGCCCATCTGCTCGTCGGTGAACCGACCGAGCACGTAATCGACCTGCGGGATGATGCCCGGCGGGTCGATGCCGATACGGAGGCGGGCGTACGCGCTCGTGGAGAGCATCTGCTGGATGCTCGCCAGGCCGTTGTGCCCGCCGGTGCCGCCCTTGGCCCGGATGCGGATCTGGCCGCAGGATAGGGCGACGTCGTCGACGAGGACGAGGATATCGGCATCGGGATCGAGTTTGTAGAACCGAACGGCATCGGTCACCGCGCGGCCGGACAGGTTCATGAAGGTGACCGGCTTAAGCAAGACGACCTTCTCTGCAGCCCCGGAACCATCGGCGTTCTCGGCGAGCCTGCCCTCGACCGTCAGGGACTGGAACTTGCTCTTCCAGATCTCCGAAGGTGCGCAGACGTCCCGGAGCCGATCGACGGCCATGAAACCCGCGTTGTGACGGGTTCGCTCGTACTGAGCTCCGGGGTTGCCGAGTCCGACGATGAGTTTCATATCCGGTCAGCGGATGACGCCGCTTACTTCTCCTTCTTCTTGGGCTCGTCGTCGTCGTCGTCCTTCTTGGCCTTGATCACCTCGGGTTCCGAACCCTCGGCCGTGATCGCTTCGCCTTCGGTGCCTTCGTCTTCAGACTCGGCCTTTACGTCGATGATGACCACGACGGTCTCGGGATCGCAGTCGAGCTTGAGGCCCTCGGGAAGAGTGATCTCGCCGGCGGTCATGTGCTCGTCGGCGCCGAGGCCGGAGATGTCCAGTCGAATCTCGTCGGGGATGTCCGAGACACGGCAGGTGACGGGGATCTCGTTCATCTTCTGTACGAGGACCGCGCCGGCGGTCTTGAGCCCCTTGGCGTCACCCACGAGATGCAGGTGAACGTTCGCCTCGACGACATCGTCGAGGTTGACGCGGATCAGGTCGCAGTGGACGACATTGGTGCCGAGGTAGTCGAACTGCAGGTCCTTGAGCAGCACGGTCTGCGTCTTGGACTCTTCGGAGAGTTCGATGTTGAACACGCGCTCGCCCGACTCGAAGAAGCGAATGGCTTCCTTGTGATCGAGGCTGAGGTGCGCGGGGTCTTTGCCTTGGCCGTAGAGAACGCAGGGCAGCTTGCCCGCGCTGCGCTCACGCTTGGCGTAGCGGGAGCCCTTCTTCTCGCGGCGTTCGGCCTGCAGGGTGTGGGTTGCTTGCATGACTTCAATCTCCATTCAGAACCGGGACGCTCCCGGCGGAAGTGTGTCTGTCTCTTTGACTCAGCGTTTGCTCTCGGCGAAGTTCCGGAAGAGGGCGCTGATGGACTGGTTGTGATGAATATGGTGGATCGCGTCGGCGAAAAGCTTGGAGATGCACAGCACCTCGATGCGATCTTCGATGTCCTTGAAGCGGTCGTCGCCTTCGAGTGTCTCTCGGGGGATGGTGTTGGTGACGATGACGCGCTCGATCGGGCTGGCCTTGATCTTCTCGACGGCCTTGCCAGCGAATACAGCGTGAGTCGCGGCAACGGTGATGCTCTTCGCCCCGTGCTTCTTCACGAGGGCGGCGGCTTCGCAGATCGTGCCGCCGGTCGAGATCATGTCATCGACCATGAGCACATCGCGACCCTCGACAGAGCCGATGATGTGCTGGCTTTTGACCGTGTCACCAGAGACGCGACGCTTGTCGATGATGGCGAACTCGGCGCCGAGCATCTCGGCGTAGGCGTTGCCCATCTTCACGTTGCCGACATCGGGGCTGACCACCACGAGGTTCTTGGTGTATTCGGGGCGGCTCTGGAAGTAGTCGAGAAAGATCGGCGAGCTTGCGAGGTGATCGACGGGGATATCGAAGAACCCCTGGATCTGCGCCGCGTGCAGATCGAGCGTGAGCACGCGGTTGAAGCCCGCTTCGACGATGAGGTTCGCGATCAGTTTCGCGGTGATCGGCGTGCGTCCGGCTTCCTTGCGGTCCTGTCGCGCGTAGCCGAAGTACGGCACGACTGCCGTGATCCGGCGGGCGGACGCGCGGCGCAGGCAGTCCGCGAAGATCAGCAGCTCCATGATGTTTTCGTTGACCGGGTCGCAGGTGGAAAGCACCACGAAGCAGTCTCGGCCTCGGACGTCTTCTTCTGTGCGGACGATGATCTCGCCGTCGGGGAAGATGTCGGTGCGGGCCTGGCCGAAGGGCATGTCCAGATGCTCGCAGACCTT
>JANSXG010000112.1 GCA_024743075.1 bacterium | reverse complement strand
GCGTCAAGGTTCCGATTCGCCCGATCGCGGGTGTCCTGAGGGTTGCTCCGCCGGTCATCGGTGCGATCCATCCGAGGCACATCGCCGAAGACCCGACGGGTTTCGTCCCGCCAGGCCTCGTCCTCGATACCGTCGAGGTTGTCCGAGTCGAAGTCCGGAGCCGACTGGAGCCGTTCGCGGTTCAGCGGGAGCTCGAAGCGGTCCTCGGACCGATCCCAGGTGAGCGATCGCACCGGGACCGCCACGGTTTCCGAGCCGATGCCGACAACACCGCCGAACGAAACCACCGCGTACGGCGCCGTGCCGCGATCGAAGCCGATGATCAGGTCATCGATCTCGCCCAGCGTCTCACCCTGGCGATTGACGATCGCGCTGTCGGTCATGCTCGAAGCCGACGCGAACATGGTCTGTCCCATGCGGTCGCCACCCGTCGCCCAGTCCCGACGGGGATCGACGTTGTAGAACGCGTAGATGTCCTTGTTCGCGTCGCTGTTGCGCAGATCAGCGATCTGATCGCTCTTAACCTTGGGCGCGTTCTCGATCTCCGACCCGTTCAGCGCGACGAAGAACCGCAGGTCCTCGCGCCGTTCGAGCGCTTCCCAGGGAACGACGCGAGTCTCCGCGCCGATGCCCAGCACGCCGCCGGTTTCCAGCGTGACAAAGCCGATGTCTCCGCTCGAGCGGTCAACGATCATGTCTTCGATCGCGCCGAAGTCTTCACCGTCCCTGCCGGAGATCTTGGCATCCGCGAGCTTCGTCGACAGCATGTAACGGTCGTAGTTCCGACCCGCAGCGCGAGTGTCGTCCCGGCGACGGTCCCGGTCCGCCTCGCGACCTTCCTTATCCGGCAGTTCACCGAACGCCTGGCGCGTGCGCTCGCACCAATCCCGGTCGTCGAGCCGGTCCCAGTCCGTCGAGTCGAACTTCGGCGCGTTCTGAACCCTTTCCTTGGTGACCGGCAGAACGAAGCGCTCGTTCGTCCGATCCCAGGAAATGGCCTTCATCGGCACCGCGACAGACTCGCTGTCGATGCCGAGCCAGCCGCCGAAGGAAACGACCGCGTAGATCGCCTTGCCCGCTCGCACGTCGACGACCAGATCGGACACGCTGCCGATCTCTTCGCCCTGCGTGCTGTAGATCTCGGTGCCGCGAATATCCTTCGCAAGCGTGAACACGACGCTCTTGTCCTGCGCGTATGCTTGTTGCGAATCTCGTACCGGTCGATCGCGGTCCTGCGTGCCGTCGTACTGACCGACCGCGGTACCGGCGAGCAGCATGAGGGCGGACAGCGGGGCAACGGTCGTAATCAGCGGGGCAACGGTCGTAATCATTGTTGTTCTGGTCTTCATCGTGGATCTCCTTCTGGTGGTAGATGACAGCGTTCGTCTCGGTCCGGCCGACGCACGATCGTGCGACGCCGAACCCGATCGACTCCAACACGCTACGAACGCACCGGTGGCGATCCGTGAAGCCGGAATGAATCCGTACTAACCAGCAGAATTTCGGTTCGGGGCAGGTAAGAACCCTCTTCGAAGGTCTGCATTTCCCGCCCAATTCGGGCGGGCTGGACGCCTCAGGTCCCGACAGCCGCCGTCCTGCAACCCGACCGCATCGGTTCGACTATCCTTGAGGACCGCGCCCCCCCAAGGCCGGTTGCTCTATTCACTGAACCCAAGCACGGATCCTCTATGAAACTGTTCACCATCCCGGCCCTTTCGATCGCGCTCATGGCCTCCATGGCCTTCGCACAGACCTCCACCGACAACCAGACCACCAGCGAGGACACCGACATCAACCTCAGCCCCGAGAACTACGCCGCCGTCACCTTCCAGACCAATCGCGGCGAGATCGTCCTCCTCCTCGACAAAGCCAACGCCCCGATATCGGTGGAAAATTTCCTGACCTACGTCAAGGACGGCCACTACGACGGCACCGTCTTCCACCGCGTCATCCCCAACTTCATGATCCAAGGCGGCGGGTTCGATGAGAACTACGCCCAGAAGGAAACCCGCGACCCCATCAAGAACGAGTGGCTGAACGGCCTGAAAAACATCCGTGGCAGCATCTCCATGGCTCGCCTCGGCAACCAGCCCGACTCGGCCACCTCCCAGTTCTTCATCAACGTCGTTGACAACGCCGTGCTCGACACAGCCCGCGACGGCGCCGCCTACGCCGTGTTCGGCACGGTTGTCGAAGGGATGGACGCCGTCGACGCCATCCGCAACACGCCGACCGGCATGGGCAAACTCGACGGCCGCCCGGCTCAAGACGTGCCGCAGGAACTCCAGGTCATCGAGTCCGCATCCGTCACCGACCTCAGCGACCTTTCCGACACCGCGATGCAGAACGCCGCCGAGTGGAAGAGCCGCGTCGATGAATGGCGCAGCGCCGCAGAGGCCGCCGAGAAGGCGCGCCAGGAAGCGATGGAACAGGAACTCAACGAGGCCAAAGAGTTGCTCAAGGGGATGGACGTCAACGTCGACGATCTGACCACCACCGACTCCGGCCTCATGTACATCGACGCCGTCGTCGGCGACGGCGAGCAGCCCGCCTCGACCAACGCCACCGTCAGTGTCCACTACACCGGCTGGCTCACCACCGGAAGCAAGTTCGACTCCTCACGCGACCGCGGCCAGCCCGCATCGTTCCCGCTCAATCGCGTCATCCCCGGCTGGACCGAGGGCGTCTCGTCGATGAAGGTCGGCGGAAAGCGCTACCTGATCATCCCCAGCGACCTCGGCTACGGCCCGCGCGGCGCCGGTGGCGTCATCCCGCCCAACGCCATGCTCGTCTTCGAAGTCGAGCTCCTCAGCACCCAGGGCGGCTGACGCATCGAGCGAGTTGCCGTCGGGGGGTGGCATGGCCGCCCTCCTCAGGCGGCTATGCAAATCGCAGAACAACCGCGAAGCATGCTCAAACTCGTTTGGGCATGCTTTCGTTTTGCTCAGGCAGCCCGCTGCCCAGCAATCACCGCCAGCCCCTCGACCAGCGACCGCGCCAGGTCAGCGGGCGCCGCCGGCCGACTCAGCATCCGATCCGTGCCCAGAGGCTGCTCGTCACCGCGCGAACCGATCACAATCATCCGCGCATCCGGACAAGCCGCCTTCAACGCGCCGACCAGACCCGCCCCGCACAGCGCCGGGACGTGCAGCGACACGACGATCGCGTCCGGCTGCAACTCTTCGGCCATGCGCTTGCCGCTCACACCGTCGCGCGCCTCGAAACATTCCCACTGCAGGTGCGAGCACGCGATTTGCGCAGTCGCACGCGCGAGACACGAATCATCGATGACGAGCACGCGTTGCATGGCCGATCTCCTGTCGTCGCGCGGCCGATCCGACCGAACGGCGTCATCGCGACTCAAGCGCTATCGGGCCTGAACGCGTCCGGCATAAGAGAGAGCGGGGGCGGAGCGCCCGTCCGGAACCCCGATTCGGGGCCCGCTCGGGCCAAATTCGCAGTTTTTGCGCACTTTCCTCGGAGCCGTCGCCCGGACGCGCTCAGGCGTACACCTCGAGCATCACCCGACGAGTCGGCTTCACCTGCTTGTGGATCATCCGGCGGTCCCAGTTGTCGATGTCCGCCAGCGCCTCCCGGTCGGCCTGCAGATACTGCTCGAGCGAATCGCCCGTCAGACTCTTCGCGAGCTGCTGGAAGATCCCCAGTTCCATACCCGCGACGCCGCAGACATAGATCAGGTTCTTCTCACCCACCAGCTGCGCCCGCAGCGCCTCCGCATCGGTCTTGATCCGGTCCTGCACATACATCGTGTCGTGCGAGGTCCCATCGATCACGTTGTTCTCGCGGCTGATCGCCGGCAGGTACCGGAAGTTCGGGTGCGCATCGCGCAAGGCCAGCAGCTCGTTGTGATACAGCAGGTCCGTCGCGTACGGCGCACCCATCACCAGCGTCACATTCCCCTTGTAGCCGCCACGAAGCAGTTCGAGCACCATCCCGCGGAACGGCGCGATCCCCGTCCCCGTCGCGAAGAACATGTAGTCGTGCTGGTGCGGATCCTCCGGGAGCAGGAACCGCTTGCCGTTCGGCCCGGTCAGCAGAACCTTCTCGCCCTCCTGCGCATCGCACAGGTAGTTCGAAGCCACACCGAGAAACAGCTTGTGGTTCTCCCAGTGCTCATCGATCGTCCGCTTCACCGTCGTCGAGATGATCTTCCCCTCGCCGTCTTCACCGCCGGTCGGGCACGCCAGCGAATAGAGGCGAAGGCGGTGGGGGCGCCCGCGAGCGTCCTCGCCCGGCGGGATGATGCCGATAGCCTGACCGCTCCGGCAAACGCCTTCCAGCGCCGTGCCCGACACGTCAATCTCGACATGGCGCACGAAACCCGCCGACTTGCGACCGGCAGTGCACAGTTCGTTCTTCGTGACCACGCCGGTCGCGGGCTCGTTGGGCCGACAGGCGTGCATCGTCGCTTCGGGCAAAACCGGTTCGTTGATCGTTGGGCTGGTCATAGACCAAAACGCTAGGTCGCGCGCGAGCCCGCGGCAACTCGAGACGCACAATTCAGCGACCATCCGGTCGCAACACGAGTTTTACAAAGCGCTTGCGCCCAATCCTTGGCGCAGACGCGCCGGCGCGTTAGGGTCAACGACTACCCGTATTTCTTCCAAAACCACCGCGTCGGACCACTCAGTCCGCGACGCCCGGAGACACCACGCCCACGCACCGGAAGGACCGACCTGTGAGCATCGTCGAGACACGCCCGACCTCCTCCTCCAGAACACTGCAGGAGGCCATCGACAGTCTCCAGATCGCGATGCCGGTCCCCGACAAGTCCATGACGCAGGATCAGGAGTGGGTCGTCGTCGAGGACGGCGGCGAGTGGAAGCAGATCCGGCTCCACGACTACAACGATGTCTTCGCCATCCAGGGCCTCTACGAAAAGTGGGTCTACGAGGTCTTCCAGTGCAAATCGCCGGACAAGATCCGTGACCTCCTCGCCGAGGCCTTCAACGACAACGAGGTCGACCCCTCGACCATCACCGTCCTCGATCTCGGCGCCGGCAACGGCTGCGTCGCCGAAGCACTGCTCCCCCTGAAAATCCGCAACTTCGTCGGCGTCGATATCGCCCCCTCCGCCGAGCCCGCGGCACACCGCGACCGCCCCGGCCTCTACAACGACTTCATCATCGACGACCTCACCAACCCCTCACCCGAGTCGCTCGCCAAACTCGACTCACACGACTTCAACTGCATGACCTGCGTCGCCGCGCTCGGCTTCGGCGACATCCCGCCCGAGGTCTTCGCCGCCGCCTACAACCGCGTCAGCGACGGCGGCTGGATCGCCTTCACCATCAAGCCCGACTTCCTCACCGAGACCGACCCCTCCGGCTTCTCCAAACTCATCAGGCGTATGCTCGAAAACGACATCCTCGATATCTCCGAACGCGAGAAGTACCTCCACCGCGTCGACACCCGCGGCGAGAAACTCCACTACGAAGCCTTCATCGGACGCAAGAAAGCCGACATCCCCGCCGACTGGCTCTGAACCGTTCAGGGGTGGCATGGTCGCCCCTTGAGGCGACTATGTCTTCCTTCTCCCCTTGAGGGAGAAGGTGGCCGCGAAGCGGACGGATGAGGGGGATTACTGGTGGGGCAGGCTTCCAGCCTGCCATTCCTTACTTGCCCTACCCTTCCCCCATGCCCCACGCCCAGCAGCTCACCATCCAGACCCGAGGCCAGGGCCTCTACGAGTTCACCCGCCAGGTCCGCGACATCGTCGCCGGCGCCGATACCACCACCGGCCTCTGCACCGTCTTCGTCCGCCACACCTCGGCCAGCCTCATCATCCAGGAGAACGCCGACCCCAGCGCCAAACGCGACCTCGAAGCGTGGCTGCGCCGCCTCGTCCCCGAACGCGACGAGCTCTACACCCACACCGCCGAAGGCCCCGACGACATGCCCGCCCACATCAAGGCCGCGCTGACCGCCACCAGCATCGCCATCCCCATCATGAGCCGCGAACTCACCCTCGGCACCTGGCAAGGCATTTATCTTTGGGAACACCGCTCCGCGCCGCACACCCGCAGTGTCGTGGTGCAGGTTGGTTGACCTCTGCAGAGGTTCGTGCGGCGTGCTGAACTCCGTTTGAGCACGCCACACCCTCGGGCCCACTGACAACACCCTGTCACTGACCCGACAAAAACCCAAACAATGCCCTTGCTAGTCCGCGCATCTCGTCGCACAATGCCCCCATGCAAACAAAACCCAATCAAACCGACCCGGACCTGCTCGACACTCTCCTCAAGGCCCTCCTCCAAGACGGCGCCACCCTCCCTGGCATCGCCGCCCGCATGAAACTCACCATGGCAGACCTGCTCGAACTCATCGAGCGCCCCGATGTCCAGCGATCCCTCCAGCGCCTCCGCACGGCCCTCACCCAGCGCGCCGAGATCGTGGCCCTGTCCACCGAATCCGCCGCGCTCCAGAACCTCGCCTCCGTCGGCGATGACCTCGAGGAAATCAGCCAGGAACAGGCCATGATCGACGACGAGATCGACGCCCTCCGAGGATCCGAAGACTCCGCCGACCGCGCCCGAATCGCCGACTTCAAGCGCGCCAAGGCGGTCCTCGCCCAGCGCGCCAAGGACCGCGTCGAATCCGCCAGAGCCGCACGTGCTGCGCTGTCGCACGCCCGATCGCGCACTAAGACGGCCCACGATGCGCTCCCCCAGGCTCTCAAACTCGCGCTGCCGCCCGAAGAGCTCAAACGCGCACTATGAACAGGGTTTCATGGAAGGTCCGACGAGACGGTCTCTAGCATGACTCGCGGGTTCCAACCGCCCCTCAAGGAGATCATGCAATGGACCTACTTCGAATCATCCTTTCCCTCATCATTCCGCCCGTCGGCGTCTTCCTGCAGGTCGGCATCGGCGGCCACTTCTGGCTGAACATCCTGCTCACCATCCTGGGCTACTTCCCCGGATTGATCCACGCGATCTGGGTCATCGGCGCGAAGTGAGCGCGCGAGCGCTAATGGAAATCGCCGCTCCCAATGTTCTTTGACGGCTGGCAAGGCATCTTCAGAGTTGTAGCAGTCGGCGTGCCCGCCTACGCCGCCCTCGTTTTTCTGCTGCGCATCAGCGGCAAGCGCACGCTCTCGAAGATGAACGCTTTCGACCTGGTCATCACCGTGGCCTTCGGCTCCACCCTCGCGACCATCCTGCTCTCGACCGATGTTGCGTTGGCAGAAGGCGTCGCCGCTCTCGCGCTGCTGATCGCCCTGCAGTTCATCGTGGCATGGAGCGCATCCCGCTGGGCCTTCGTGGATCACATCGTCAAGGCCGAGCCGGTCATGATCTACCACCGCGGCCGATTCCTCACCTCCACCATGCGACGCGAACGCGTCACCAGAAGCGAGATTCTTGCCGCGATCCGAGGCGAGAACAACGCCTCAACCACCGAGGTCGAATCGGTGGTGCTGGAAACCACCGGCGATTTCTCCGTGATACGCAAGGACGCCCACGCATCCGAAGACGATGCGCTCGACGAAGTCCGTTGCCCCTCCAGCTGCTCAACAACGCAGGTGTCTGCCGAACCCTCCGCCGACCAGCCGTACACGCTGAAATGACCGGAGGTCGCCGAGCGAGACTGATCGCGATGGCTCGAAATCGGCGATGGCGTCGAAAGCCGATACTTCCATGGATTTGACATGCAAGCCTTGGCTTGCGTATTGTCCGCGGAGATATTGCATGGATGACCTGTACCGAGCCATCGCCGATCCGACCAGACGGGCCATCCTCGATGAGTTGGTCCAGCGGGACGGCCAGTCGCTGTTTGAGATATGCGGGAGGCTGGTCATGAAGCACGGCATCAGTTCCTCGCGGCAGGCGATCTCGCAGCACCTGGAGGTCTTGGAGGCCGCGGGCCTCGTGACCGTCGAGCGCGAGGGCAGATACAAGTTCCACTGGTTCCACGGCGAGCCGCTGGAGGCAATCACCAGGCGCTGGCCCGCGGGCGCGAAGAGGAGGAGCGACCGATGAAGATCAGCCTGTCCAGCGTGCCGGTCGACGACCAGGAGAAGGCGCTGCAGTTCTACACCGACAAGCTCGGCTTCCAGAAGAAGCACGACATCCCGATGGGTCACCATCGCTGGATCACCGTTGTCTCTCCGGAGGCCCCCGACGGCACAGAGCTCGCGCTCGAGCCCGACGAGCACCCAGCGGTCAAGCCCTTCAAAGCCGCCCTCATGGAAGACGGCATCCCGTTCACCGCATTCGAGGTCAAAGACGTTGCCGCGGAGCACAAGCGGCTCGAAGGTCTCGGCGTGCGATTCACGCAGCCGCCCACCGAGATGGGCTCGGTCACGACCGCCGTTCTCGACGACACCTGCGGCAACCTCATCATGATCATGCAAGGGAGTATGCAATGACACCCACGACACAAACCGCAATGGTCGCGCTCTGCCTCGCTCCGTTTCTGCTCATCGGAGCGGCGATCAGCGTACAACCCAAAGCCGACCGAACGTATCAGAGCGCCAAGGCGGTGAACCCCGAGCAGCAATCGGAAGCGGAGGCCTCCATGCGTGTTCAGTACCTCGAAATCGTCACGCCCAACGTCGACGGAACCTGCGCTGCACTGGCCGAGGCCCACGGCGTCGAGTTCAGCGAGCCGATCGCCGAACTCGGCAACGCCCGCACCGCCGATCTGGCCGGCGGCGGACGCATCGGAGTCCGTGCTCCCATGCGCGCGACCGAAAAGCCCGTTGTCCGCCCATACCTGCTCGTGGACGACATCGAAGCGGCGGTCAAAGCCGCCAGGGACGCGGGCGCGGAAATCGCCATGCCACCTATGACGATCCCCGGCCAAGGCACCTTCTCGATCTACATCCTCGGCGGCATCGAGCACGGCCTCTGGCAGAACTGATCGGCGCGGCGCGAGTCACTCAGGGGCAAAAACCACAATGGCCTCGGCGCCTGCCGAGGCCATCTGGCCAAAAAAATCGGGGTGATAGGATTTGAACCTACGACCTTCTCGTCCCGAACGAGACGCGCTACCAAGCTGCGCTACACCCCGTCTGTCCCGGCTGATGCCGGTCCGGAAGGGTACCGTACCCGAACCGGGGTTGGCAAGCGATTCGATGACCCATCCGCCGGATTTGCCGAGTTAGCGGGCGATCCGGCCGGCGTCCGCGTCCGCAAAGCGCGTCGCGCTAAACAGGTCCGGCAGTTCGGAGCGTCCGCTCATCGCCAGAGCGGTCTGGGTCGCGAGTTCGTGGGCCATCGACATGCCGTGGCCGGTGAAACCGGCGCAGATCCACGGTGAGGTCGCGTCCGACGCATCGAGCGGGCCGGCGATCGGCAGATGGTCGGGGGTGAAGCCCATCGTCCCGGCCCAGCGGTGGCGAACCGGTAGTCGCCGCCCAAAGACCCGCTCGGCGAAGGACTCCAGGCCCTGCTGCACGCCGGCCGTCGGTTCGTTCTCGAGTGTCCGCTCGTCCTGTTCGTGGTGCCTGCGCCACCCGCCGACGATGACGGTCGAGTCGTCAAGCTGCCGGAAGTACTCCGAACCGTGGTTGGCGTAGTAGGCGAACTCAAGCCGCTCGTGGGCCGGGAGGCCGGACGCGTCGAGCGAGAGCATCTGGCCCCGGTTTGGTTGGATGAGCCGGGCGTAGTCGGGGAGGAGGGACGCGGTGTAGGCGTTGGTGCAGATGAGCACCTGCTCGGCCATGACCGTGCCTCGGGAGGTGACGACGGCGAAGCCGGCGTCGGTCTGCTCGATGCGCTGGAGCGTCGTTTCCGCGATCGGCATCCGCTTGAGCATCGAGCAGAGCCACGCGAGCAGTTCGACCGGGTCACACACCGCGTCGTGCGGGTTTACAAGCCCGATCCGGGGCGGCTCGTATCGCCACAGCGCGTCGGCGTGCTCGCCTTGGCCCTGCCGGGTCTCGACCTCGAAACCGTCTTCGGCCATCAGTCTCGCCGAGCGCTCAAGCTGCGCGGCTTCCTCGGCATCGAACGCGACCAAGCAACTCGCCTGCGCGCGGTAGTGGGGCAGTCGGTCGATGCCGAGGCTGCGCAGCCGGGTGAGGTTGTTCTCGGTGAGTGTCCAGAGAGCTTTGGCGTCTTCGCGACCGAGGTCGTCGACCGCCGCGGCGTAGTTGTCCGCCGCGCCGCGCATCAGGAAGCCGGCATTCCGCCCGCTCGCGCCCCAGCCGGGATACCGACCGTCGATGACCAGAGCATCGAGGCCGAGGGACTCGAAGGCTATCGACGCGGAGATCCCGGCGATGCCCGCGCCGACCACGACGCGATCGACGCGTGCGGGGAGCGGGGTCGCGCGGATGTGCCAGAGGCTGTTGGACATAGCCGCATGCTAACGGGATCAAAACAGAAAAGCCGCCCCGGACCGTGGGGTCAGGGGCGGCTCGCGGTTCACTCCGGAGACTGGAGGGTCGTCGGAGAAGAGGGCTCTTAGCCGAGCAGCGACAGAGCGTTCTGCGGCTGGGAGTTGGCGATCGTGAGGATCTGCGTCGCAGACTGGCTCAGGATCTGGTTGCGGGTCAGGGCCGCGGTCTCGGCTGCAAAGTCGGTATCGCGGATCGCGGACTCGGCGGCGGTGGTGTTCTCAAGCGAGACGCCCAGCGAACGGATCGAAGCGCCGACGGTGTTCTGCTGGAAGGCGCCGAGGCGACCACGCAGCGAGTTCACATCCTTGATCGCCTGCTCGACCGCGTCCTGCGCGACCGACAGGTCCCCGTCGACCACATTCAGCAGCTTGCCCGAACCGATGTCCGACAGCGTGTAGTTCGTCCCGCCGTCGATCGTCTTGCCGATCTCGCGGACCGCAACGTTGCCGATGCCCAGCGAGACCTTGCCGGCGATGTCCACGCGGCCGCCCAGCTGGAAGTCGCCGCCGCCGCCGGTGATGGTGAAGGCGGAGATCGTGCCGAGGGTGGTCGCTCCGGTGGTCGACAGGTCGACGGACACATCGAGGAAGTCGGTGTTGATCGACGCCGTCGTGCCCTTGGTCGTCGCGGTGATGCCGTTGATGGTCGCGCGAACATCCTGGCCGTAGTCAGTGGTGCCGTTCGTCAGCGCGTTGAACGCGGTCGGCGAACCGGCGAGGGCGTTGGTGTCGGCGGCGGCGAAGTTGTCCACGCCCGAGCCGGTGACGCCGCCGTCGTCGATGACCTTCAGGGACACGAACTCGGCGCTCCCGTACTCGCTGGACACGAGCTTGATGTCGTTACCCGAGGCGGTCGCGGTGACGCCGGTCACATCGGTGAAGCTGTTGATGGTCGCCGCGATGTCGGTCAGGGTTGTACCCGAGCTGAAGCTCAGCTCACGCGAGCCCTCGTTGCCGGCGACCTCGATCGTGAAGCTCGAGTCGGCGTCGGTCAGGTCGATGTTGTTGCCGCCGAAACGCATCACCATGCCGCCGACCTGGGCCGACTGCGTGACGAGCACGTCGACGTCGCGGGTCTCGTTGAATCCGAGCTTGGCGCCGTTGACCTTGAAGCCCGACACGTTGCTGTCGATGCTGGTGGTGGTGTAGTCCAGGTTGCCGTTGAGGAGCTTCTTGCCCTGGAACGAGGTGGCCG
>JANSXG010000078.1 GCA_024743075.1 bacterium | reverse complement strand
GTCGGGCCGATCGCGTGCTGGCGGTGCGCATCCACGGTCCGATTGCGACGCTCGTCAGCGAGATCCACGACCCGGACTTTCGGCAGCACGCCCCCACCGACGCGCTCGGGCATCTCGATCAGCGTGTACCGCCCGCTCCGCGCGTTGTGCCAGGACTCCAGCGAAGGCGTCGCCGAGCCGAGCAGCACCGGGCAGCCGGCGAGTTGGGCACGCTTGAGCGCTACATCCCGGGCGTGGTAGCGCGGCAACTGATCCTGCTTGTACGATCCGTCGTGCTCCTCATCGACGATCACGATGCCGAGTTTCGCAGCACGATGACCTTCACCGAACGGCGCGAAGATTGCCGAGCGCGCTCCGATGACGATCCGCGCCTCGCCCGACTCCACACGCCGCCATTCGGCGTGGCGTTGCGACGGTGTCAGACCTGAATGAAGCACCGCGACGCCGACCGGGTTGCCCGTCGCGTCGATCTCCCGCGCGAAACGGCGCACGAACCGTCCGGCGGTCTGCGGTGTCAAGCTGATTTCAGGCACCAGAACCAGACCGGACTCGCCCCGATCCAGCACACGGCGCAGAAGACGCAGGTACACCTCCGTTTTGCCGCTCCCTGTCACGCCGAGCATCAGATGAACCCCGAATCGACCGAGATCCGCACCGACCGTCTCGATAGCGCGGGTCTGGGCCGGGGTCAACTCGGGCAGGGTGTCCGGACCACCCGAAACGACATCCGCCTCGACGGAACCCTTCACGATCGTCCGCTCGACCTCCCGGAGCACCCCGGCACGAACCAACCGACCAAGCGGCGCGGACGACCCCAGGCCCAGCAGGCCGGTTAAACTTTTCTTGGTCAGCCGGGGCCACGAAGCCGGGTCACCCCCGAATTGGGAAACCATCGCTTGCCATGCGTCGCGCGCTGTCGGCGTCAGATCGGCGACCGAGTCCGCCCCGGGCACCTGCGCGACCTCCAGCAGGACCTGACGTTTCCGCCCCGTGCCTTTCTTTACAGCCGCCGGGAGCATGGTCGCAAGGACCATGCCCAGAGGGCAGCAGTAGTACCTGCCAAGCCATACGGCCAGCTGCACCAGCGTGGGGCTGAGAGCGGTCCCCTCGCGCCCCAGGACCGGCTTGACGGTCTTCAGCCCCTCCGGCGGATCGACGCCGACAGCCACAACAACGCCGCTGACGGGCCGATTCCCGCGTCCGAGCGGGATCCGGACGCGTTCGCCGACCTCCAGGGATTCGAGGTCGGCTGGCAGTCGGTAAGTAAAGGACCCGGTCGCGCCGCCCTCGCGATCGATGCCGCGCTCGGGCACGACGGAGACGAACCGGCATTTGTCACCGATCGGTGACGCCTGGTCGGCCGGCTCGCCGGTCGGGGGATCGAAGAGGTCTTCATCGCGCACGGCACCCAGCCTACCGGGTCGCGCCCGAGGCCGCGCCGGCGCGCGCAACCGCGGCGAAACGGGTTCGAAAGTGCAAGTCTCGTCAGAATTTGGGGAACATCCGAGCGGTTGCGTCGCCAAAAGGTGGCCGGTATGTTCCGCCAATCGTTCTTCGAGTAGCGAACGGTGCGCGAGACAAAGTCGCGAGCCGCTTCCGGAGGACGATAGCGGGCCCGGCTCCGCGGCTTCAGATCGGATGCTGGAGCCTGACCTTCTGTACCCAGTCGACGGGCGTACGAGGCGACTCGAACGCCCCAAACAAAGCGATCCTTTGGAGACTCGCATGCGAACCACGATCCTTCGATCCGCGTGTGCCCTGGCGGCTCTGACCGCCACGCTCACCGCCGCTTCCCTGACCCCCGCAGCGCTCGCATCGAGCGCCGGTTCCTCCGATGCGGCGATCGGCAGCGACTCCCTCGCGACGGCACGCTCGCTCAAGGAAGCCGGACGGGTGATCGAAGCCCGCGAACTGCTCGAGTCCATCCGGCGCAACACCGAGTCGCAGGACGTCCGGTCCGACGCGCTGATCCTCCTCGGCGAAGTCGACGCGATGATGCGCTCGATGAGCCGCGCCGAAATCAGCCTTCAGAAGGCTCGGCACGCTTTCGAGACCGACAATCTCCGCGAAGCCGAGCGCCAGGCCAACGCCGTGCTCCGCTCGCGTGATGTGACGATGACCGAACGCGCTCCGGCGAGCGAACTGCTCGATCAGATCGCGATGCGTCGCCACGAGGTCGCCTCGACCGTAGACAGCACCCTGCTGCAGGCGTACCAGGACCTTGAGAACGGTAACTATGCGTCGGCGAAGGCCGGTGTCGAAGCAATCGACCGACTCGGCCTGCGTCTCGGTCAATCCGAGCAGCGCACGCTGAACCGCATGCGGATGCGGATCGCCGACATCGAGCGCGACAACGGCCCGATCGCGAGCGACGAGGTCGCTCTCGGGGCGATCTCGGCCTCGACCGCCAAGGCCGCGACCGAGTTCGCTGCTCTCGCGAGCAGCGCGCAGGACGGCAACGGCGGCGACGACGACCTGCTCCGCCAGGCCCAGCGCAACGCCGCTCTCCAGGCCCTCTCGCAGGCCGACGCGGCCTTCGAAGCCGGTCGCTACGCCGAGGCCGCACGCGCCTACGCCGCGATCCTCAACAGCACGACGACCGTGCGTGCGCTCAACGACGACGAGCTCGCCCGCATCGAGTCACGCAGCCGCGAAGCCAATCAGCTCATCGGCTCGGCCCAGCCGGGCGACCTCGACGACGTCGAGGCCACCCGCCGCATCATCCGCGGTCAGATCCAGACCGAGGTCACCAACCTTCTGGAGATCGCGAACTCGGCGATCGCGCAAGGCGACATCGAGGCCGCGAACATCGCGATCGCCGAAGCACGCCTCCGCTGGCAGTCCGGTTACAACAACGGCTACTTCGGCGAAGCCGAGTACCAGGAGCGCCTCGGCCAGATTTCGAACGCCCAGCAGCGTCTTGAGACCCGCCGCGAAGAGATCCGCCTCGCCGAGATCGCCGCCCAGGCCGAGAACCTCGAGCGCGATCGCCAGGCCGCCGAAGACCGCACTCAGGAAGAACGCGCAGCGCGCGTTTCGGAAAGCCTCGACCGCCTGCGTTCGCTGCAGGCCGAAAAGAAGTACGAAGAGGCCCTCGAGGTCGTTGAGGAAATCCTTTTCATCGATCCCAACAACCCCACCGCGCTGCTGATGAGCGATGTCCTCCGCGACATCATCATCTACCGCGAGTACCGCGAAATCGAGCGCGAACGGGCCATCTCGTTCAGCGAAGAATCGCTCCGGATGTACGAGGGAACCATCATCCCCGGCGGCGTCCTCGACTACCCCGATGATTGGCCCGAGATCAGCTTCCGTCGCGGCATGCGCGACGCATACGTCGACACCGAAGTCGATCGTCGCGTGCTCGCCACGCTCAACACCCGCCGCATCCCGGCCCGTTTCAACAACGACACCGCCGAGAGCGTCTTCAACTTCCTCGCGACCGTCACCAACCTCAACATCGACGTCGACTGGGACTCCCTCGCGGACATCGGCATCGATCGCGACACCCCGGTCGACCTGCAGCTCAACGAGGTGCCGGCCCGCGTCATCCTCGAGCGCGTGCTTGAGAAGATCAGCCCCGACGACTTCGACCGCGCCGGCTGGGCCGTCCAGGACGGCATCGTCGTGATCGCTTCTGATCGCGACCTCCGTCGGCGCACCTTCATCGTCATCTACGACGTTCGTGACCTCGTCTTCGAGATCCCGGACTACGCCAACGTGCCCGACCTCGACATCGACGACGTGCTCGACCAGGGCGGTCAGGGCGGCGGCGGCGGTGGCGGCGGCGGCATCTTCGACAACCCCGATGATGACGGCGACGGACCCGGCGGTCAGGAAGCCGACAACCTCCGCGACCTGCTCGAGATCATCCAGACCGCGGTCGACTTCGACGGCTGGCGCGACAACGGTGGCGACACGGGCATCGTTCAGAACCTGAACGGCAACCTGATCATCACGAACACCGCCCGCAACCACCGCGACATCAACACGCTGCTCCGCCAGCTCCGCGAGATCCGCAACATCCAGATCTCCTGCGAGTGCCGTTTCCTCACGGTCAGCCAGGATTTCTTCGAGCAGATCGGTTTCGACTTCGACGTGTACTTCAACGGTCGCAACCAGCAGTACGACAACGCCAACGCGACCTTCGGGCTTGATATCGGCGCCCCGGTTCAGCCGCTGCCGAACCCGGGTGGGACGATCTCGGCGGACGGCCGCCCGATCTTCACCGGCACCGCCCCCGGCTTCTTCGACACACCCGACGGCCCGGTCTTCGAACCCGAAGCGAACTTCGTCACCGGTCCGGTGCCTCAGGGCAGCTTCTCGATCGTCCCGGTGCAAGGCAACTCCAACCAGCTCGCGACGAACATCCTCAGCGGTTCGGAGTTCGCTTCGAACATCCTGACCCTGAGCCCCGCGCTCAGCGTGGCCGGCACGTTCTTCGATGACATCCAGGTGGACTTCCTCGTGGAAGCGACGCAGGCCGACCGGCGCAGCGTCGTGCTCACCGCCCCGCGCCTGACCTTCACGAACGGTCGCACCGCCAACGTGTCGGTGACCACCCAGCGTGCGTTCATCTCCGACCTCCAGCCGGTCGTCGGTACCTCGTCGGTCGCGTTCGACCCGACGCTCTCGACCGCGTCCGAAGGCTTCACGCTCCTGCTGCGTGGTGTGGTGTCGGCCGACCGCCGCTACGTCACCCTCGCCGTCGAAGCGACGACCGCCGTCATCGAAGACATCGTCGGCGTACCGATCAGTGCTCAGGTCGGTGGTACCGGCGGCACCGGCGGCGTCGTGACCTCCGAGACCGACATCCAGCAGCCCATCGTGCAGGTGACCCGCGTCCAGACCGGTGTGACCATCCCCGACAAGGGCACCATCCTGCTCGGCGGCCAGCGGATCACGACGGAAACCGAGTCGGAGGTCGGCGTGCCGGTGCTCTCCTCGATCCCGTTCATCAACCGCTTCTTCACCAACCGCGTGACCGACAAGTCCGAACTCACCCTGCTCGTCCTGATCAAGCCGACCATTCTGCTGCAGGGCGAGGAAGAGGAAATGGCCTTCCCGGGCTTGAACGAGCAACTCCGCTCGAACTTCAGCTACTGATCCTCGGATCGGCCACCTGATCACCTCCAAGGCGGACCACACGGTCCGCCTTTTTCATTGTCCGGCAACAACTCCGGCCAACCCTGCTAAACTGGGCGAAGAAGGAGACCGGCTGCTATGGCATCGAGCGAGTCACGACTGCGAGTCCGCAAGGAAGACGGCATCACGCAGGTCGAGTTTGTCGACCGGAACATCCTCGACGAGGCGAACATCCAGCGCATCGGTGAGGAAATATCCGAGATCATCGACGGCGACGCGCGGCCGAAGCTGCTCATCAGTTTCTCCAACGTGGATCACCTCTCGTCGGCTGCGCTCGGCACGCTGATCACCATCCACAACCGCCTGAAGCAGAAGGGCGGCCAGCTTCGCCTCGCCAACATCGATCCGCAGATCTACGAGGTCTTCATGATCACGAAGCTGAACAAGCTGTTCGATATCCATGAGTCTCGCGACGAGGCCATGGAGAGCTTCGCCTGATCCGGGGTGGGGCTCTGCCCCCAACGCCGCGACCTCTCCTCGACACTATCCGCATCACCACACGGGAGCGCACCGTCTGATGTCCGATGGGCCCGCAGAGAACCAGCGTCCCTCGCCCCGCCAGAAGGCGTCGGTCCGCCTGCATCGGTTCCCGGAAGACCTGCCCGCTGTGCAGACCGAAGTCCTCGAAGCGGTTTCGGCCCACGAGTACCCCGGAGCCAGTGAGTTCGCTCTCCGACTCGTGCTCGAGGAGGCGATTTCCAATGCCTTCCGTCACGGCAACAAGTCCAAGCCGGATCTCCATGTGGATGTCGAGTGGACGGTCGAACCGGATCGCGTCGTGATCTCCGTGGAGGACCAGGGCGCAGGCTTCGACCCTGAATCCCTGCCGGATCCGACGGACGACGACCGTCTCGAACTGCCGTCCGGGCGGGGCGTCATGCTCATCCACGCCTATATGACCGACGTCTCGTACAACGAGCGAGGCAACCGCGTCACGATGGTCTATAAAAGGCCATCGTGAACAGGCTCAGGGCTTCGGAGCCGCCGACCACGCCACTCTGAGAATCGCCTCGGCGTCGAGGTTCACCTCTTCAGACTTCCCGAGCATTTCCGCAGCGTGCTTGGGCGTGATCCGGTCACAGATCGGCAATTGGACTTCCAGCCAGCCGTTGGAGGGTCGGCCGGGCGGCTCCGGCGACTCGGCGACGGCCTTGACCGCCACTGCCTCGGCGTTCTCGATGCAGTCCGCGACCGCGATGATGTCCGCGACGGCCGGTTCGGAGTCTTCCTCGGCGAAGCAGCGGGCCACCATGTGCCAGGCGGTGTAGCCAAGGTCCCTGCCCTGATCGTCCACATTCGTGCGCGGGTCGATGTTGAGCTGCAGCATCCAACTGTCGGTAAGGCGTTCGACGATCTCCTCGGCGACGAGCGGCGACGGCTCCGATGAGCCGTCTTGCTGAAACGGCGCGAGCACGCCGCGATGCTCGTGGGCAACGGAATCGACGCCGGTCAACTCCTTGACCGGAGCGAGATCGAACGCTCCGAGCGATCGTTCGATGCGGTCCTTGAGGTCGAGCCCCGCTCGGATGGTCACGGCCTTGTGCTCATCGACGAACACATAGAGAAACGGGTTCATGCTCATCGCTCCGAAGCCGACCAGACCGTCCTCGAACAGCCAGTCTTCGAAGTGGATCACACCGTCGAGGAACCGCTCGATTCCGACAAGCTCGTACGCGATGTACGGGTCGATCTCGCGATACGCGTCGTTGCCCAGCACATCGAGAATGGGGTAGACCCGCCCGGGAAGAAAACTGAAAAGCAGCTTGCACAGCGAGCGAAGTCTCTGCCCGGTGACCATGACGTCGAACATGAACCGGTCCGGCCATTCTTCCCAGTCGGCCTCGTTATCGCCGTCGGCGGACTCGAATTCCGCGGTGTAGCCGCTGATCGGCTTCAGCGGCTCGACCGGGTAGACCCCGAGCGGGAACGCGAATCCGTCGGTCTCCTGTCGAGTAATGGTCGGATCGATGACGATCTTCGGCATGGTCGGCTGGTCCTCAAGAGAGCGAGGCGCATGATAGAGAGTTCGGCTCCGGCACGGCTCTCACTCGCAATCTCGTGAGTATGACCGACCGAGCATGAGAATTGCGTAAATTGCCGGTATCGCCCATGATGTGGCGGAAATCTGAACCCCGCGTGATCGACCGAGGAGGCAGCGCACGCTATGGACGCCATCGAAGGTTTTGTCAATTCCCTCAACGGGATTCTCTTCTCGAACTACACCGTGTACGCGCTGCTGGCTGTCGGCCTGCTGTTCACGATCTGGTCCGGCTTCGGCCAGTACCGGGCGCTGACGCACGGCGTCGCGATCGTCCGGGGCAAGTTCGACGACAAAAATGATCCCGGCGCGATCAACCACTTCCAGGCGCTGTCCGCAGCGCTCTCCGCAACGGTCGGCCTCGGCAACATCGCCGGCGTCGCGGTCGCGGTCGCGCTCGGCGGCCCCGGCGCCGTGTTCTGGATGTGGGTCATCGGTCTGCTCGGCATGTCGCTGAAGATGACCGAAGTCACGCAGTCCATGCTCTATCGCAACACCGACGATCCCGAGAATCCGCACGGCGGGCCGATGTTCGTTGTCAAGAAGGGGCTCGCCAAATGGGGCCTCGGCCCGCTCGGCTCGATCATCGGCGGCCTCTTCGTGGTCACGCTGATCATCTCCGCGATCACCGGCGGCAACATGTTCCAGGCCTGGAACGTCGCCGACATCACCTTCACGTACTTCCAGATCCCGCAGGTTGTTACCGGCATCATCCTGACGGTCGTGGTCGCGCTGGTCATCATCGGCGGCATCAAACGCATCGGCGCGGTGGCCGGACGGATCGTCCCCCTCATGTGCGCGATCTACGTGCTCGCAGCCCTCTATGTGCTCATCGTCAACATCGACGCGATCCCGGGCATGCTCGCCCTGATCGTCCGCAGCGGCCTGCCGGCCTTCCTCGGCGGCGCTGACGCGGCCCCGGTCGGCGCGTTCCTCGGCGGCACGTTCGCCTACGCCGCGATGTGGGGCGTCAAGCGAGCCCTGTTCTCCTCCGAAGCCGGTCAGGGCTCCAGCCCGATCGCCCACTCCGCGGCGAAGACCGACGAGCCAGTTCGCGAGGGCATCGTCGCTGGCCTCGAGCCGTTCATCGACACCATCGTGGTCTGCACGCTGACGGCGCTCGTGATCCTCTCCTCCGGAGCGTACAACCGCGGCTCGGAAGCGCAATTCACGGACGCCTCGCAAGTCGCGGTTGTCCAAGCGACAAACGACGCTGGCGAGCCGATCGAGAACACTTGGACGCTCGAAACCCCCCCGCTCCCCGATCTGAACGAGGACGACAAGAAGATTCGACGCACGGAGGAGGGCAAGGCGGGCTGGCGTGAAGGCGAGACCATTTTCTTCGTCGTCGCCGCGGACGCGAGCGAAGACACCGGTCGAGATCTCCGCAAGATCACCGCGACCGTGGAGCGCGTCGATGGTGAATGGATCGCCAACTGGGGCACGCTCGAATCGGAGATGAAGCCATTTTTCCGAGAGCCCGAAGGCGGCGGGGATCCGGACCTGGGCCTCTACGGCGACTACGCCGGAGCATCGATGACGGCGTACGCGTTCGACCGGGTGACCCCGGGCCTGGGCATGTGGCTCGTCTCGATCGCCGCGTGGCTCTTCGCGGTATCGACCATGATCTCGTGGTCCTACTACGGCGAGCAGGGCGTGTACTACTTCTTCGGAACGCATGGCGAGAAGTCGGCGGCTCCGGCGGTGTTTGTCTACAAGATCATCTACTCCCTGCTGATCCTGCTGACAACAATCCTCGCGATGCCGATCTTCGGATCCGGCGATTCCAAGCGAGCGATCATCGGCACCGACACCGAACTCGATATGTGGACGACGCTCGGGCTCGGCGTCATGCTCGTGGTGAACATCCCGATCATGGTCGTGTTCGGCGCCCAGGCGATGAGCGCGTACCGTGACTACTTCAAACGGATGAAGGCCGAAAGCGACGCTCACGAAGCACCGTCCGTAACCGATGTCGTTGAGGGCAAGGACGTCGAGTAAGAGGCTTGCCCTGCCCGAATCAGATAAGGCCGGTCCCTTCCGGGGCCGGCCTTTTTCGTGGACGGGGTTGCTTGTTCTGGCAATTGGCTCAGCCGATGCCGAGCATCTTCTCGATGGCGTCGGCCGCGGATTCGCTGGCGTTGGGGCCTCGGAATTTTGAGACGATGTCGGCCTGCGCCTCGCGCTGAGCCCGCTGGGCGGCTTCGTCGCCGATGAGGCGGTCCATCTCGTCAAGCAGCTGTCCCTTGTCCTTGAAGTACGGGATCAGCTCAGGGACGACCTCCTGGCCGGCGATCAGGTTCGGCAGCGCAAAGTGTTTGGTGGTCAGGACCCAGCGTCCGATGCAGTTGTACATGAGCTGGTTGGTCTTGTACATGATCACCATTGGGACCTGCTGCTTAGAAACCTGCAGCGTGACGGTGCCGGAGACCACCATCGCGACATCCGCCCAGTTGGCGACGACATCGGTCTGGCCGACAAGCACATCGAGGCCGTCGGGCCAGCCGCCGTGGAGGTTGGCGCGCTGGTAGAGGTCCTCGCGGACCTGCTCGGTGGTGGCGCCGACCATGCCGACGAGTTCGGGGTGGCGTCGCTTGAGTTCGCGGAACGCGCTGAGCATGACCGGGAAGTTCCGGCGGATCTCCGCGGGGCGTGAGCCGGGCAAGACCGCGACGCGCGGTGAACCGCTCGGCAGTTCGGCGGCCCGCTCCGAGAGATCGCGCAGATCGAGATCCTCATCGAACAGCGGGTGGCCGACGAAGGTCGCGTCGACGCCTCGGTCGCGGAAGAACTTCTCTTCGAACGGTAAAAGACAGAGCACCATGTCCGTGCATTTGCGAAGTTTGCGGATCCGCCACGGACCCCACGCCCAGAGCTGGGGGGCGACGAGGTGAAGCACCTTCCGATCCGCTTTCTTGGCGATCTTGCAGATGGGGAAGTTCGCAGCCGGCGAATCGACGGGGATGTGCAGGGCGACTTCGGGGTGTTCGCTCAACCAACGCTGGATCGTCTTGTTGATCTGCAGGTGCTCACGGATCTTCTCGAAGCCGGGGACGCCAACCACGGCGTCGCTGCCGGTCTGCTCAACGATCTCCGCCCCGGCCTGGGCCATCTTGGGCCCGCCCCAGGCGTAGATCTTCAGATCGGGGTGGCGTCGCTTGAGCGCAGCGATCACCGCGGCGGAATGGTCATCGCCGGACGGCTCGAACGCCGTGAACAGGATGGCTGGTTTCTCGGCCATTCACGCGGGATCCGGGGTGGCACAGGGGAAGAACCCTTGCCGGTAAGTGATCACTATAGAACAAGTCCGGGGCGATATACTGCCCGCCCCGACCCGCGTCCGTAATTCCCTTGCGAAGAGTGCTATTCAGATGACCACGCCCACCGTCGACCGCCCCGCCGCCTACCGGCGCACCCACCACTGCAACGAGCTGCGCCTCGACCATTCCGGCGCGACCGTCACGCTCGCCGGCTGGGTGAATTCGTACCGCGACCACGGCACCGGGCTGGTGTTCATCGACCTCAGAGACCGCGAGGGACTGACACAGGTGGTCTTTGACAAGGCCGACGCCTCCGACGAGTTGCTCTCGGCGGCGGACAAGCTCCGCTCCGAAGACGTCATCGCGGTCAGCGGAACGGTTAGGAAGCGCGACGGTGGGCCGAACCCCAAGCTCGCCACCGGCGAGGTCGAGGTGGTCGCGTCGACTCTTTCGGTGCTCAACAAGGCGAAGACACCGCCGTTCCAGCCCTCGGAAACGGAAGGTCTGCCGAACGAGGAGTTGCGCCTGAAGTACCGCTACCTCGACCTGCGTCGCCCGAAGATGCAGAAGATCCTGCGGACGCGCCATCGCGTGACCAAACTGGCCCGCGACTATTTTGACGAGAACGGCTTCATTGAGGTGGAGACCCCGATCCTCTGCAAAAGCACGCCCGAGGGCGCGCGCGACTTCCTTGTGCCGTCACGCCTGACGCCCGGCGAGTGGTACGCGCTGCCCCAGAGCCCGCAGTTGTTCAAGCAGATCCTGATGGTCTCGGGGGCTGATCGCTACCTGCAGATCGCCAAGTGCTTCCGGGATGAGGACCTCCGAGCCGACCGACAGCCGGAGTTCACGCAGATCGACCTCGAGATGTCCTTCGTGACCCGCGAGGACGTGATCGAGGTAATGGAGGGTTTCGTGCGCCGACTGTGGGGCGATGTGCTCGGCTACGAGGTGCCGACCGTTCAGCGCATGACCTATCGGGAGGCGATGGACGACTACGGCATCGACCGCCCGGACCTGCGCTACGACCTGAAGCTGCACGACATCTCCGATCTGGCCGCCAAGACCGACTTCAAGGTCTTCACGGGCGCGCTCGGCAAAGAGCGTGGAGTGGTCAAGGTGATCTGTGTGCCCGGCGGCGCGGAAAAACTGACCCGCAAGATCACCGATGGTTACAGCGAGTGGGTGAAGACCTTCGGCGCGGGTGGCGTGCCCACCACCAAGGTCGGCGTGGACGGCTCGCTCGAAGCCGGTATCGGCAAGTTCATCGATTCCATCGCGAAGGACCTCGTCGAGCGCGTCGGAGCGAAGCCGGGCGACCAGCTGTTCTTTGGTGCTGATACCTACGCGACCTGCTCGAAGGCGCTGGGTGAGCTCCGCCAGAAGATCGCGCGGGACATGGGCATGATCGATGAGAGCAAGTGGGCCTTTGTCTGGGTCGAAGACTTCCCGATGTTCGAGTATGACGAAGAGACCAAACGCTTCTACGCGATGCACCACCCGTTTACCGCTCCGAACCCGGACCAGGTCGAGGCGTTCCTCGCGGCTGACCCGGGCGATCGGGAGACGATCGAGGGCATCGTGAGTGCCGGGTACGACATCGTCTGCAACGGGTCGGAGATCGGCGGCGGATCGATCCGTATCCACGACTCTCGCGTGCAGACCAAGGTGTTCGAACTGCTCGGCATATCGCCTCAGGAAGCGAAGGAGAAGTTCAGCTTTCTGATGGACGCGCTGCAGTTCGGCGCCCCACCTCACGGCGGCATCGCGTTCGGACTCGACAGACTCGTCATGCACCTGGCGGGCACGGACAACATCCGCGACGTGATCGCGTTCCCCAAGACGCAAACGGGCGCGGACGTGATGTCCGACGCTCCCAGCGCGGTCGATGAGACGCAGCTGGCCGAATTGTTTGTCAAGAATCTCCCGGTTCCCACGAAGTAGGAAGCGACGGCTAGAGGATCATCGCGGCGATCCAGAGCCCACCGATCATCGCCATGGCCGTGATCCCGCATATGGCTCCGGCGTTCGCGAGGCCGAGGGAATGGCGTGCACGCTCGCCGCGGTTCACCTGACGCCGGGCTCCCCAGCAGAACCCGAGCGCGAGCACCCCGCACACGAAAGTCCCCACGCCGAAGGCGATGCACGCCGGGAACGAGAGTATCCCAAAGACCAGCGATGCGCTGGCGTATCCGGACGCGGGGAGCGTGGAGTCGGAGACGGTGCCGATGATCAGTCCGCATTCGGGGCAGTAGCTGCCGATGGTCAGTCCGGTGAGGTCGTAGCGGCAGCGCGGGCAATCGGATCGGATGGTGGCGGTCCACGCCCGAGACGGGTCCGCCTCCGCGCGGTACGCGTTGGCGTGTGGCGTGGTGCCGTCGCTGGGCTCGTCGGTGTCCTGACTCTCCGGATCAACGACGGGCAGCGAGGGATCTTGCCTCTGCTCGGCGGACGATGAATGCGGATCGCTCACGGGTACAGCGACATGCTCGCGCCGAAGAAGATCACAAAGGCGATGATCGCGAGCACCGACAGCCCGCCGATGACGATGCCGATGATGCCGAGGACCTTGCCGGCGCCGGCCAGTCCGAGCGAACTCGGCGAGGCTTTCCCCGCCAGCACCTGCTTTTTCGCGCGGGATGCGAAGTACATCGCCAGCGGGCCGAAGATGAGCCCCGGCACGCCGTAGAACGTGCACGAGATGATCGCGAGGATGCCGAGGACCAACGACGTCACGGCCGCGCCGGAGGTCGGTGCGTCTTGCGAGCCCGGCATGCCGATCTGATGACCGCACTCGGGGCAGAACTCGCCGATGGTCAGGCCCTTAAGGTCGTAGCCGCACTTGTTGCAGCGGACCACGAATCGTGTTTGGGGTTGCGCGGAAGCGACCTCTGACCGAGCGGGCTCGCGATCGTCGCCGTCGCCTTCAAGGGCGTAGATGTCGTTCTCATCGTTCATCGCGAAACTCCTTGCGTGGGGCCTGCGTCACGGTGTTGCGCTTCCGATCCCGAATGCGAATGCGATGACGACGACGAGGATGACCGCTGCAACGATGGACAGTCCGATGATCCCCATGATGCGACCGGCGCTCGCGAGGCCAAGCGATGCCGGCGAAGCCGCTCCTGACGCGACTTGCCCTCTGGCCATGCTGGCGAAAACAATGGCGAGCGGCCCGAAGACAATCGTTGGAAGCCCGTAGAAGAAGCAGGAAATGATCGAGAGGATCCCCATCACCAGCGACGCGATCGCGAAGCCTGACGTCGGCGCGCTGCTGTGGTGCATCTGCCGGAGCGGCTGACCGCAGCCGGGACAGAAGTTCCCGCCGCCGATCTCATCGATCATCTGTCCGCAGTTGCGGCAGTGCCGAGCGACACCCGCTGCCGACGCGGCGTATCGGTCCGGACCGGGTGCCGGCTGGTAGTCGCTGTGCCTCTCGGGGCCTTCAACCGAATAGATGTCGTCGCGTGAATTCATCCTGGAAATCCTTACTGCGAGCAAACGGTCAGGCCATCGCCGCTTCTCGTTCGTCGTCGATGTCGGGAGCGAGTTTCGTGATCATTCTCGCTCCGATGGCGTCGCCCCAGACGTTGACCGCTGTGCGGCACATATCGAGCAGGCGGTCGATGCCGAGGATGATGCCGATCGTCCAGAGCGGGAGTTGTGGTAGGTTCGGATCGCCCGCGGCGAGCGAGTTGTTCACGGCGTAGATCACGATCGCCATGGTGACCAGCCCGGCCGAGGGGATGCCGGCGGCGCCGATGGCCGAGAGCGTCGCTGTGATGAGGATGATGAGCTGCTGTGTGAGCGTGAGGTCGGTTCCCATCATCTGAAAGAGGAAGACGACCGCGACCGCCTGATACAGCGCCGTCCCGTCCATGTTGATCGTCGCTCCCAGCGGGAGGACAAAGTTTGCGGCCCGCTTGGAGCAGCCGCCGCTTCGATGGGCTTCCTCGATGGTGATGGGGAGCGTGGCCGCGCTGCTGGCGGTGCCGAAGGCGGTCAGGACCGGTTTGCGCATCTGCCAGAAATACCGGTAGGGGTTGGTCCGTCCGAAGAGCCACAGCAGGAGCGGGAGCGTGACGAAGCCGTGGAGCAAGAGGCCGAGCACGACGGTCAGCGCGTACTTGCCGATCGGTCCGGCCAGTTCGTCCAGCCCGGAGGTGCCGACGCGTGCCGCGACGATGCAGAACACGCCGATGGGCATGAGCCACAGGATCCACATGACGATCTTGATGAGGGCTTGGAAGAGGCCCTCGAAGGCCTCGATGGTCGGGCGACCGACCTTGCCGACCGAAACGAGCGCGAGACCGAGCAGGATGGCGACCACCACGGTCGGGAGCGTCTGGCCCTCAACCGCCGCCTTGAGCGGGTTCGCCGGAATCATCTGATCGATGAGATTGAGGAAGACCTCACCGACGCCGGTCGGCGCATCGGGATTCTCGACCGCGCTTTGGGTGGTTTGGTAGCTCGCCCTCGCTTCGGTCTCGAAGTCCGCGAGGTTCGCGCCGGCGCCGGGTTTGATCGTGTTTACGAGAATGAGCCCGAGCGTGATCGCGAACATCATGGTGGTGATGTAGTAGAGCATCGTCGCGCCGCCGACGAGGCCGAGGCGTTGAGGGTCGCCGATGCTCGTCACGCCGACGAGCACCGCGACGAACACCAGCGGGATCACGAGCATCTTCAGCGGCTGGACGAAGGTCAACTCGCCGATCTGCTGCAGCGCGGCGGTCTTCTGGCTGAGCACATCCGAGGTCACGGCCGGATCCCAAATGAAGAACTGCCCGACGATCACTCCGAGGATCAGTGCCGCGAAGATGAGGATCGTGAGGACAAGGTCGGACTTCTTCATCTGTGGACCCGGAGATGGAGGATGACCGGCACGCGGGCCGGCACGGGATCAGATTCGGTCGGCGTACCCAGTTACACCCTCGCGGAAGGATGAGGGCTCGAAGCCGAGATCCTGCTCGGCCTTGCGGGTATCGCAGATGTTGTCTTCGATGGCCATCAGCGGCTCGCTCGGGCCGAACGGCAGCGCCTGCGCGAGCCCGAACGGCTTGGCCGCGACGGCCATGGCGTACCCGAGGTGGCCCGGGATCGGGATGATCCTTTTCTTTCCCGCCATGGGGATGTGGTCGCGTACATGCTCGAGCAGCTCGGGCCAGGTCAGTCGCTCGGAGCCTCCGAGTGGGTAGACCTCGCCGATGGCGTCGGCGCGTTCGAGCGAGTCAGCGACCGCACCGGCGACGGATTCGACCGCGACCGGCTGCATGGTGGCGG